>JACPTI010000093.1 GCA_016192845.1 Acidobacteriota bacterium
ATCGACCATGGCAAGTCGACGCTGGCGGATCGCTTCCTCGAGCTCACCGGCGCGCTCGAGGCCCGCGAGATGGAGGCTCAGGTCCTCGACGCGATGGATCTCGAGCGCGAGCGCGGGATCACCATCAAGGCGCATCCCGTCCGCCTGAACTACACCGCCAAGAGCGGCCAGCCGTACGTCCTCAATCTCATCGACACCCCCGGGCACGTCGACTTCAGCTACGAGGTGACCCGGTCGCTCGCCGCGTGCGAGGGCGCGCTGCTGCTGGTCGACGCGGCGCAGGGCGTCGAGGCGCAGACGCTCGCCAATGCCTACCTCGCGGCCGACCACAACCTCGAGATCATCCCGGTCATCAACAAGATCGACCTGCCGAGCGCCCAGCCGGAGGACTGCAAGCGGCAGATCGAGGACATCATCGGCCTCGACAGCTCGGGCGCGCTGCTCGCCAGCGCGAAGGAGGGGACCGGGACGCGCGAGATCCTCGAGGCGGTCGTCGAACGCTTTCATCCGCCGACGGGCAACCCCGGCGCGCCCCTCAAGGCGCTCATCTTCGACTCCTGGTACGACGCATACCGCGGGGTCGTCATCGTGGTGCGCGTCATCGACGGCGTGCTGCGGCCGAAGATGAAGGTGCGGCTGATGGCCACGGCGCAGGACTACGAGGTCGACGCGCTCGGCGTCTTCTCGCCGAAGGCGGTGCCCGTCGACGCGCTCGGCGTCGGCGAGGTCGGCTTCGTCGTCGCCAACATCAAGCGCGTGGCCGACGCCCGGATCGGCGACACGGTCACCGAGGCGGCGCGGCCGACACCGGAGCCGTTTCCCGGCTTCAAGGAGCTGAAGCCGATGGTCTTCGCCGGCCTCTATCCGGTCGAGGGCCACCGGTATCCGGAGCTCCGCGAGGCGATCGAGAAGCTCCGCCTGAACGACGCCTCCTTCCACTACGAGCCGGAGACGTCGGCGGCGCTCGGCTTCGGCTTCCGGTGCGGGTTCCTGGGGCTGCTGCACATGGAGATCGTCCAGGAGCGGCTCGAGCGGGAATTCGGGATGGACCTGGTCACGACGGCGCCCGGAGTACTGTTCCGGGTGACCACCACCGACGGTGAGGTGCACGAAGTGGACAGCCCCGCCAAGCTGCCGGAGGCGGGCCGGATTGCCAAGCTGGAGGAGCCGGTCATCACGGCGATGATCCTCACCCCATCCGAGTTCGTCGGGCCGATCCTGCAGCTCTGCCAGGACAAGCGGGGCGTCCAGAAAAAGCTGGAGTACCTGACGTCGGACCGCGTGCTCGTCACCTATGAGCTGCCGTTCAACGAGGTCGTCATGGACTTCTACGACCGGCTGAAGACGATCTCGCGCGGCTACGCCTCGCTCGATTACCATGTCACCGGCTACTGGGAGTCGCCGCTCGTCAAGATGGACATCCTGGTGAACGGCGAGCCGGTGGATGCCCTGTCGATCATCGTGCACCGCGACGCCGCCTACGAGCGCGGGCGGGCGCTGGCGTCGAAGATGCGCGAGCTGATTCCGCGGCAGCTGTTCGAGGTCGCGATTCAGGCGGCGATCGGCAACCGGATCATCGCCCGCGAGACGGTGAAGCCGCTCCGCAAGAACGTCCTCGCCAAGTGCTACGGCGGCGACATCACGCGGAAGCGGAAGCTGCTCGAGAAGCAGAAGGCGGGGAAGAAGCGCATGAAGCGCGTCGGGCGCGTGGAAATCCCGCAGGAAGCCTTCCTTGCGGTACTGAAGGTGGGGACCGAATGACGAACGACACCGGTCCGGCTAAAGCCGGACACCACGTGCCGTATAAGAAGTCGACCGCCCGGGAGTACTTCGAGTCGATCTGCATCGCCGTGATCCTGGCGCTCTTCGTGCGCACGTTCGTCGTGCAGGCGTTCAAGATCCCGACCGGCTCGATGGAGAAGAACCTGCTCATTGGCGATCACCTGCTCGTCAACAAGTTTGCCTACGCGCCGGCGGTGACGCGCCTCGAGGAGATGTTGCTGCCGATCGATCCCATCCGGCGCGGCGACATCGTCGTCTTCAAGTATCCGGAGGACCCGGAGCGCGACTTCATCAAGCGCGTCATCGGGCTGCCGGGCGAGACCGTCGAGCTGAAGAACAAGAAGGTCTACATCGACGGCAAGCCGCTCGACGAACCGTACGTGCAGTTCCTCGTCCCGCCGGACGAGGAGGGCGCGCTCGACTTCGACGTGCGGGTGCAGTACGGGCCGGTGACCGTGCCGAGCGGCCACTATTTCATGATGGGCGACAACCGCGACAACTCACAGGACAGCCGCTACTGGGGGTTCCTGCCGCGGGACTACGTCAAAGGCAGGGCGCTCTTCGTGTACTTCTCGTTCGGCGAGGACGGCGGCGGGCTTCCGGGGCTGCTCGGCGGGATCCGCTGGAGCCGCATCCTCCATCAGATTCATTGATCAGGACCGTCGCGAAGCTCGTCGTCGCACTGGCGCTGCTGCACGCCGCCGCTCGCGGGGCGATGGTGGCCTGGAAGTACTACCAGTTGAAGGACGCGGCGTATCAGGCCGTCCTCTTCGGCGGCAACACCCCGACGGGTCGGCTCGTCGATGTGATCTTCGAAAAAGCGATCGAGCTCGAGGTGCCGCTCGAGCGGCGGGATGTCGACGTCCGCCGCGAAGGCTCCCGGACGATGGCGGAGGTGTACTACACCGAGCCGGTGGCGCTGCTGCCGGGCGTGACCTACCCGGTCGATCTGTCGTTCTCGGTGGAGGCACCGAGGCTGGACGGCCTCACGCAGTAGCCAGGCGCGCTCTGGCGCGCGCGGCGTCGGCCTCGCCTTCGGAGGCCAGTTCGGCGCGCTCGGCAGCAACTCGCTCGGCAAACGAGCCGTCCGACACGCTCTTCACATTGACGTCGACGTTCATGGCGGCGCTGCGGAGCGCGGCGACGAGCAGCTCCACGGCGGCGCCGGCGTCGGTCGCGGCGTTCGGGTTGCCGTGTCTCGCCACGACAAGGGCGCCGCGCAGCGCCTGCTGGCAGAACCGCATCGTCTCGAGCGGGACGCGCGTGGCGCCGTGCATCGCCGCCTCGATGGCGGCGCGGCGGCGATCGCGCTCGGCGTCGGTCGCTTTCGGCAGCCGCCTCGCGTCGAGCACCGCGGCGTACGCACGACTGTCGTCGTCCACCAGCTCGAGCAGCGAGTCGCGGAGCGGGCGCAGGCGCGCGGACGCCTCCGCCAGGTCGGCCGCCTCCTCAGGCGCGCCGGTGCGCGTCTTCGGCAGACCCGCGACCATGATGAGCAGGGAGGCGCCAAGGGCGCCGGCGAGCGCCGCGGCCGATCCGCCGCCGGGCACCGGCTCGTTCGACGCAAAGGCGTCGAGCAAATCGACGAGCGCCATCGTGCGGAATGGTTGGTGGTTGGTGGTTGGTGGTTCGTGGCGGGGCATCGAACTTGAAGTTACCACCAACCACTAACCACCAACCACCAACCGCCCCCGCTTGATCACCGTGCGAATGGGCGAACTGCCGACCCGGATGAGGCTGGTCAGGTCACCTTCCATCAGCACGGCATCCATCAGCTTGCCCACTTCGAGGCTGCCGACTGTCGCCGCGCGGTCGAGCGACCATGCGGCATTGAGCGTCGCGGCAATGAGCGCTTCCTCGAGCGTCATATCCATCGCGAAACAGGCCAGTGTGATCGCGAACGCCATCGAGGAGGACAGACCGGCACCAGGATTGACGTCGGTCCCGAGCGCCACGGGCACCTCCCGATCGATAAGCATGCGCGCGGGGGCGTACCGGCCGAGCTTGAGGTAGAGTGCGGCAGTCGGCAGCAGGACGGCGCAGACGCCGGCCCGCGCCAGTGCATCGGCCGCGGGCTCGTCGACGAAAATCAGGTGGTCGGCCGACCGGGCGCCGACCTCGGCGGCGACGCGCGCGCCGCCGCTCGAGGCCAGCTCGTCGGCGTGAATGCGCGGCTTCAGCCCCGCGCGCGCGCCGGCCCGCAGGACCGCCGTTGCCTGCGCCGGCGTGAACGCCCCTACCTCGCAGAACACGTCGCACCACTCCGCGAGCGCCGCGGCCGCGACGCGCGGGATCATCTCGTCGATGACGAGCGCGACGTAGTCGTCGGGCCGGGAGCGGTACTCCGCCGGGACGTCGTGCGCGCCGAGGAACGTCGGCACCAGGTCGATCGGATGTTCGGCGTCGAGGCGTCTGATCGCCCGGAGCTGGCGCAGTTCCACCTCCGTGGCGAGCCCGTAGCCGCTCTTCACCTCGCACGTGGTGGTGCCCGAGGCCGCCATCTCGTCGAGGCGCGCGCGCGCCGCACGGACGAGGTCGTCTTCCGACGCGGCACGGGTCGCCGCGACGGTCCGCCCGATGCCGCCGCCGGCGGCGGCGATCTCGGCGTAGGTGGCGCCGGCCAGCCGCTGCTGCAGCTCGTCAAGGCGATCCCCGGCGTAGACCAGGTGCGTGTGCGCGTCGACAAAGCCGGGGACGACGGTGCAGCCGCGCGCGTCGACGCGGACGGCGCCGGGCGCGACGCTCACCCGGGCGGCGAGCGCCTCGTGCGGCCCGACGAACAGAATCCGCCCGTCGCGGGCGGCGATGGCGCCGTCGCGTACGGCCCCGATGTCCCGCTGGGCGCGGCCGCGCCGCGGCGCCGGTCCCGCGCAGGTGGCGACGACGTCCGCGTGCTCGATCAGGAAGTCGGCAGGCATCTTGCCTTGACCTCGTCTATCGTCACCCCGTCTACGCGCACCCGTTTCAGCCGGCTGCGTTCGCCGGCGACAATGGTGACCTGCCGCCTGGGGACGCCGAGCGTCTCCGCGATCAGCTCGATGAGCTCGGCGTTCGCGGCGCCCTCGACCGGGGGGGCGTGCAGGCGGACGAGCAGGGCGCCGTCGCGGAGGCCTGCCACGCCCGCGCGGGCCGATCGCGGCACAACCCGGACGTCGAGTAAGATGTCCAGAGAAGCGGGCACCGTTACGCGCGCCGACGCCCGCCCGGTGTGTCGAGAGGATGGACGAGGATGGACCTTCACTGGGGGCCTCCACACGCCTGTTCGCTGCGGGCGCGCACCGGCGCGTCTCGCCGGCGCGGCCGGACGCACCGACCGCGCAGGAAAGTTGACCCAGGGGCGGCAGTTCGCCGAGACTTGGCGCAAGCACACGAAAGGACCTCGGCGGATCGTCGAGTCCGCCGGTTCACACCAACACCATGAATGCGATTATCCTCGCCATCGTCGGACTCGGGGCCATGTTCCTCGGGTACCGGTTCTATTCCAAGTTCATTGCCGAGAAGATCTACCGGCTGGACCCCGATTTCAAGACGCCAGCTCATTCCATGCGGGACAACATCGACTACGTGCCGACCAACCGGACGGTGCTGTGGGGACACCACTTCACGGCCGTCGCCGGGGCGGCGCCGATCATCGGCCCTGGCATCGCGGTCATCTGGGGCTGGGTCCCCGCGTTCCTGTGGGTCATCGGCGGCACGTTGTTCTTTGCGGGGGTGCACGACTTCGGGGCGGTCTGGGCGAGCGCCCGCCACAAGGCGCGATCGATTGGAGCCCTCACAGGCGATATCGTGAGCCAGCGTGCCCGCGCGCTGTTCATGATCGTGATCTTCCTCCTGCTGCTCATGGTGAACGCCGTGTTCGCTGTCGCGATTTCACAAGCCTTTGACCTGACGCCGGCCAGCGTGATTCCGGCGTGGGCCGCGATCGCCGTGGCGCTCGTCATCGGTGTGTTGTTTTACAAGGCGCATACGAACATCGTGGTGCCAACGATCCTCGCGACGGCCTTCATCTTCTTGTGCGTTCCGCTCGGCGATTACGTGCCCGTCCGGTTGCCCGAGACGTTCCTCGGCCTCGGCGCTGGCGCGCAATGGATCGTGCTGCTGTTCGTCTACGCGACGATCGCATCGCTGGTTCCTGTCTGGGTGCTGCTGCAGCCCCGCGGGTACATCAGCGGCATCATGCTGTTCGTCGGGCTCGGGCTGCTGTACGGGGCAGTCCTCATCTCTCATCCGACGGTCGTTGCGCCGGCCTTCAACCAGAGCGTTCCCGCGGGGGCGCCGCCGATCGTGCCGCTCTTGTTCGTCACCATCGCATGCGGTGCGATCTCCGGCTTCCATGGCCTTGTCGGCTCTGGCACCACCTCAAAGCAGCTTGACAAGGAGACCGACGCGCGATTTGTGGGCTATCTTGGGTCGACGGGCGAAGGGGCGTTGGCGCTGATCACCATCATTGCCGCCACGGCTGGCTTTGCGTCCCGGGCCGACTGGGATGCGATGTACCCGGCGTTCGGTGCCGGCGGTCAGAACGCGTTCGTCCAGGGCGGCGCCACTATCGTCGCGGCGGGCTCGCCGTTCTCGTACGAATTTGGCGCTGTGCTCCTCACGGTGATGGTGGTCCTCTTTGCCGGCACGACGATGGACGTGGGGGTGCGCCTGCAGCGGTACATCATCCAGGAGTGGGGCGTCGCTTACAAGATTCCCGCCTTGCAGAACAGCTACGTCGCCACGTTCCTGGCGGTGGGGGCGTGCCTGACACTCGCCTTCGGTGCGGGCGGTACGCAGGGAACCGGTGGCATGATCATCTGGCCCCTGTTCGGCACCACCAATCAGCTTCTCGCCGGGTTGACGCTCCTCGTGATCAGCGTTCTGTTGGTCAAACAGGGACGGCCGTCGCGCTACACGATGATCCCGATGATCTTCGTCACCTCGATGTCGTTTCTGGCGGCGCTGTATCAGCTGTGGGATCTGTACCGCACCGGGCAGTACTTCCTCGTCCTCATGGATCTTCTGATTGTCGTCACTGCGATCTTCGTGATGCTGGAGGCGGCTTCAGCGTTCATGCGGGAACGCCGCGCCGTGGGTACCACGCGTGCGGTGACCGTGAGCTGACGTGTCGCTGCGCGAGCGGCTGAGGCGCGTCAGCGAGCTCGCGACCGAGTTCTACGTCGCGCCCTACCGAGGCGTTATCGCCCGGGCGCACCGCGATCAGGACGACCTGTTCATGCTCTTCGTCTTCTCGGAGCTGATGGGCGTGCCGAACCCGGCGACCTACTACATGCTGGAGCTGCAGCCGATGCTGCTCGAGCGCTTCCACGAGTGGCACGTCCGCATGGGCATGGAGCATTCCCCGCTCGACGGCTTCAGATGCTGTTGAGCGCCGCGCCTGCCCGGCGAGCCGCCACGCCCCGTAGTGGCCCGGCCCGTGCGTGCGGCCGCCGACGCCCGTGACGCCCCCGCCCCGGGCTGCTGCGCTCGAGCCCCTCCTCGAGCGTCGGATCGTATTCGTCGGCGGCAAGGGCGGCGTCGGCAAGACGACGATAGCCGCGGCGCTCGCGGTGGCCGCGGCCGACCGCGGACGCCGGTGCCTCGTGGTCTCGACGGATCCGGCGCACTCCCTCGGCGACGTCTTCGACAGAGCCGTCGGCGATACCGAGACGCTGCTGGCCGATCGGCTGTGGGGCCTCGAGATCGATCCCGATGCGGCGGCCGGACGTCATATTACGGCCGTCAAGGCGCAGATGAAGCGGCTCGTGCATCCGAGGATGTACGCGGAGGTCGATCGCCAGCTCGAGCTCGCGCGGCTCGCGCCCGGCACGGTCGAAGCGGCGCTGCTCGAGCGGGTCGCGGAGCTGATGGTGCAGGCCGGCGGCCGGTTCGACCTGGTGATCTTCGATACGGCTCCCACCGGGCACACGCTTCGCCTGCTGTCGCTCCCGGAGATTATGGCCACGTGGGTCGAGGGACTCCTCCGCCACCGGGAGCGCTCGTCGCGGCTCGCTAGCGTGCTGGCGCGGCTCGGACGCCGGCCGGCTGACCTTGGCGAGCAGTCGCCGAGTGACGATCGCCCGCCGCACGAGGACGAGGCGCGCGCCGCGGCGCTCACCGAGATGCTCGCGGCGCGGCAGCGAAAGTTCCGCCGGGCTCGCGAGCTGCTGCTCGACCGGGAGGCGACCGCCTTCGTGCTGGTCTTGAACCCCGACAAGCTCTCGATTCTCGAGAGCCAAAAAACGCTGCAGTCGCTCGGCCGCGTGCACGTGCCGGTCGCAGCGCTCGTCGTGAACCGGGTGCTGCCCGAAGGGGCTGGCGGCGCGTTTCTCGAGGCGCGCCGGCGCCAGGAGGGGGCCTACCTCATCGAGATCGAGGAGGCGTTCGCGCCGTTTCCCCGCGTCAGTCTGCCGCTGTGGCCGGAGGACGTCCGCGGGCTTTCCGCCCTCGGCCGGTTGGGACGATACTTGAGTGAGGCTACCGGTTGAGATGAGATCGCATCTCTCGTCCACGACCTGAGAGTTGGATATCCGTCTTATTCCGATCGGCTGGGGTGTGCCGTCCGCCGGTCCTTCCATGAACAACCTCCTGTCGATTTTGATCCGCTTGAACATCGACGACTCCACGACCGCCGCACTGACGTGAACCTGAGGACAGACCAGCACACGCGTGTCGACCGGCGCGTCAACACGCCCGGCCAGGTGCTGTTCGCCAGCATGGTCGGCACCACGATCGAGTTCTTCGACTTCTACATCTACGCCACCGCCGCCGTCCTCGTTTTCCCGCAGCTGTTCTTCCCGCCGGAGGATCCGGCATCCGCGACACTCGCCTCGCTGGCGACATTCGGGATTGCGTTCCTGGCGCGCCCGGTGGGATCGGCGCTGTTCGGCCACTTCGGCGACCGTGTCGGCCGCAAGACAACCCTGGTGGCGGCGCTGCTCACGATGGGTTTCTCAACCGTCATAATTGGAATCCTGCCTACCTACGGCAGCGTTGGCATCGCGGCGCCAGTCGTGCTCTCGCTATGCCGCTTCGGCCAGGGCCTCGGCCTCGGGGGCGAGTGGGGCGGTGCGGTGCTGCTGGCTGTCGAAAATGCGCCGCCGGGGAAACGCGCCTGGTACGGCATGTTTCCCCAGCTCGGGGCGCCAGTCGGCTTCTTCTTCAGCGGCGGTGTCTTCCTTGTACTGTCCGAATGGCTGACCAACGACCAGTTCTTCGCGTACGGTTGGCGCATCCCGTTCCTCGCGAGCGCGATGCTCGTGCTCATCGGCCTGTACGTGCGGCTGACGATCAGCGAGACGCCCGTGTTCCGCGCGGCGGTCCAACGCGAGGAGCGGGCCAAGGTGCCGATAGGCGCCGTGTTCCGCAATTATCCCGGCACGCTGGTGCTCGGCATCCTGACCTCGCTGGCCACATTCGTCCTCTTCTACCTGACGACCGTCTTCGCGCTCTCGTGGGGAACGACCGCGCTCGGGTACAGCCGCGAGTCGTTCCTACTCATCCAGCTCGTCGGGATCGTCTTCTTTGCGCTCACGATTCCGCTGAGCGCCCTGGTGGCAGAGCGGGGGCGCCGGCGCACGCTGCTCTGGGTGACGGTTATGATTGGCGGCTTCGGCTTCGTGATGGCGCCAATGCTCGAGGCCGGACTCATGGGCGCGACCATGATGATGGTGATCGGGCAGTCGTTGATGGGATTCACCTACGGGCCGCTGGGTACCACGCTGTCCGAGCTGTTCCCAACGCGCGTGCGGTACACTGGCAGCTCCCTCACGTTCAGCCTGGCGGGCATCTTCGGCGCGTCATTGGCGCCGTACATCGCCACGTGGCTGGCCCAGAATTACGGGCTCCAGTACGTCGGCTACTACGTCGCTGGCGCGGCCGCCCTTACGCTCGTTGGAGTGGTGGCAATCCGCGAGACGAAGGATCGGCCGCTGTAACTCCACCGACCCGAACGCCGCGCGGATGATCTTCAACGACCGGGTCGACGCCGTGCTCTGCCTGGGCTTCATAGTAGTCGTCCTGGTCGTCATCGCCGCCTCGGCGCGGGAATGCTGGATGGTCGCCGCCAAGCGCAAGACGCCGGTCGTCAACGAGTCGCCGTACGTGGAGACCCAGCTGGACACCGTGACGGCCTAAGTTCAAAGTGCAAAGTGCAAACTTCAAAGTAAGCTCAAAGTACTTCTGAACTTACTTTGCACTTTGCACTTTTTACTTTGAAGTTGGGACCCGTCGTCCAAATATCGCCGTGCCGACGCGCACGATTGTCGCGCCTTCCTGAACGGCGACTTCGAAGTCGCCGCTCATGCCCATCGAGAGCTCGCGGAGCATCGCCGCCGGCACGCCGGCGGCGAGCCACTTCTCCTGCAGCTCGCGCAGGCGCCGGAACCACGGCCGCGAGTCCTCGGGCGTCTCGGGAAACGGCGGCAGCGTCATCAGGCCGACCACGCGCGCCGCGCGCAGCCGCGCGGCCGCCTCGAGGAGGGGCGGCACACCGGAGGGCGGGATGCCGAACTTCGTTGTCTCTCCCGCCAGGTCCACCTGAATGAGCAGTTCCGGCGACGCGCCCGCGGCGGCTGCGGCGGCATCCACCTTCTGGAGCAGCTCGAGGCTGTCGATCGACTGAATCACCGCGAAGGCGGACGCCGCCCGCCGGGCCTTGTTCGACTGCAGATGGCCGACCAGATGCCAGCGGAGCGGGAGCTCGCCGGCGCCGGCCATCTTGTCGAGCGCCTCCTGGACGCGGTTTTCGCCGAAGTCGCGCTGCCCGGCGGCATACACCTCGCGCACGCGATCGATGGGAAAGGTCTTCGAGATGGCGACGAGGAGAACCGACGAGGGGTCGCGACCGGCCGACCGGGCCGCGGCGGCCATCCGCGCGCGGACCTCGGTCAGCCGATCGGCAACTGACATGGCTTCGGGCCTCGGGCCTTGGGCTTCGGGTACCTAAAGCCCAAAGCCCAGCGCCAAAAGCCTACTGCGGCAGTTGCTTCAGGAACATCTGGACTTCCGCGGCCTTCTGGCCATTCGGCTCGGCCGCCAGGTAGCCTTCGAACGCCTTGCGCGCCTCGGCAATCTGGCCGAGGTTGATGTTCGCCATCCCGAGCTGGTAGTAGGCCATCGCCATCTTCGGGTCGGCCTTCACCGCCGCCTCGAACTGCACCTTGGCCTCGGCGAACTTGCCCGCGTTCCAGAGGATGACGCCCTGGTTGTAAAGCGCCTCCGCGCTGCCGCCGCCGCCGGCGCCGGCCAGCTCGGCCGCCTTGGCGCTGGCCTGCTGCGCCAGGTCGAACTTCTTCTGCGCGTTGTACACGTTGGCGAGGCCCGTGTACGCGTCAGCCGAGTTCGGGGCGAGCTCGGTCGCCTTCCGGAACGCGGCTTCGGCCTCGGCGAACTGCTGCCGCTTCGAGTAGGCCACTCCAAGGTTGTAGTAGCAGTCGCTGCAGGTCGGCACCTTGACGACGAGCTCGTTGAACCTCTGGATCGCCTCTTCGTCGCGACCGGCCCGCATGGCGTCGATCGCCTGCTGGGCGAGCGCTTGCATCTCCTGGTTGGCCTTGATCTGCTCCGGCGTGAGCCCGCTCGTGGGCGTCAGCTGGAAGTTCAGCTCGACCGGCATGCCCTGGGTGATGTTCGCCTGCTGCACGGCCTTGAGGGTGTCCTTCGCGGCCGTTACGTTGTACCGCCCGGACGGCAGGCCGATCTGCATGAACTCGCCGTTGCGGTTCGTCTTCACCTGGGCGCGCCGGTTCGATTCGGTCGCTTCGATCGTGACCGTCGCCCCCTCAACGGGCTTGCCAGCCTGGTCCACAACCTGGCCTCGGATGACGCTCTGCGCGTCGGCCGGGCCCGCCATCACGAGCACCGCGGCGAGTGCCAGGACTCCGCGGATCAAATGGGTCCGCATCAAAACCTCCGGAAAATGTGCTGGATTATCTTACTCCGCCGCTCGGAGAGAGTTATTAACTACCGCTCTCGCCGTAGTTTACACGAAAGAAGCGATCCACCGCATCGAGCTCGTGCGTGACCGGCGCCGGCGGCAGCGACGCCAGGAAGCGCCGTCCGTACCCCATCGTGCGCAGCCGCGGGTCGAGCACCGCCAGCACGCCCCGGTCCGTGCGGTGGCGGATGAGGCGCCCGAGCCCCTGCTGGAGCGCCAGGATGGCGAGCGGCACCTGATACTCCGCAAACGCGTCGCCGCCTCTGGCGTTGATGGCGTCGATGCGCGCCGCAGTGACCGGATCGCCGGGAGAGGCGAACGGCAGCTTGTCGACGATGACGCAGCTCAGCGCGTCGCCGACGACATCGACCCCCTGCCAGAAGCTCGAGGTGGCGAGCAGCACGGCGTTCGGCGTCGATCGGAACCGTTCGATGAGCTCGGTCCGCGGGGCGGTCCCCTGCACGAGGATCGGGTACGCAAGCGCCATCTCGACGAACGGCTGGACGCTCCGCAGGACGTTGTAGCTCGTGAACAGAACGAACGCGCGGCCGCGCGACCGCTTGAGGATCTCGATCACCTCGCGCGCGGCGGCCTGGGCGAACGCGGTCGTCCTCGGCGAGGGCACCCGGCGGGGCAGGTAGAGCAGCGCCTGCCGCGCGTAGTCGAACTCGGAGGCGACGCGCAGATCCTTCGCGTCGCGGATGCCGAGCCGCCCTTTCACGTACGCGAACGAGCCGTCGACGGCCAGCGTGGCCGACGTCAGCACCGTGGCCCGCATCCGGTCGAACAGCGCGTCACGGACGATGCGCGATACGTCGATCGGCGACGCGCGAAGAAAAGGTCGGGTCGCATGGCGACCCGACGAGCCAGCGCTGGCTGGACGGTCCGCGTTCGCGGACCGTCCCTGGCCTCGCGTTTCGACGTAGTAGACGAAGTCGGGATCGCCCGCCCGCAGCAGGAAGCGCACGTCTCTGGCCAGCTCGCCCGCCCGCCGTTCGAGCGCGAGGAGCGCCTCGGCGACGTCGATCTCGGCTGCTGTGGACGCCTCGTGGCCGGGCGTGGCGGACGGCTGTTTCACCAGCGCCAGCGTCGCCTCGAGCCCCTCGAGCGCTCCGCAGAGCGCCGCGCCGTCCTCATAGTGGTCCGCCAGCGCCTCCGCGGTGTACCGGACGCGCGCCTCGGAGCCCGCCGGCGGCTGCAGGGACTGGACGAGCGCGAGACCGCTGAAAAAGATCCTCGATCGCTCCGAGACGCGCGCAATCGCGCGCAGCACGTCGCCGCTGTCGAGGGCGCGCATCGTCAGGAGCCTTTCCGTGTCGCTTACCAGGTCGTCCACGCGGTACGCGCTCACCGAGTACCCGAAGTACTGCGTGGCCACGTCCTCCAGCTGGTGCGCCTCGTCGACAACCAGCGTGGAGCAGTCGGGGATGACCTCGCCGTATGCGCTCTGCCGGACCGACGCATCGGCGCAGAGCAGATGGTGATTGACGATCACCACGTCCGACTCGGCGGCGCGCCGCCGCATCCGGGTGACGAAGCAGTCGTCGTAGTGCTGGCACTTGGAGCCGAGGCACGTGTCCGCGTCGGCGGCAATCTCCTTCCAGAGCGGCACGTCTTCGGGCAGATCGCGCAGCTCGGCGCGATCGCCGGTCTCCGTGTGCTGCAGCCAGGCGTCGACGATCGGCAGCAGCACCCGATCTCCGGCGTCGATGAGGCGTCCGCCGGCCGGGCCGTCCCCCTGCACGGCGTCGCGATACACCTCCCACCGGTGCAGGCAGACGTAGTTGCCGCGCCCCTTCATCAGCGTCGCCGTGAACGGCGCGCCAAGCGCCTGCTGGAGGAGCGGGAGGTCCTTGAAGAAGATCTGTTCCTGGAGGTTCTTCGTGCCGGTGGAGACGAGCGCGCGCCGGCCGCTCAGAATCGCCGGCACGAGATAGGCAAGCGTCTTGCCGGTGCCGGTGCCGGCCTCGGCCAGCAGCAGGCCGCCGGCGTCCAGCACCGCGGCCACCGCTTCGGCCATCTGCCGCTGTCCCTCGCGCGGCTCGAAGCCGTCGACGACGCGCGCGAGCGCGCCGGAATCGGAGAAGACCTCGCGAACCCGTTCCGCGAGCGGGGCCCCCGCCGCGCGGTCTTTACGCGGTGGGGTGCCGAGCGGGGTGCCTAGGCCAGGCGTTCGGGGTACAGCGGGAACCTGCGACACAGTCGCTCGACCTCACTTCGCACCACGGCCAGCGTCCGCTCGTCGTCCGGGGACCGCAACACGCGCGCGATGAAGTCGCCGACCAGATCCATCTCGGGCTCACGCATCCCGCGGGTCGTGACGGCGGGTGTCCCGATGCGGATGCCGCTGGCGACCATCGGCGGGTTCTGATCGAAGGGGATGGCGTTCTTGTTGACCGTGATGCCGGCCTTGCCGAGGGCCGCCTCCGCCACCTTGCCCGTGAGCCCCTTCGAGAACACGTCGACGAGCATCAGGTGATTGTCGGTGCCGCCGCTCACCAGCCGGAATCCGTGGCTGCTGATCGAGGCGGCGAGCCGCTGCGCGTTGGCGACGATCTGCCACTGGTACTCGGCGAACGCCGGCTCCATCGCTTCCTTGAAGCAGACCGCCTTGGCCGCGATGATGTGCATCAGCGGTCCGCCCTGCACGCCGGGGAAGACCGTGCGATCGAGGTCCTTCGCGTACTGCCCGCGACAGAGCACCAGGCCCGACCGCGGGCCGCGCAGCGTCTTGTGGGTGGTCGAGGTGACGAAGTCAGCGTGGGGGATCGGACTCGGATGCACGCCGCCGGCCACGAGCCCCGCGATGTGCGCCATGTCGACCACCATCGGCGCGCCGACGGCGGCGGCGGTCGCGGCAATCCGCGGGAAATCGATCACGCGCGGGTAGGCGCTCGCGCCGACCATGATCATCTTCGGCCTGTGCTCGTGCGCGAGCCGCTCCAGCTCCTCGTAGTCGATCCGCTCGTCGTCTCTGCGGACGCCGTACGGGACGATCGTGTACAGCTTGCCCGAGAAATTCAGCGGATGGCCGTGGGTCAGGTGGCCGCCGTGCGCCAGGTTCATCCCGAGGGCGGTGTCGCCCGGCTTGAGCAGCGTCATGTAGACCGCCATGTTCGCCTGCGCGCCGGAATGCGGCTGGACGTTGGCGTGCTCGGCGCCGAAGAGCGTCTTGACGCGCGCGATCGCGAGCGACTCGGCGACGTCGACGAACTCGCAGCCGCCGTAGTACCGCCTGCCCGGATAGCCCTCGGCGTACTTGTTCGTCATCACCGAGCCCGCGGCCTCGAGGACGGCGGCGCTCACGAAGTTCTCCGACGCGATGAGCTCGAGCCCCTCGGCCTGACGGCGCGTCTCGTTGCGGATGGCGTCGGCCAGCTCCGGATCCGTGTCCGCGAGCGCGCGCTGCATCGCGGAGACGAACTTGGAACCCGGAAGCGCGGCGTTGGGCATAGGAGGAAATTGTACTATGCAGGCTTCGGGCTTCAGGCTCTTGGCTTTAGGCAACGTCCAAGGCCCAAAGCCCCCAAAGCCTGAAGCCCAAAGCCCAAAGCCAAAAGCCGTATGGCTGGCACCGTCGTCATCTCCGCGCGGGGCGAGCAGCGCGTGCGCGGCGGACATCCGTGGATCTACCGCGCCGATGTCGTCGACGTACGCGCCGACGGCGGCACGATCGTCCAGGTCCTCGGCCCGCGGCGCCGCACGGTCGGCTACGCGCTCTTCAGCGATCGGTCGCAGATTCCCCTCCGGATGCTCACGCGCGGCGAAACGGCGGCGGATCTCGCGCTGTTCCGGACGCGCCTGCAGAGCGCGCTGGCGTACCGGGCCGCGCTCGGGCTCGACGCGACCGCATACCGGCTGGTGCACGCCGAGGCGGACCTGCTGCCGTCGCTCGTCGTCGACCGCTACGGCGACCACCTCGTCGTTCAGGCGCTCTCGCAGGCGATCGACCGGCTGCTGCCGGAGATCACGCGCATGCTGGTGGAGCTCGTCGGCCCCGCCGGCATTCTTGCGCGCAACGACGCGAAGGTCCGCACGCTGGAGGGGCTCGAGCAGAAAGTCGAGGTGCTGCACGGCGAGGTGCCCGCAACCGTCGTGGTGCGCGAGGGGCCGGTCGAGTACGAGGTCGATCTCCGCCGGGGGCAGAAGACGGGGCTGTTCCTCGACCAGCGCGAGAACCGCGAGGCCGCGGCGCGGTACGCGCGCGGGCGGCTGCTCGACGGCTTCAGCTACAGCGGGGGATTCGCGGTGCGGCTGGCGCGGCAGTGCCCCGAGGCGGTGGCGATCGACATCTCGCCCGACGCCGTGGCGCGCATCCGCGCGAACGCCGAGCGGAACGGCGTGCCGCACGTCGAGGCGCGCGAAGCCAATGTTTTCGACGAGCTCCGGCGGCTGGAGCGGGCCGGCGAGCGCTACGACACCATCGTCCTCGACCCGCCCGCGTTCGCCAAGAACAAGGCGTCGGTCCCGAACGCCCTGGCCGGCTACAAGGAGATCAACCTGCGGGCGATGCGGCTGCTGACGCCGGGCGGGCATCTCGTCACGTGCAGCTGTTCGTACAACGTGGACGAGGCGATGTTCGCGGCCGTGCTGCACGAGGCCTCCGTCGACAGCCACACGCCGGTGGCGATCGTCGAGAAGCGCATGCAGGGTCGAGACCACCCGGTGCTCGTCGGCGTGCCGGAGACGTACTACCTGAAGTGCTTCATCCTGCGGCGGGTCGAGTGAACCCAGAACTGCCCTGTATTCCCGTGTGAGATAGAATCACGTTCCATCCCGCGTCTCGGGAAGGGGCGCCGATGGCACTGTCCGGCTGCGTCCCTTTCGCCGAGGTGATGTCTCGTGGTTTTGCGCGTTAACCGGATAGAGCCACGAACGCGCCGAAGGAGGGACCTATGACACCCGAGCGCTGGGACCGCATCCGGGAGCTCTATCACACGGCACGGTCGCGGCCGGAGCACGAACGGCCCGGGTTCCTCGCCGAGGCGTGCGCCGGTGACGAGGCGCTGCGACGCGAAGTGCAGGCACTCCTCGATCAACCGGTCTCAACCGGCAGCTTCGTCGAGTTCCTTGGTGGGCCGCCTCCTGCACACCTCAGCCACGAGCGTGGTTCCGACCTCACAGGCCGCCGCATCGGCGGCTATCAGGTGCAGGCACTCCTCGGTCGGGGCGGCATGGGGGAGGTGTACCGTGCCCACGACACCAAGCTCGAGCGCGATGTCGCCATCAAAGTGCTTCCGCCGATGTTCACGACCGACCCCGAGCGGCTGGCGCGATTCAACGGCGAAGCGCGCGCGCTGGCGGCGCTCAATCACCCGCACATCGGCGCGATTTACGGTCTCGAGGACGTGGATCGGGTGCCGGCACTGGTGCTCGAGCTCGTCGAGGGTGAGACGCTGGCCGATCGGCTCCGGCGCGGACCACTGCCGCTGCGGGACGCGCTCGCCATCGCGCGGCAGATCGCCGACGCGCTCGAGGCCGCGCACCAGAAGGGGATCATTCACCGCGATCTGAAGCCGGCCAACATCAAGGTCACGCCGGCCGGGGTCGTCAAGGTCCTCGATTTTGGCCTCGCGAAGGCGGTATCTCCCGAACCCGCACTGGCTCAGGACCGATCCCAGTCGCCGACGACCGCGACCGGGACGACACGCGCCGGCGTACTTCTGGGGACGGCGGCCTACATGAGCCCCGAGCAGGCGCGCGGCCTGCCCGTCGACAACCGCGCCGACATCTGGGCGTTCGGTTGCGTGCTCTACGAGATGCTGACCGGCCGGCCGCCGTTCGTCGCTCCGACGGTCGCCGAGACGTTTGCGGCGATTCTCGAGCGCGAGCCCGACTGGAAAGCGCTGCCCGCGGCCGTGCCACAGGGCGTGCGCGAGCTGCTGCGGGGCTGCCTCCAGAAGAACATCACCGAGCGCGTGCAGGAGATCGCGGAGGCCCGGGCGGCGATCGAGCGCGCGCAGCGTGGATGGAACCGGTGGCAGGTCGCGGCAATCGCGGCGGCGGCGATGGCCGCGCTGGCAGTCGGCGCCGGCCTCTGGTGGCGCACGCCGGCTCGTCCGGCCGACCGCTCCGAGTGGGTCCAGCTCACGCAGTTCCCCGACTCGGTCGTCCATCCGGCGCTGTCGCCGGACGGTCGCATGGTCGCGTTCATCCGCGGCGCCGCCAGTGCCGTCGTGCCGTTTTCGCGCGGCCAGGTGTACGTGAAGGCGCTGCCCGACGGCGAGCCGATCCAGCTGACGAACGACTCGCTTCCCAAGATGAGTCCGGTCTTCTCGCCCGACGGTGGGCGGGTCGCGTATACGACGGTCAATAGGGGATTCGACTGGGACACGTGGACCGTTCCGGTGGCTGGCGGCGAACCGAAAGAATGGCTCGGTAACGCCTCGGGCCTGATCTGGACCGGGCCCGGGCAGCTGCTGTTCGCCGAGATCCGGGAGAATCCCCACATGGGGATCGTGGCGGCAGACGAGCGCCGAACCGCACCACGTGACGTCTATGTGCCGGCGCACGTGCAGGGAATGGCGCACCTCTCGTACGCCTCACCCGATCAGCGGTGGGTGCTGCTGGTCGAAATGGACCAGAACCATGCGTGGACACCCTGCCGCGTCGTGCCCATGGACGGGTCATCCGAGGGGCGCCTGGTTGGACCACCGGGCGCGGGTTGCACGTTCGGCGCCTGGACGCCAGACGGCCAGTGGGTGTACCTGACGTCCAACGCTGGAGGGGCGAATCACATCTGGCGCCAGCGATTTCCGGACGGGGAGCCCGAGCGGGTGACGTCGGGACCGACCGAAGAAGAAGGGGTCGCGATGGCCGCCGACGGCCGGTCCTTTGTGACGGCCGTGGCACTGCGGAACACATCGCTGTGGGTTTCCGCGGCCGGCGAAGAGCGTCAGATTTCGCTCGAAGGCAACGGCGTCGACGCGAAGTTCACGCCCGACGGAAAGCGGCTCCTGTACAAGGTGGTCGGTTCGCTCGGCAACTATCCGCAGCCGGGCAAGCTATGGGCTGCGGACCTGGACACGGGGCGATCCGAGGAGTTGGTTCCGGACTTTCAGGTCATCGACTACGACATTTCGGCCGACGGCCAGCAGGTAGTGATCGAGGCTGCTGATGCCGGCGGGACGTCGCGCATCTGGCTGGCGCGTCTCGACGGGCGTCTCCCGCCGCGGCAGATTCCAAACGTGGAAGGGAAGCAACCGCGGTTCGCGCCCGACGGTGACGTCTATTTCCGTCGTCCCGAGGGTGCGGCCACGTTCGTCTATCGGATGCGAGCCGATGGGAGCGGCATGCAGAAGGTGATCGAGCAGCCGATTGCCTTGATGGGCGAGGTGTCGCGGGACGGCCGCTGGATCACGGGATGGACCTCGGTGGCCGGCAACGGCGGATCGGCGTGGCAGGCGTTTCCGCTGGATGGGCGGCCACCGGTCGTGATCGGGAGTACCGGGCAATTGACCTGGTCGCCCACGGGAGACTGGGCGTCGCTGTCAGGAGGCGTCGTTCCCGAAGGGCGCAGCTACATCTTCCCCTTGCCTCCCGGCGAGGCGCTGCCGCCCATCCCCGCGGGAGGGTTTCACAACGAGAAGGATATCGCCCGGCTCCCGGGCGCGCGGCGGGTCGACGTCCGGGCAATACCGGGTCCGACTCCGGATCTCTACGCGTTCTATCGCATGACGACGCAGCGGAACCTGTTCCGCATTCCGATTTCGTAGGACCGGCTGCGGTTCGTTCGCGGCCATCCACCACTTACATCCCCCAATCCTCGTAATGTGCAGGGGCGCGTCACGCTACGCGCCCACGGCCCGGCGCGAGCACCAATCGGGGTGACTCGTTCTAACGGTCTCTTGCGCGATCTGCAGTGAGGGGACAGAGACCCCGCCCTGGCGGCGAGGCCACCCCGGGAAGCGAGGACTTATCTATGTCGAGTCGTTAGACGCGTCAGACCCCACTTGCCATCTGTGCGTCCGCCATGGCGGCGCGGGCTGTCGGGGCACAGGCGTTGACGGTCACCCCGATCGATTTCCCCGGCGCCGTGGTGACCCAAGCACGGAGCATCAACGCCCAGGGTGAGATCGTCGAACCGACACGAAGGAGCGAACTGACATGAAAAAACTGAGAATGCTCGTTGGCCTCGCCTTTCTCGTAGCGGCTCTCATGGAGGGGAACGCCCAGGGCATGGATATCAGTGGAACTTTGTCGAGCACGCTGACCATCTATGAGAACAGTCGGTTGGTGGGCGATGTGACATGCACGATGACCGATGCGCCTTGTATCGCGTTGGGTGCTTCTCACATCCAGTTGAGACTGAACGGTTTCACTATAACCGGTCCGGCCAACCCTCCTACGGGCTGCGTCGTCCCCGATCCCACGCTCGTGGAGTTCCTGCCCGGTGATGGGGTTTGGGTTCAAGCTGGTCTGGACCATGTAGCTATTTTGGGCCCGGGGTTGGTGCAGAGATTTGCTCGACATGGAATTCACATCGGCGATTTCGGCCCCGGATTTAGCGCCCCGCCTGCCGGCACAACCACAAAGGTCAGGGTGAAGGGTGTGACGTCCTCTCATAATTGCTTCAGTGGACTCCAACTGTCCTTCGTGTCCGACAGTGACATCGAGGAGAACGTATCGATGAGAAACGCCATTGCTTCGGGGTCATTCCCTTGCGGCGGCAACTGTGTCTTCCAAAGCCCCAACAATCGCATTCGGCGGAATGTATTCGGCGGCAATGGTTTGGCTGTGCCGAATAACGACTTCGGCGTCGGCCTTACGGGGCTGGGCAGTACCGGCAACGTAGTGGAGGAGAACGCCATCGTCGGGAACACGAACGGGGTCCGGATTTCACCTGGCCTCGGCGGCAATCTGGTGCGCCGCAATATCATCACGGGCAACCCTCCCGTTCAGCTCAACGTGACCTTCGGGGCTTTCGGTGGCGTGGATATCCTGAACCTTGGGCCGGCGGGCGCGAACGCTTTTGAGGAGAACCTCTGCCTGACCTACTCAGGTCCCGGACCCGCTCCTTGTCCAAACATTCCGAAGTTCGCTGGCCACCACAATACTTCTCAGGCCTCCTCGGAAGCGCCTTAGGCCGACCTCGACAAATCGGCGCGCAGCCAGGCCTTGGCCATTGTCCACTCGCGCACCACTGTGGCCGGGGAGGCGCCGACGACTTCGGCCGTCTCCTCGATCGTCAGCCCCCCGAAGTAGCGCAGCTCGACGATGCGCTCCTGGCGCGGATCGAACGCCGCCAGACGCTCGAGCGATTCGTGCAGCGCCAGGATGTCTACCTCGTTGGGCGCGTCGGCCGCAACCGCATCTCCAGTCAGCGGGACCCGCTCCCACCCGCCGCCGCGCTTCTCAGCGCGTCGCCGTCTCGAGTAATCGACCAGGATGCGCCGCATCACCTGCGCGGCCACGCCGAAGAAGTGCGCGCGATTGCGCCACTGGACCTGGCGCTGGTCGACGAGCCGAAGGTAGGCCTCGTGCACCAGCGCCGTCGGCTGCAGCGGATGCCCGGCCGGCTCGCGCTGCATGTAGGCGGCCGCCTGGCGCCGCAGGTGCTCGTAGACGAGCGGGGTCAGGCGATCGAGCGCCTCACGGTGGCCATCACCCCATGCGATGAGCAACTGCGTAATGGTGGCCGTGTCGTTGCTGTTGTCCGCCATCGCTGCACGTGCGTCGCCCCGGGCGTCGCCAAACGGTGTCCCACTTTGTATCACGAAACCTACACACATCCGCTCGGGCGCCTTGCAAGCCCGACGTCTTCGCCTGAGTGAATCCGAGGCGGGTTTGCGCGTAAGGGACAGGGGGTGAACGCCATGCGCAAGCGGGTGCCGGTGCTGCTTCTTGTATTTGCTGGTGTCCTGGTCCCGAAGGCACGGGTTGCCCTTTACGCGATCTGTAGCGAGGGCCGCTTCACGAGCAGCATCCCCACGCCGGCTCTGACGTCCGCGGATCGCGCTCACGAGGAGGATAACGATGGGTCGAATCAGTAATAAGCCGTTTCAGCTGGCCCTCGGGTCGCTGGCCATTGCCTTCACAATGGTGGTACTCGCCGGCTCGAGGGGTCTTGCTCGGGATATCACCGGCACGTCCGTCCCCATCGAGGTGCCGGGCGCGCGATCGACGGCCGCGCGCGCCATCACGGCGGACGGGCGCATCGTCGGACAGTTCACTGATGCGAACGGCCGGACACATGGCTTCCTCCTGGCGGAGGGGGGCTTCACAACCATCGACGTTCCCGTCGCCGGAGCGAGATCGACCACTGCGAACGGGATCAATGCCCGTGGCGACATCGTTGGGGCCTGGGTGGACAGCGGAGGCGTCACCCACGGGTACGTTCTGCCGGCATACGGACCCTTCGCCGTTGTCGATTTTGAAAACGCGTTCTTCACAACCGCCTTCGGGATCAACGCCGCCGGAGACATCGTCGGGCAATATGACACCAGCGAGAAGCGCTACGGATATCTACTGAGTCGGGCCGGTGTGTTCACCTCGATTGATCTCCCCGACACGCTGGGACCTCCACCGTTTGGCACGTCGGCATACTCGATCAACGAGCGTGGTGATATCGTGGGAGCCTACTTCGACGGCACCGTACACGGCTATATCCTGCCGGACGGCGCAATCACGCACATGCCGCTTGACGTCCCTGGCGGCATCAACACGCTGGCACGCGGCATCAACTCACAAGGAGACATCGTTGGCGACTCCGTCCTGGGCGGCCGACGGGTGGCGTTCAGACGCGATCGTCATGGCAGCTACGACTCGTTCGAGGCACCGACCGCCGCACCAGCAACCGCGACGCTTGCTTTCGGCATCAATGCTGCCGGCGACATCGTCGGACAGTACACGTACCTCGGCGTGACGCGCGGTTTTGTGATGTATCGGAGTCGAACTCCATAACGCTCAGATCCGGGCCAGATTGGGGCGACCCCTCGCGTAGCTCCGGCACGTGTCGCAGGCGTCGACGCGCGCGTGCGGAAACTGCTCCGCGCTGAAGACCGGCCGCGCATCGAACCCCTGTTCACCGCTCCCTCGATCTGCTTCGTCACCGATGGCCCGAAGCCGCGGGAGGTGTTTGCGGCCGACTCTCGGGACCGCGTCGTTCACCATCTCCTCGTGGCGTACCAGGAGCGGATATCGAGCCCCTCTTCATCCCCGACTCCTACGCCTGCCGGGCTGGGAAGAGGACGCTGGCCGCCAGCCACCGCCTCGTGCAGTTCCGCCGGCAGGCCACCGCCAACGGCCGGCGCCAAGAAGGTGCGTGGCTGTCCCACGGCGTCGCGGCGCGCGCAGATTCCTCGACAAGACCGAAGAGGCATGCGATCGTAAGACCACGCAGGGCTTGACAAGCTCGACCCTGTTCGCGTAATACTAATTTGTAATACGAAGGAGGCGCGCCGTGGCATTGACCGTCCGGCTCAGCCCCAAAACCGAGCGTGCCCTGAACGCCCTGGCGAAGCGCCGGCGTCAGTCGCGTTCCGATGTGGTTCGCGACGCGCTGACCTATTACGAGGCGCTGACCGCCGGCCGGGATCGGCGCGCCGCCCGTCCCTATGACTCGTGGCTGGATGTTATCGGTGTGATTGACTGTGGTGTGCGCCACCCCGGGCGCACGACCGGTGAGCAGTTGACCGACATCGTGCGCGAAAAGGCACGCGCGCGGCATGCTCGTTGACGCCGGGCCGCTCGTCGCGCTCCTCGACCGGGGCGATCCGGCGCACGAGGTGTCGGTCGCGGCATTCAAGACCGTCCGAGATCCATTGATCACCGTCTGGCCGGCGTTTACCGAAGCCATGTACCTGCTCGGCGGCTCCTGGCCGGGCCAAAAGGCTCTCTGGAGCCGCTTGGAAACGGACGCTCTGAGGCTGGCTCCCCTGGACGAGCGCGATGCGCCTCGAATGCGCGAGCTGATGGAGAAGTACCGTGACCTGCCCATGGACCTGGCGGACGCGGCCCTCGTACGCGTAGCGGAGCGCGAAGGGCTGACACAGATCTTCACGCTCGACCGCAAGCACTTCTCGATCTACCGCCCCGGTCGCCGACGACGATTCTCGATCATACCGGCGTAGCGCGCGAAGCGCGAACAGCGTCATCGCCGGCACATCGACGCCTCTGGCGCGTGCCACCGACTGCATGCGAGAGCTCGCGGAGCAGAACGACCGCGAAGAATGCCAGCGCGGCGACGCCGGCTGCCGTCCAGACCAGCCCGGCCGGCCATTCGCGATTCACGGAGTGCAGATGTCCGGCCAGCGACATCGTGAGCAGCGCCGCAATCAGGAACCAGCTGAAATGCGGACTGACTTCGATACCGAAGATGGGGCCGAGCTGGATGTCGCTACGGCCTCGCCTGAATCAATCCAGGGCGGATTTGCGCGTTAAGGAACAGAGGGGTGAACGCCATGCAGAAGCGGGTGCCGTTGCTGCTCTTTTCCCTTTTCGTCTGTTTCCTGGTCCCGGAGCCTGCTTTCACGCAGCAGCTCACGGGCACGCTCATCGGGACGGTCAAGGACGAGCAGGGTGGGGTCCTGCCGGGCGCGACGGTCACGGTCAGCTCGCCATCTCTCTTCGGCGGCGCCCTGACCGCGGCCACGAACGAATGGGGACAGCTCCGGTTCCCGGTACTTCCTCCCGGGAGGTATTCCCTCGCGGTCGTCCTCCAGGGATTTGCCCCTTATCGCGAGGACGACATCGCGATCGGCGCCGGGTCGACGATCGAGCGGTCCGTCGTCCTCGCGCTGGCCGGCATCGCCTAGGCCGTCCTCGTCGAAGCCTCGGGCTCGCGGCTGGAAGCCAGGAGCAGCGGCTTCGAGACCCCCTTCGATCAGGAGTACATCCGCGCCATCCCGGGGCGCAGGCTCAGCATGTTCGATTTCGTCAGGGCCGCCCCGGGGGTGTCGCCGACCGTGCCGTCCGGGCCCGCCGGCGTCTTCAGCCCCGGTGCCGCCGTGTCGGCGTTTGGCTCCAACGTCAACGAGAACGCGTTCCTGCTCGACGGCACCAACTTCACCTGTCCCTGCACCGGCGGCTCCATCGCCGAACCGGGCATCGATGTCATCCAGGAGGTCCAGGTCCAGTCGGTGGGCGCGTCCGTCGAATACGGCAACGTCATGGGCGCCGTCTTCAACGTCGTCACGAAACAAGGAAGCAACGTGTTTCAACACGGCGCGTCGTACTACGGACAACCCGCCGGGCTGACGAGCCAGCCCGTCCGTCGCCCCGTTCCGAATGGCAGCCAGCCGGAGAGCGGATACGTGCGCGTCCGGTATCGCGATTTCACGACGAACGGCGGCGGTCCGCTCGTGCGCGATCGGCTCTGGTTCTTTGCCGGATATCAGTACATTCATGACTACGACAGTCAGCCGGGCGCCGATGCGAAGTTCCCGAGGGTCTACGAGCAGGACAAGGTCCACGCCAAGTTGACGTGGCAGGCCGCTCCGAGCCTGCACGTCCTGTCGAGCTTTCACAATGAGTTCTGGGTCAACCCCGAGCGGCCGACGCTCGTGACGCCATTCGAGACGACGGCGCGCGTCACCGGATCGGTGCCGACCACCACGTTCGCTCACGTCACGCACACCCTCTCGAGCAACACGCTGTGGGACGCTCGCATAGGACGGTTCGCGCTCTCGCAAGACGGAGCGCCGAGTTCCGGGAATCGGACGACGCCGAACCGCATCGATCGTGTGACGGGCATCTCGAGCGGAGGGCCGCCGAGCTTCGGCGAGTTGACCCTCATTCGGACGACCGCCAAGGCCACGATGACCTATTACCGGCCGGGGTTGCTTGCCGCCGATCACGAATGGAAGTGGGGCGCACAGATCGAGAGGGGCGAGCACGACGTGTTCAACGCTGTGTCGAGCGGGACGAGGTTCGTCGACAACAACGGCCAGCCCTTTCAAGCCATCTCGCGCCCGCCGGCCACGTTCGGAGGGCAGTTCATCACCGCCGGAGCGTTCCTGAGTGAGTCGGTGACGCTTGCGAATCGGGTGACGGTCAACGCGGGGATGCGCTTCGACCATACCCGCGCAATCAGTCAGGATCTGCATGCGCGTGATGCGCAGGGACGCGACACGGGAGACATCATCGAGGGCCTTGGCACCATCTACACCTGGAATGTCTGGTCGCCGCGTCTGGGCATCACCACGAAGCTCACCTCCGACGGCCGGACGATGCTGCGCGCCAGTTACGGACGATTCCATCAGGGTGTCCTGACGGGGGAGCTGGCCCCGGTTCACCCGGGCCAGACCCCGACGACGACGGTGGCGTTCGATGCGGCAACCGGCGGCTACACCCGCAGCGTGTCCGTGGTCGATCCACGGATCAACGGATCCTGGTGCACCCCCGTGCCCGGCGGCCGGAGTCGGGATATAGTGCGCCCACCGGCGCTTCCATGAGCCATCTTCAGCCTGTCCCGGGCGCTCCGGGTGTCGTCCGGCGTCTCCTCCGCCCGATCGTCGAGTTGCGGGACGGCGAGATCACCACGGCTGCGGCGATGTTCGCCTACTCCTTCCTGGCGATGACGGCCTACAACATCGTCAAGCCGATTACTCGGTCGAAATTCATCTCGGATCTGGGCGCGGACAATCTGCCGTGGGTGCAGCTGGGCGCCGGCCTCCTCATCGGGCTGATCATGCACGGCTATGCCCACGGGCTGGCGCTCGTCCCTCGGCGGTGGGCGATTCCCGCGACACAGGCGGGGTGCGTCGTGCTGCTGCTGGTGTTCTGGGGGCTCTTCGCCGCCGGCTATGACGCCGCATCGGTGGCCTTCTACGTCCTCGGATTGATTCTCGGCATCCTGCTCATCAGCCAGTTCTGGACGCTGGCCAACGACATCTACGACGCCCGTCACGCGAAGCGCCTGTTCGGATTCATCGGCGGCGGCGCGAGCCTCGGCGGCGCCACCGGCGCCGCGATCACGGCCGCCGTCGTCAGCCGTGTCGGCACGGTGAACCTGCTGCTGGTCGGAGCGGCGGTGATGGTGCTCTGTTTGGTGCTGGTCGTCTTCATCATCCGCCGGGAGGAGAAGGCGGGGACGTCTTCGGCCTCGGAGGAGGCCGAAGGGGTGGGAGGAGCGGAGGCGATCCGGCTGCTGCGGGAGTCGCGGCACCTCCAGCTCATCGCCGTCATCATCGGCTGCGCCGCCATGGGGGCGGTGATCATCGAGCAGCAGCTCAACATGGCTGCGGAAGCGCGGCTGGGACAGGACGCCGACGCCGTCACGCAGTTCCTCGCCGAGGTCACGGTGTATCTGTCGCTGGTCGGCTTCCTCGTGCAGGTGACGCTGACGAGCCGGATTCACAGTCTGCTCGGCATCGGTTTCGCGCTGCTGATCCTGCCGGTCGGCCTCGGGTCGACGGCGGTGGTCATGCTGCTCAACAGCGGCCTGTGGGCGCCGGCGTTCGCGCGCGTGCTCGACACGTCGCTGCGCTATACCGTCGACAAGACGACGAGGGAGATCCTGTTTCTGCCGCTGCCCGCGTCGCTCAAGTACCGCGCGAAGCCGTTCGTCGATGTGACGATGGATCGCTTTGCCAAGGCGGTGGGCGCGCTGGCCCTGCTCGTGTGCATCAAGCCGTGGGGGCTCGGACTGACGTGGCAGCAGCTCAGCTTCGCGAGCCTGACCCTGATGGCCGTCTGGATCGTGCTCGCGCGGCGCGCCAGGCGCGAGTACCTGTCGACCTTCCGGCGCAGCCTGGCGCACGGCGAGGTGGCCGCGGCCGACCTCCGGACCCCGCATGCGGATCTGCAGACGATCGAGCTGCTCGTCGAGGAGCTGGCCCATCCCGATGAGCGGCGTGTGCTCTATGCGATCGATCTGCTCGAATCGCTCGACAAGCGGCACCTGATCACGCCGCTCCTCCTGCACCACTCGTCGGCGCCCGTGCGGATGCGGGCGCTGCAGTCGGTCGAGGGACTGCAGCCGGAGCGGGCTGTTCGATGGCTGCCCGCGGTCGATCGGCTGCTGGCGGATGAGGACGCCGGCGTGCGCGCGGGCGCCGTGCGCGCCATCTTCACCATCCGTGGCACGGACGCCGCCGTGCTGCTGCGGCAGCACCTCAGCGACGGCAGCCCGCGGCTCGTCGCGGCGGCGGGCGTCACGCTGATGGCCAGCTCCGTCGCGCGCGACGTGGAGGCGGCGCGCTCGGCGCTCGACCGCCTGGCCGGCGACACGCGGGACAGTGGCGCCGCGGGGCGGCTCGCGGTGGCGCGCGCGCTCGGCGACGTGCCGCACGACGCCTGCCGCGAGCTGCTCGTGCCGCTGATCTTCGACAAGAACGTCGAGGTCGCCCGCGAGGCGATCCGCAGCGCAGGACGGCAGGGACCGCACAGCCTGTTCGTGGCGCCGCTCGTGTCGCTGCTGCGCCACCGTGTGCTGAAGAACGAGGCCCGGACGGTCCTCGTCGGCTACGGAGAGCCGATCGTCGAGGCGCTCGCCCACTTCCTGCAGGATCCGGCGGAGGACGTCTGGGTGCGCCGCCACCTGCCGGCCACGCTGGTACACCTGCCGACGCAGCGGACGCTCGATCTGATGGTCGATCGGCTGTCCGATCCCGACGGATTCCTGCGGTACAAGGCGATCGCCGCCATCGAACTGGTCCACCAGGCGCGCCCGGATCTCGTTGTTCGCCGGGAACCGGTCGAGACGCTGGCGCTGGCGGAAAGTCTGCGGTACTTCAACGCGCTGACGCTGCACGCAAATCTGACGCACGACGGGATCTTCGGGGCGGACACGCTGCTCATCCGCGCCCTCGAGGAGAAGCAGCAGCGCAGCCGGGATCGCGTCTTCCGGCTCCTCGGCCTGCTGTACTCCCACACGGACATGCGCGCCGCGAAGTTCGCGCTCGACCACGGCGACGCCACCCGGCGCGCGAGCGCCGCGGAGTACCTCGACAACGTGCTCGGCGGCGCGCTCCGCCGGCGCGTCATGCTGATGGTGGACGACATGTCGCCGCAGGAACGGGTGCGGCGCACCAACGTCCTCTTCCGGACCCGCCAGCGGACGCCGGACGACACGCTCGCGCAGCTCATTCACGACGACGACCCGGTCATCGCCGCCTCCGCGATTCACCTGGCCGCCGAGCGCGGCCTGTGGCAGCTGACCGATGACATCCAGTTCGCCCTCGCCCACCGCGACCCGCCCGACGGCTACGTCAGCGACGCGGCGTCGTGGGCGCTGGCTGCCTCGCGCGGGTCGATCGACGGGCGGCGCGCGAGCTGGCTCGCCCCGCTGCCCGCCGTCGAGCTGGCAGACCGCCTGCGTCACGTTCCGCTGTTCGACTACGTATCGGTCGACGAGCTCTTCCGCGTCGCCGGTACCGCGCGCCAGATTCGCTACGACCGCGGCCGCCCGGTGTACGACGCCGATGAGGTGCCTGACACGCTGCAGTTCGTGATCGACGGTGAAGTCCGCGCCACCGACGGGACGACGCTGGCGGCGCCCGCACCGGTGGCGTTCGAGGAGCTGCTGACCCGCCGGCCCGTCGCGCACGCCATTCACGCGGTCGACGTCGTGGTGACGCTGTCGCTCGCGCACGGCGAGTTCCTCACGTTGATCTCCGACAACATCGACGTCGTCCACGGCCTGTTCAGGATGGTCATGGATACGCGCGGTCGTGTGCCGTGGCACGGTGTGACCGCGGGCGTCCTGCCCGGGGCCGCGACGCAGCTGGCGGAGAAGGGCCTGCGCCCGATGGAGCGCGCGCTGCTGCTGCAGGCAAGCCCCCTCTTGGGCGGCGCTACCGGCGGCCAGCTGCTGCGGCTGGCGACCATCGCCGCTGAAGTGCCGCTCGACCCGGGCGCGGTGGTCGCCCGCGAGGGGGACGACCCCGCCATCTGGATCGTCGTACGCGGCGAGCTGCGGCTGGAGGCGCCGGGTGCGGCGGGTGGGCCGCCGCTCCTCGCATCCCCCGGCGACGCAATTGGCCTGTACGAAACGCTGGCGAACCTGCCCATCGAGGTGCGCGCGGTCGTCTCGGTGCCGGGTGTCGCCCTGCATCTCGGCGGTCCCGACCTGTTCGATCTCCTCGCCACGGACGTTGAACTGCTACAGGGGCTCTTCGCCGTGCTTCTCGGTCGCGACGCGGGGGCTTCCATCGTAGAATCGGCCAGCCCTTCGCCACTTCTTACCGTCTGACGTCGGAAGCCGTAAGGAGGACGCCATGACCCGTATTCCAACGGGCGCCTCGCTGGTACTCCTGCTCACGGCGCTCTGGGGACCGGCGCTCCCTGCAGCGCAGCAGGCCGCTCCGCCGGCGGCCGTCACACTATCTCCCGAGGAGATGGAGCGGTTTCTGCTCCGCGCGGAGATCGTGCGCATGCGGAGCGCGCAAGGCGGCATCACCAACACGCAGCGCGCCACGCTCTCGGACGGCGTCCTGACCCACGACGCACAGATTCAGAGCATCGACGAGGCGAAGCCCGTCTTCCGGCCGCCGGCCGGGCCGGCTGAATACAACTTCACGGACAGCTACCGGTTCAACATCGCCGGCTATCGCCTGGCGCGGCTGCTGGATCTCGACAACGTGCCGATGTCGGTGGAGCGCGTGGTAAACGGCAAGAAGGCGGCGGTCACGTGGTGGATCGACGACGTGATGATGGATGAGCGGACGCGCACCAAGAAGCCGGTCCCGAGCCCCGACGGCGAGCGCACGGCAATGCAGATCCACGTCATGCGCGTCTTCGACGAGCTCATTCAGAACCGCGATCGGAACCTGGGGAACCTCCTGTGGACCGCGGACTGGAAGATGTGGATGATCGACCACACGCGGGCGTTCCGGACCGGTGACTTCCTGTTGAACGCGAAGCTGCTCGATCGCGTCGAGCGCTCGCTCCTGCAGAACATGCGCGCGCTGACCTACGAGAGCGTCAGCAAAACCGCGGGCAGCAGCCTGACGAAGTTCGAGATCCAGGCCCTGCTCGCCCGACGCGACACCATCGTCAAACACTTTGAGACCAGAATCGCCGAACGCGGCGAACACACAGTGCTCTACACGCTGCGGCGCTGAACGGTCGGCGTCCGTGTCCCCGTCGATGTCGCCAGGAGGACGTCATGAGATTCCCCCAGCGTGTGGCGGCGGTGACGTTGCTCGTGATCTCGTGCGCCGTGACCGCACGCGCGGGGCAGACGCCCGCCGCGCCTGCGCCGGTCGTCCTGACGCCGGCGCAGATGGAGGAGTTCCTGCTCAACGCCAAGGTCATCAGAATGCGGTCCGCGGGCGACGGTATCACCAATTCACGCCGCGCGACCCTGTCGGAGGGCGCACTGACGCACGACGCGCACATTCAGGTGATCGATCAATCTCGCATCTTGTTCGAGGCCGGCAAGTACTCGGAGGTCAACTTCAAGGACACGTATCGCTACAACATCGCGGCCTACCGGCTGGCGCGGCTGCTGGAGCTCGACAACGTCCCGATGTCGGTAGAGCGCCCGGTCGACGGCCGGCCGGCGGCGGTCACGTGGTGGATCGACGACGTGATGATGGACGAAGGCGACCGGCGGAAAAAAGGCGCCAGGGACCCGAACCCCGGGCGTGCAAACGGCTACGTGTATCGCTACCGCGTGTTCGACGAGCTCATTCAGAACCGCGACCGGAATCTCGGCAATCTGCTGTACACCAGTGACTGGAAGATGTGGATGATCGATCACACACGCGCGTTCCGGCTGGGCCGCGCCCTCCTGAATCCCCGTCAGCTCGTGCGAATCGAGCGCTCGCTTTTCGAGAACCTGAAGGCGTTGACGGCCGAGTCGGTCGCCGCCGCGGTCGGCAAGAGCCTGATCAAGGAGGAGATCAACGCCGTAATCATCCGGCGAGATGCCATCGTCACGCTGTTCGAAGCGGAGATTGCCAAACGCGGCGGGGAGGCCGTGCTCTATACGATGCCGGAGTAGAGCCCCGCCTCCATCCCGCCGTTCACGGAACGGCGGGGGCCAGTGCGGGAAGCCTTTCGCGTCCCTTCTCGTAGATTGCCGTGAGCGCGTCGCCGCGGATCTCCAGCGCCGACGCTACGCCGCCCGGGTACCAGGTGCCACCCAGCATGCCCGTGTCGATCTGGACGACGCGGCCGTCGAAACGGAGGCTGATGCGAAAGCTGGTCGTCACGGTGTGCCCGATCACGATGGCGCGGGCCTCGAGCATTTTCAGGATTCCCGCCGCCTGCGGCGCGAACGCCGGCTCGGGTTCGGTCGCCAGTCCCCGGTACCACAGCGGCCCCGTCTCGCTCGTCACGAGCATGCGCGAGATCTGCTCCGGCGTCGGCTGCGGGAGCGTGATGTCGCGCCTGACGGCCTCGTTGATGCCTTCGCATCCCAGCGCCGCGGTCGTCGCGTCGATGCCGCCGTGCACGAACGCGATGCCGTTGATCCGGACGAGGGCGTAGCGCTCGCGAAGCCACTTCCCGTAGTCGCCCGAGGGCCCGAACGCCTGCTGCATCTCGATGAGGCCGAGCGGCACGTTGCTCATGAAGCGCTCGCGGAACGCGGCCTCGTCGTGTGCGCGCTTTTCCTCGCGCGCCCGCTTCGCCGCTTCGGCGGCAATCGCTGCGTAGACGCGCTCCCGCAGCTCTTCCGAGCCGCCCGTTCGGAACGCCGCAATCTCCTCGGGGCTCACGTACCGCCAGTCCGAGATCATCCGCATCACTTCGTGGTTGCCGAGGAGCGCGTACACGCGGCCCCCCGCGCCCGCCGCGTCGCGCTCGAGCCGCCGGAGCAGGTCCAGCACGCGACGCGAGTCCGCGCCGCGATCGAGCACGTCGCCCGTCTGCACCAGTACGGCGCGCCCGCCGGTCCATCGCGCGCGGCCGTCGATCAGGCCGGCGGCGCGCAGGACGCTGACGAAGCGATCGTAGGCGCCGTGGACGTCGCCGACAGCCACGATGCGTTCGGTCGTCCGGATGTCGCACGGGGTGGCGCCGCTCGACTGGGCCGCCGCGCCACGGCCGCTCGCCGCGAGCACGAGGGCGCCGAGTAGGATCGGGAAGACCAGGAGGTACCGGATGCGAAGCGGCCGGACCATGGGGCCCTTATTGTTGCATGCGGCGGCGAGGAACGGCGGTGGTGTGGATCGTCCGGCGAGGCCGGGACGGCCACGGACCGCGCTCATCACCGGCGCCTCGGCCGGCATCGGTGAGGCGTTTGCCGAGGTGTTTGCCGCGGAAGGGTTCAACGTCGTGCTCACGGCACGGCGTGAAGATCGGCTCCGTGCCGTCGCGGCGCGGCTGGAGGCACGCCACGGCGTGCAGACCTATGTACTGCCCGCGGATCTCGCTGATCGTGACGCGCCGGCCCTAGTGCTGGTTTTGTCGGGTCGCTGCGCGACCCGACCTTCGTGATCAAGTTTTCAGAAGCGCTCGCCAACGAAGTCCGCGCGTCCGGCGTGCACGTGACGGCCCTCTGCCCGGGCTTTACCCGAAGCGAGTTTCACGACGTGACCGGCACGCGCGCCACCGCCGCCCAGCTTCCGGGCTGGATGTGGATGAACGCGGCAGCCGTCGCGCGGCACGGCTTCGAGGCGGTCTCCACGGGGGCGCCCGTCTGCGTGACCGGCCGGGTGAATCGCATGATTGCACTTTTTGCGCGGTATCTCCCGCATCGTCTGCTGGTTGCCGTCGGCCGCCGCACGGCGCGCCGCTACCGCAAGAGCTAGCGCCGTGGCATACCCCTTGCTCTGCCGTATCGTGGAAGGGCGAGCGCCCTACCCGGAGAGGACAGTCATGGTGCAGGCCTTGTGCACGAGCGGCAATCACGAAGGACTCAAGTGCGGTGTGCATGCGGCGGGCGTGGCGCTGGCGGCCCTGATGGCGGCCTACAACATTGCCGCGTGCTGCTTCCGCTCCGACCGGCACCTGCGGGTGAATGCGCTCGTGTACACCCTGGCGGTCGGCTGGGAAATCAAGCAGACGCTGCATCACTACAACCACAACAGCTCAGCCGTGCCAGCCCCGGCGACCATCCGCACATCCGCCTGACGCGTCGGTAACCTGGCCGCGCGGCTGAGCACGGCGACCGGCGGCAACCGCGTTCGCGAGAGCCTCGAGGAGCTCGCGCCGACGCACCCGCAGTACCGGGGCCTGCAGGCGGCGCTCGCGCGCGAGCGGGAGGCGCTCACCGGTGAAGTCGAGCGGATCCGTTCAAAGGGGTTCAGAAGGTCAAGTTCAGGGGTTCTGAAGCTGCGGGTCTACGCACTGGTGCGTGCGGGAGCGGCTGCCTCCAAAGCTGCTACGAATCTGATTGCCTGCTTGCGAACGGCCAAGCCACCGCACGAAGGACCCAGAAGCGGCAGAAGAACGGAACGCCTGAACCCGCTGAACCGCGAGAGTAAACCCCATGAACCAGACCTTCTGAACCCCTTGAACCTTCCGAACCCATTGAACCGGGTAGAATTTGCCGGTCGATGATGTCCAGGGTTCTCCTCGTCGCTGTCGCTGTGCTGTGGTCAGCGCGTGACGGGTCCGCCCATCCCGCCCCGTTCAGCTTTCTCGATCTGGTGATCCGCGGCGACGGCGTGCACGGCACCCTGGTGCTGCACGTGGTCGACGTCGCCTACGAGCTCACGATCGAGCCGGCCGAGCGGCTGCTCGAGCCGGACGAGATCGCGCGCACGCGGGAGCGAGTGTTTGCGCTCGTCGAGCCGCGGCTGCGCGTGAGGACGGACGTCGAGGCGCAGATCGAGTGGCTGAGCATGGAGCCGGCGCCCGATCGGCACGCGGTGCTGCTGCGCTTCCGAATTCAGGTCACGGCGCCGGGCGTGCTGTACGTGCGCACGCACGTGTTCCCGTACGACCCGGTCCATCAGACATTCGTCAACATCTACGAAGGGGGGCAGCTCCGGCAGCAGCTCATCTTCAACGCGGGCAGCGACGAGTACGTCTTCTATACGGGCACCACGCAGGGCGCGCTCGCCGTCATGCGCACGTTCATTCCGGCGGGCATTCACCACATCATGATCGGTCCCGACCACGTCCTGTTTCTGATCGGGCTGCTCCTGCTGGGCGGGTCGTGGCTGTCGCTGGTGAAGATTGTCACCGCCTTCACGCTGGGGCACAGCGTCACGCTGTCGCTCGCGGCGCTCACCATCATCATGCCGTCGCCGCGGCTCATCGAGCCGGCGATCGCGCTCAGCATCATCTTCGTCGGCGCCGACAACCTGGTGCGCGGCAGCGGCCGCGACGTGCGCGCGTGGGCGGCGCTCGTCTTCGGGCTGGTGCACGGCTTCGGCTTCGCCAACGTGCTGCGCGAGTTCGGGCTGCCGCCGCAGGCGCTCGGCTGGTCGCTGTTTTCGTTCAACTTCGGCGTGGAGATCGGGCAGCTGGCGATCGTGCTGCTGGTCGCCACGGCGCTCGAGCTCATCCGGCGGCGCGACCAGGTGATCGGCCACCGGGTCGCCTGGGGCGGGTCGATCGTCGTGATTGCCGCCGGGACCTACTGGTTCGTGGAGCGGGTGTTTTTTCCGGGAGGGGCGTAGACCGTACACGTGTCGTTCACACTTCTCGGCTTCTCGGTTCTCGGTTCGTGTTCACGTTCGGTTCCGGGTTCTGGATTCTGTGTTCTCCGTTCGGGTCCGCCTGAAGGCGGACTCGGAACCGCGAACACCGAACATGGAACGTTGAACCGAACCAGAACACGAACCGAGAAGCGAGAACACAGAAGCGTGAACGACGTGGGGGCGGGGTGGCTACATCCAGCGCCGCCACCAGACGACCGACACCGCCGCCCGGTGATCGTAGCTGGACAGGCCGAACCCGCGGCGGACGCGGTGGCCGGCGCGCAGCGTGAGCTCGGGAGTCAGCCGGAATCCGAGCACTTCCTCCACGCTCGTGAACCGCCGCTCGATCGCGGCAGTCGGGAGCACGAGCGGCGACGCGATCCGCTCGACCCGTCCGGCGACGAACCATCGCGGCGTCAGCGTCTGCTGTCCCAGGACGAACCATCCTGACGCAATCCGCCGGCCGCGGCTCGTCTCGAGCGCGTCGCGCACCCATTCGCCCGCGAGTTTCGTGTACGCGAAGGCAAACTCGGACTCGATCGTGATGATTGTGGCGTCCTGGTCCGCAGTGACCGCCGGGCTTTCGCTGGCTCGCAGCCAGCCGCCGTGGGTCACCGACGCACCAATGCGAAGCCCGACGATTGGGGTGACGCCACCGCCGACGACCACATTGGTGAACCGGGGCGATGTGTTGGAGCGCGACAGGATGCGCCGCCGGCGCAGCGGTGACGTATCCATCACGGCGGCGCGCGCGTCCCAGCGCGAGCCGGACACGGTGAGCTGCGTCCCGAAGGGATACACCGCGCCGAGCAGGTTGGGGCGCGGCGCGCGGAGCTCGACCGGCGGCAGCGCCGTAAACAGGGACGAGGGCTGCGAAATCGTGGGATTGAGATGCGGGCGGCGGACCGTGAGATTCGCGAGGCCGACCGGCGAGGGGATGAGGCCGCCGTCGATGCGCATGCCGATCGGCCCGGGCCGTTCGTAGCGCACCGTGGCCATCCAGACGTCGCGCACCCACTGCCCCGAGTTCAGGCGCTGCACGATGGGCCAGACGATCACCTCGAGGCCGGGACGGCCGATCGAGACCACAGCGTCGAGGCTCAGCCCGCTCGCGGCGTTCCCATCCAGATCGGCGATCTGCTCGAGTGCCGCGGCGGTATCGATCGCCAGCACCGACGGGCGCGCCTGCTGCGCCGTCACCGGCAGCGGCGCCGCCAGACATGCGGCGGCAAGGATCGCCCGGACACGCACCCGCACGTCTACACCATCTGGTGGTCGAGCAGTTCCTGCCGCGCCGGTTCGGAGGCGACGCCCACCTCTGGCAGCACCGCGGCGAGGGCGTCGACCGACGCCGGATCGAACTGGGTGCCGGCGTGCCGCCGGAGCTCCGCGAGCGCCTCGGCCGCGCCGCGCGCCGGGCGGTACGCGCGCGCGCTCGTGATCGCGTCGAACGCATCCGCGACGTGAACGATGCGTGCGGCCACCGGGATCTCGTCGCCGCGCAGCCCGAACGGGTACCCGCCTCCGTCCGGGCGCTCGTGATGGAGCTCGACGATCGGGACATGCGGCGTGAGAAACGGCACCTGCCGGAGAATGCGCGCGCCGAGCGCCGGGTGCCGTTTCAGCTGCTCGAACTCCTCGGACGTCAGGACACCCGGCTTCCGCAGCACCTCGTCGCTCACGCCGATCTTGCCGACGTCGTGGAGCAGCGCCCCCAGCCGGAGGATCTCGAGCTTCTCCGCTCCAAGCAGCATCTGGCGCCCCATGAGCACCGACAGCGCGCTGACGCGCTCGGAGTGCCCCGCGGTGTACGGGTCGCGGGCGTCGGGGGCGGCCGCGAGCGCGCGAATCGCGCCGACGTCGAGCGCCGCCTTCAGGGTGGGGTTTTCGGCCAGCGTCGCGATCGCCGCGAGCTGTTCCTGCTGGCGCCGCGCTTCGAGCGCGGTAAAGACCCGCTCGGCAACCCTGAGCTTTTCGATTTCCGCCGCGCGCACGCGGTCGCGCGCGTCGACCGTCAGCACCGTGAAGACGACCGAGAGGATCGCCGCGGACGTGATGAACGTCACCGCCAGCGTGCGGGCGACGAGCCGCGGCGGCTTCTTCATTGCTGCGGGACGGGGAGGACGAAATCGGTGGTCACGGCACGCCCCGCCTCGGCCCGCAGCGTCACGGTCGTGTCGCCGAGCCGCTCGTGCCACGCCGTCACCTGGAGGTCGCCGGGCGGCACGCCGTCCAGCACGAAGCGGCCGTTCTCGTCCGGCATCGCGAACCAGGGGTGGTCGAACACCATGACCGCCGCACTCATGTGCGAATGGATCTCGCAGAAGACCTTGACGATGCCCGGACGATCGAAGCGGACGCGGCGCGTGTCGCCGCGCGGATACCGGCCGAGGTTGAAGCTCCGCGCGCGCGAGAGCGAGAAGACGTTGTGGTAGATCAAATCGTCGTTCGGGAAATCGACCTCCGAGCCGACGGTCACCGCGACCACGCGCGGCGTGAACGTCTCGTTGCGCTGGCGGATCGAGACGTGCATCGGCGCCACGCCCCGGGGTCGCGTGTTGCGCAGGTAGATCACCACGTTCCGGCGCTCGGATTCGGGCGCGAGCGCGGGCCTGGGCACCGATCGCGTCGCGTACGCGGTCATCGGCCGGCGCGCCGCAACCGGTATGCCGATGTCGACGCGTCCCTGCACGGTGGCGGTGTCCTGCCCTTCGGCTCCGCTCAGAGCAAGCCCTTCGAAGCCGCTCAGGGCGAGCCCTTCGACGGCCACGACCAGGAGCGCCGCCATCCCCAACGCGCAGAGTTTGCGCGCTGGGGTGCTCGTCGCCTGCATGCCGGGCCCCCGCCGGGCGTCGCACGTCATCGTTGGCATTCTAGTGGAATGTATAGTGGATACGTCGATGCCGACGCTTTTCCTGGCAATCACCCTCGTGACCACCACGCTGACGGCACAGAGCGGCAGCGAGCCTCCCGGTCGCGGGATTCCGGAGAGCCTCGCGCGCGCGCGAGCGGCGGCCGTGCGCGATCTCCGCTACGAGCTCGCCTTTGTCGTGCCCGACGATCGTGGCGAGCCCGTGCAGGGGCGTGCAGTGCTGCGCTTCAGGCTGGCGGCGCCGCACCGTCTCGTGCTCGACTTCGCACAGCCGCCCGAGCGGCTCCGGCACGTGCGCGTCGGCGGCGCCGACGTCGCGTTCACGCTCCACGACGGACACCTGACGATTCCGGCGTCGGCGACGAAGGCCGGAGACAACGAGATCGCCGTCGAGTTCCTCGCGGGTGATGAACCGCTGAACCGCGATCCCGAGTTCCTCTACACGCTGTTCGTGCCGGCGCGCGCCCACCGCGCGTTCCCGTGCTTCGATCAGCCCGATCTCAAGGCGCGCTATACGCTCACGCTCGAGATTCCGGCGGGCTGGCAGGCGGTCTCGAACGCGGCGGCCGTCGCGACCGAGGCGGCTGAGCGGCGTACCCGCATCCGGTTCGCCGAGACGCCGCCGATTCCCACGTACCTGTTCGCCTTCGTCGCCGGCCGGTTCTCCGTCGAGACGGCTGAGCGGAACGGGCGCCCGTTCCGCCTGTTCCACCGCGAGACCGACGTCGCCAAGGTGGCGCGCAACCGGGAGGCGGTGTTCGACCTGCATGCGGCCGCCCTCGCGTGGCTCGAGGAGTACACCGGCATCCCGTATCCCTTCGGCAAGTTCGACTTCATCGCGTTGCCCTCGTTCCAGTTCAGCGGGATGGAGCACCCGGGCGCCGTCTACTACAACGCGGCGTCGCTGCTCGTCGAGGAGTCGGCCACGCAGAACCAGCTCCTCGCGCGCGCCGGCGTCATTGCGCACGAGACGGCGCACATGTGGTTCGGCAATCTCGTCACGATGCGCTGGTTCAACGACGTCTGGATGAAAGAAGTATTCGCGAACTTCATGGCGGCGAAGATCGTGAATCCGCTCTTCCCGCAGGTGAACCACGAGCTGCGCTTTCTGCTGGCGCACTATCCCGAGACGTATCAGGTGGATCGCACCGCGGGCGCCAATCCGATCCGGCAGGGGCTGGCGAATCTCGACGAAGCCGGGCAGCTATACGGGGCCATCATCTACGGCAAGGCACCGATCGTGATGCGACAGCTCGAGATGATCGTGGGGGAGCGTGCCTTCCGCGACGCCCTTCGCGAGTACCTGAAGACCTACCGGTTCGGAACCGCGACGTGGCTCGACCTCGTCCGGATCCTCGATGCACGCACGCCGGAGAACCTCTCGGCCTGGAGCCGCGCGTGGGTGGAGGAGCGCGGGCGGCCGGAGTTCACCAGCACGCTGCGCACCGGGCGCGGCCGCGTGTCGCGTCTGACGCTCACGATGAGCGATCCGCTCCGGCGCGGTCTCGTGTGGCCACAGCGGCTGCGAGTGGGCCTCGGATATGCCACCGGCATCCGCGAGGTGCCGCTGTACATCGACGGACGCACGACGCGCGTGCGCGAGGCGGAACGGCTGCCGCCGCCGCTCTTCGTGCTGCCGAACGCGGGCGGTCTCGGCTACGGCCTGTTCCTCCTCGACGAGACGAGCCGGACGTACCTGCTGGGACACATCGAGACCATTGCCGACCCGCTGACGCGCGGGAGCGCCTGGGTCACGCTCTGGGAGAACCTGCTGGAGGCGGCCGTCACGCCCGGCGGCTTTCTCGACGCCGTGATGCGCTCGCTGCCGCGCGAGTCGGACGAGCAGAACGTGCAGCGCGTGCTCGCCTACACGACGCGGGCGTTCTGGCGGCACCTGCCGCCCGAGGAACGCGCCCGCCGCGCCCCCGCGCTCGAGGCGATGCTGCGCGCGGGCATCGAGCGCGCGCCGACGACGAGCGCGAAGGCGGCGTGGTTCGCCGCGTTCCGCGACGTGGTGCTCACGCCGGCCGGCGTGCAGTGGCTCGAGGCGGTCTGGCGCCGTCAGGAGGGGATTCCGGGACTGACGCTGGCCGAAACCGACGAGATCGCGATGGCGCTGGAGCTGGCGGTGCGGGAGGTGCCCACCTGGCGCGACATCCTGCAGGCGCAGCACGATCGCATCCAGAACTCCGACCGGAAGGCGCGATTCGCGTTCGCGATGCCGGCGCTTTCGGCGGACCCTGCGGAGCGCGAGCGGGCGTTCGCGCGCCTCCGCCAAGTGGAACACCGGCGCCGCGAGCCGTGGGCGATCGAGTCGCTCGCGTATCTCAACCACCCGCTGCGCGACCCGCACGCGCGCCGGTTTCTGCGGCCGGCCCTCGAGCTGCTGCGCGAGATCCAGCAGACCGGTGACATCTTCTTCCCGGCGCGCTGGACCGAGGCGGTGCTCGGCGGCCACCGATCGCCCGAAGCGGCCGCCATCATCCGCGACTTCCTCGGCCGGGAGTTGCAGTACCCGCAGCGGCTGCGCTGGACGATTCTGACGGCGGCCGACGAATTGTTTCGGGTAGCCGGGCCGACCTGAAGGTGGGCCCTGACGAAAGAGGTGCAAAGAAGATGATCAGGGTCATCGACCTCGAGACCAAGACCAGGACCCCGATTCTCGAAGGGCATGTGAGGAACATTCTCGTCCCGTCGGAGGACGGGACCAGGGTTCACGTCGCCGTCAAGGAAGTTAATCCGGGGAAGACCTGTCGCCTGGCGCCCAGTGACAGGACACAGGTGGTGTACATCCTGGAAGGGAAAGACGGCAGAGTCACTCACACCAGGGCGGGCACCACTGCCGAATACGCGGCCCAGCGACGCACGGGGGTCTATCTGGAGCCGTCGGAGGAAGCCACGGTCACGGCGTCTGGAACTCCCCTGGCGCTGTTGCTCGTGACCGTGCCCAAGCACACGGGCAAGCCGACAGGCAACGATTCGCCGGCCGGCTACTTCTTCGAAGAGGCAAAGCTCCGGGCGCTGATCGACGAGAAAGGCTTCCGGGAGCGGACCTTCTGGGTCAACAAGGAAACCGGCCTGTCCGACTCCTGGGACCTGCAGCTTGGCCGCATGCACTACGGGCCGCATGCGCACTCCCCGCGGCACGTCCACCACCCGTCGAAGACCAGTCCGATCTCGCCGGAGCACTTCTACCTGATTGAAAAGGGCACCGGCGAAGTGAAGCACGACAGCGGGAGTCTTCCCGTCGGTCCCGGCAGCCTGGTGTTCATCCCGGCCGGCGAATGGCATCAGCTAATCGCCTCCGAGACCGGTTTCGATTACATCGAATTCCAGGCGCCCTTCGACTTCGCGACCAAGATGGATCACGATCCCCTGGGGAAGAACTGGTACATCAAGGGCACTGACGACGGCACGGGGAAGCCCAGGCTCTGGGTTCAGAGCTAAACAAGTCACAAGTCACAAGTCACAAGTCAGAAATCAGAAATCAGAAATCACAACGCTGGTGCTCAGGTCAGTTGTGCTTGTGACTTGTGATTTCTGACTTGTGACTTGTTGCGGCCGCGCCCCAGAGCTGCCCGGTCGCGAGGCGCGCGCCTTCAGCCAGCGCCTCGAGCTTGGCCCACATCACGGTGGGGTGCACGCGGCGGTTCAGCTCCTCCTGCGCGAAGCCGCAGTCGGTGCCGGCAATCAGGTTCTCGCGCCCGACGCACGACGCAAAGCGAAGGAGGCGCTCGGCAATCAGCTCCGGGTGCTCCACCACATTGGTGCCGTGGCTGACGACGCCCGGCACGAGGATCTTGCCGGCCGGCAGCTTCACCTCCTGCCAGACCTTCCACTCGTGCTCGTGGCGCGGGTTGGCTGCCTCGATCAGGTACGCCCCGGCATTCACTTTGAGAATCAGATCGACGATCTTGCGCAGCGGGACGTCGGTCGTGTGCGGCCCCGGCCAGCTCCCCCAGCACACGTGGTACCGGATGCGATCGGGGGGGATCCCTTCGAGCGCATGGTTCAGGATATCGACGTGGCGCGCGAGCCACCGGTGGTAGTCGTCGAAGGTCGCCGGCGGCACCATCCGGTCGTACGTCACCGCCGCGCGGGCATCGTCAACCTGCAGCAGGAACCCGGCATCGACGATGGCGCGGTACTCCGTGCGCAGCGCTTCGGCGAGCGCGACGACCAGCTCCTCGTCATTCTTGTAGTACTCGTTCCGCCGGTCCGGGATGGCGCTCGACGGCGCCGCCACCGGCAGGAACGCTTCGTCTATGCCCTCGGCCGCAGTCGCGGCCTTAAGGTTGTCGATATCGCGCTGCAGCTCGAACAGCCCGTTGTACCGGATCGGCCCGACGCAGACGGCATCGAACCTGGTGACGTTCGACCACTCCCTGCCGTCGCCGCGCCCCTCCAGCTCGGCGTAGAACTCCTGGAACCGGGCGCGGTCGGCGCCGCGGGCGAACGGGTTCGCGCCCTTCACCTCGCGCATCTCGAAGCCGCTCAGCCGCTTCAGCACGTACAGCGACCAGCTCGTCGACTTGCCGAACTCGCCGTCGTTCGGGATGTCGATGCCGGCGTTGACCTGCTGGCGGACGACCTGATCGACGGCGTCCCGGAGCGTCTTCTTGAACGCCAGTTCATCGATCGGCTCGCCCTTCTGGCGCTTGCGGGCGAACTCGAGCAGCTGGGGCGGTCGGACGAGGCTGCCGGTGTGGGTCGTCAGGATGCGCGTCGTGCTGCGTTTCATGGAGCTCCTGGCGCGAAGGTGAATTATAGCGTTTCGGTCCTCGCTCCTTTCGGTTCGGCTAGAATCGCGACGGATATCCACGAGGTGATCGTCTAGGTGCGCGTCGTCATCATCGGCGGCGGCGAGATCGGGTTTGCGCTGTCGCAGACCCTGTCGCGGCAGCACGAAGTGTTCGTGGTCGACCACGCGCCGGAGGTAGCGGCGCGCTTCGAGGCGCTCGACGTGCAGTTCGTGCTCGGGAGCGCCACCAGTCCCGACGTGCTCGCGCACGCGGGCATCGCCGGGGCCGACGTGCTCGTTGCCGCCACCGGCCTCGACGAGGTGAACATCGTCGCGTGCGCGATCGCGCGCCGGCTCGGCGCGCCGCGCGCCTACTGCTTCGTCTCGCGCGAGGAGTTCCTCGAGCTGCACGACCAGCAGGGGCTCGCCCAGTTCGGCATCGACCGGGTGATCTGGCCTGAGGCGGAGCTCGCGGCCGACATCGAGCGGATCATCCGCGCCCCCGGGGCGCTCGACGCCGAAAGCTTCGCCGACGGCGCCATCCGGCTGATCGAGTACCGCCTCGACGCCGGGTCGACGCTCGCCGGCCACCGGATCGCGGATCTCCACCTGCCGCACGGGTGCCTGATCGTCGCGGTGCGGCGCGGCGACTCGTTCTTCATCCCGCGCGGCGCGAGCGACCTCGCCGTCGGCGATCGGATGGTCGTGATGGGAACGCCGGAGGCGCTGCGCGAGGTGGCCCGCCGCACGACGGCCCTCGCCATGGACGGCGCGCGGCAGCGGGTGACCATCATCGGGGGCGGCGACGTCGGCCTGCGCATCGCGGAGCGGCTCGACGAAACTGACGCCGCCGCCGTCACGGTCATCGAGCGCGACCCGGAGCGGGGCGAGATGATTGCCGGGCGGCTCCGCCGCGCGCTCGTCCTGAACGGCGACGGCACGGATCTGGAGCTGCTGCAGGCGGAGGACATCGGCCGGAGCGACGTGCTCGTCTCGGTCATCGACAACGACGAGCGGAACCTGTTCGCATCGCTGCTCGGGCGGCAGCTCGGCGTGCGGCGGATCATCACGCGCGTGAGCAAGCGCGCCAACCTCCGCCTCTTCGAGCGCGTCGGCATCGACGTGGCGATCTCGGCGCGCGCCGCGGCGGTGGCCTCCGTGCTGCACCAGATCCAGGGGGGCGCCACGCGGCTGCTCGCGCTGGTGGAGCAGGGCGCCGGCCGCATCCTGGAGCTGGAGGTGCCCGAGGGGTACGCGCCGCGGGCGCTGCGCGATCTGGCGCCGCCGCTCAACAGCATCGTCGGCGCGATCGTTCGCGCGTCGCACGCCATCGTGCCGCGCGGCACCGACCGGATCGAGGCCGGCGATCGGCTCATCGTGTTCACCACCCACGAGGCCGCCGACCGGGTGCGCAACTACTTCACCGGCGTGAAGGCCTAGCGTGCGCCTCGCGGTCGTCGTTCACGTCACCGGCACGCTGGTCCGGCTGTTCGCGCCCGCGCTCATCGCGCCGGCGGCGGTGGCAGCGCTGTACGACGAGCGCCGCGACGTCATCGGGTTTCTTGTCGCCTTCGTCGCCGCCGCGCTGCTCGGCACGCTGATGCGCCGGGCGGGCGGGCCCGGCGCGGGCGACATCGAAGGGATCCGCCGCATCGACGGCATGGCGATCGTCGCCGGCACCTGGCTGCTCATCGCGCACCTTGGCGCGATCCCGTACGTCTGGGCCGGGCTCGCGCCGATCGACGCGCTGTTCGAGGCGATGTCGGGCTTTACCACGACCGGCGCGACCGTGTTCACCGACTTCACGGCCTTCGGCCGAGGCATCTTCTTCTGGCGGGCGCTCACACAGTGGGTCGGCGGCCTGGGCGTGGTGGCGCTGGTCGTCGCGGTGCTGCCGCGGCTCGCGATCGGCGGCCGCGAGCTGTTCTTTGCCGAGGCGGCCGGTCCGACCGACGAAAAGCTGACGCCGCAACTGCGCCAGACGGCAATTGCATTGTGGAGCGTCTATATCGGCCTGACGCTCGCGGAAATCAGCGCGCTGGCGCTCGCGGGCATGTCGCTGTTCGACGCGATCTGTCATGCGTTCACAACGATGGCGGCCGGCGGCTTTTCACCGCACCCGCGTTCGATCGCCGGCTACAACAGCGCGGCGATCGACTGGATCGTTACCGTGTTCATGTTCGCCGCCGGAGCGAACTTCGCCGTCCAGTACCGCGCCGCGCGCGGCAGCCGCGTGGCGCTCGTGCAGGACGATGAGTTCCGCGCGTACACCGGCGTGGTCCTCATCGCTACCGTTGCCGTGTTCGGCGTTCTGCTCTGGGACGGCCTCGGCGCCGCCGGGGCGCTGCGGCACGCGGCGTTCCAGGTGGTCTCGATCCTGACGACGACCGGATACGCCAGCGCCGACTTTCAGCTCTGGAGTGACCAGGCGAAGATCGTCCTCCTGCTGCTGATGTTCATCGGCGGCTGCGCGGGGTCTGCCGCAGGCGGCCCGAAGGTCGTCCGGCACGTGCTGATGGCGCGGCTCACGCTGCGCGAGCTGCGGCGCACGCTGCATCCGCGCAGCGTGCTCCCGGTCAAGCTGGGCGGCCGCGTCGTGCCGGAGCACATCCTGCGCGACGTGCAGGTGTTCATGCTGTTCTATCTCCTGGCATTCGCGGTCGGCACCGCCATCGTCATCGCGCTCGGCGCCGATCTCGTGACCGGGATCACGTCGAGCATCGCCTGCCTGGGGAACATCGGCCCCGGGTTCAACGCCGTGGGGCCGATGGCGAGCTTCGCGGATCTGCACCCGATCAGCAAGATCGTGCTGACGCTGCAGATGTGGATCGGCCGCCTCGAGGTGATGACGGTCCTGGTGTTCCTGCGGCTGGAGCCGTGGCGCGCCGCGCGCTGGGGCGCGGCGTGACTCAGGGGCGCTGGTCCTCGCGCGCGCGCAGCATCCGCATCAGCTCGACCGGGAGCGGAAAGATGATTGTCGAGTTCTGCTCCGCGGAGATCTCCGTCAGCGTCTGCAAGTAGCGCAGCGTCATGGCGGCCGGCTGGCGGTCGAGCACGGCGGCGGCCTGCGACAGCTTCTCCGACGCGATGAGCTCGCCCTCGGCGTGGATGATCTTGGCGCGCTTCTCGCGCTCGGCCTCGGCCTGCCGCGCCATCGCGCGCTGCATGTCCTGCGGGAGGTCCACATGCTTGACCTCCACCGCCGATACCTTGATCCCCCACGGATCGGTCTGGTGATCGAGGATCGTCTGCAACTGCTGGTTGAGTCGCTCGCGCTCGGCCAGCAGGTCGTCCAGCTCCGCCTGGCCGAGCACGCTCCGCAACGTCGTCTGAGAGAGCTGTGAGGTCGCATACATGTAGTTCTCGACCTCGACGACGGCGCGACGCGGATCGATGACACGGAAATAGACGACGGCATTGACCTTCACGGAGACGTTGTCGCGCGTGATGATGTCCTGCGGCGGCACGTCGAGCACGACGGTTCTGAGACTGATCCGCACGATCCGGTCGATCGGCCGGAGAACGAGAATGATGCCCGGCCCCTTGGGCTGCGGCAGCAGCTTCCCGAGCCGGAAGATGACGCCGCGCTCGTACTCGGCCAGGATCTGAATCGAGCTGATCAGGTAGAGCGCCAGGATGACGAGGAGGATCAGCGTGGGGTTCTGCAGCAGGGCTTCCATGCGCATTCTCCTTGCCGGGTCCGGAAGGGCCCGGCCTACACCCGTTTGGGGACCCCGGCCTCCACCCGTCCCGGACCCCGGCCTACGTGCGCCCGGTGTCGGCCGGCTCGACGAGCAGCGTCAACCCGTGGACTTCGACGATCCGCACCTTCGCGCCCGCTGGAACCGGTTCGCGGCTGACCGCTCGCCAGATCTCGCCGTGCACATCGATCGGACCGGGCGCGTCAGGCGCCAGCGGCGCCCGCGCGCGGCCCTCTTCGCCGATCATGCCCTCGGCGCCCGTGGTGGGTGGGCGCGCCTGTGCCTGCAGCGCCAGGCGGCCGAGGAACAGGAAGATTGCTGCGAGCCCCAGCACCACGGGAACGACCAGCGTCAGGCCGACGGTAATGCCGGGGAGGCCGGGCACCTCGCGCGTCAGCATGATCGAGCCGACGAGCAGGCTGACTGTACCACCGATGCCGAGGACGCCGAAGCTGGGGACCTTCAGCTCGAGGAGGAGCAGGCCGAGGCCGAACAGGATCAGCAGAAGACCAGTGGTATTGACCGGCAGGATCTGCAGCGCAAAGAACGCGAGGAGCAGCGACAGGCCGCCGACAACCCCCGGCACGATCGCGCCCGGGTTCCAGAGCTCGATCGTCAGCCCCAGCGCGCCGAGCGTCAGCAGGAGGTAGGCGACCTGCGGGTGCGCGATGGCGCTGAGGAAGCGCTGCCGCCGCGTCATGTCGACGCGGACGACCTCCGCGTCGGTGGTGTCGAGCGTGACGGTTCGGCCGTCGAAGCGCCGCACGTCCCGCCCGTCGAGCTGCCGGAGCAGGTCGTCGAGGTCCTGCGCGGTGAAGTCGATGAGCGGCGGCGCCGCCTGCAGCGCCTCGGTGTCGGTGAACGCGCGGCTTTCGAGCACGGCATCGGCCGCGAGCGCCACGTTGCGGCCGCGCGCCTGCGCCAGCGACCGGGCGTACGCGGCCGTATCCGACGCCGCTTTCTTCGCTGTCGTGTCGTCCATCGGCTGGCCCGATCCCGACACCGGGTGCGCGGCGCCGATGTGCGTGCCCGGCGCCATGACGGCGACGTCGGCGGCAATCGTGATGACGAAGCCGGCCGAAGCGGCCCGTGCGCCCGACGGCCCGACGAAGACGACGACCGGCGCGCGCGACGTGATCATCCGCGAGACGATGGTGCGGGTCGAGTCGAGCAACCCGCCCGGCGTCCGCAGAATGACGATGACCACGTCGGCGCCGGACGTGTCGGCCTGGTTGATGGTTTCAGTGAGGTATTCGGCGGCAATCGGGTGGATGATGCCGTCGAGCTCCGCCACTACCGCGCGCGGCCGGTCGGCATGGGGCGTCTGGGTGCGGCCGAGCGCCCCCGAGGCGGCCAGTAGCACCGCAGCAAGCAGGAGAACGCGCCTGCAGCCCATGTCCGGATTGTAACTGTAATGGGGTCAGACCCCGGTGACGTCCCGTACGGGGGTCAGACCCCGGTGACGACTCGACTCAAGGTTGGTCGCAGCTTGGGGGAGCGCTCGGTGGGAGGACGATACCGCGCAGGAGACGACCCTTCTGGACGGCATCACGCAGCTCGGCGAGCTCGGAGTCGAGGATTCCCTGCGCGCAGAACGCACGCCAGTTGTTCGATCGCTCTGCCGGCGTCTCGCCCAACCGGAGATACATCGGGTGGTCAGTCAGCAGCACATCTGGTGCTTCCATCGCGTGTGCGCGATAGCTGGTCCAGCGATACGCCTCCGGTGTGTCAACAAGTCCGGCGCGAACGGGATTCAGCTCGATATACCGCATGCAGTTGACCCAATAGCTTTCCTCATCAACCAGTACAGATCTGTACCTGCCCTCAAACAGACCACCCGTGCGGCCGTACCGCTGATTGAAGTGCGGCACGTATCGACGGCCGATGGCCTGCATGGCTGCGGGGAGGGCCGACGCCGCCGGTGCGGTCACCAGGAAATGAACATGATTGGGCATCAGGGCGTACGCGTGGATTTCGAGCCGGTGGCCGAGCGCCGCCTCGTGCGTGATGTAGAGGAACACCTCGTGATCACCCGCAGATCGGAAGATCTCGGTTCGGTTGTTCCCTCGTTGGACAACGTGTTGAGTCAGTCCTGGGATAAACAACCGTGGACCTCGGGCCATGCCGCTCGTTGGCGCAAATCGCGTGCTCGACAGGAAGACCGCGATTTTGGCCGGTTCGTGCGAGTCCGCCGGGAACGAATGCAGAAATTGCCTTCGGGGAAGCCGGCAGACGTGGCATTTTCCGCAACCTTGAGTCGCCCCATCACCGGGGTCAGACCCCGGTGATGGGTGGTTCCAGGGTCTGACCCCGGTGATGGGGTGCACCGGGGTCTGACCCTCCTCTCTCTCCGGGGTAGACTCGGGCGATGCCGCGCGTCGTTCTCAGCCTGCTACTGCTCCTCATCTGGCCCGGCCCCGCCCGCACGGGTCAGACGGGCGGCGGCGCGGGCCCCGTTGCGCCGACCGTCATCCTGATCTCCTTCGACGGCTGGCGATGGGATTACGACACAAAGGCGCCCGCACCCAACCTGCGGAGCCTGATCGCTCGCGGCGTGCGCGCCGAGAACCTGGTCCCCAGCTTCCCGTCGAAAACGTTCCCGAATCACTACACCATCGTCACCGGCCTCTACCCGGGGCACCACGGCATCGTCGGCAACGCGATCAGAGACCCCGAGACCGGGCGCACGTGCACGCGCACGGCGCCCCGCGAGCTGCGCGATCCGATGTGGTGGGGGGGAGAGCCGATCTGGGTGACCGCCGAGCGCCAGGGGCAACCGACGGCCAGCATGTTCTGGGTCGGCACGGAAGCGCCGATCCGCGGCATCCAGCCCCGCTACTGGCATCCGTACGACGACAGCTACCCGCCGAACGCGCGCGTCGACCAGGTACTCCGATGGCTGGATCTTCCCGCGCGCGAGCGGCCGACGTTCATCACGCTGTACTTCTCCGATGTCGATTCAGCCGGTCACGAGAAGGGGCCTGAGTCGGCGGCCGTGCGGGAGGCGATCCGCCGCGCAGACGGGTACCTCGGCCGGCTGGTGCGCGGGCTCGACCGCCGCGGCCTCACCAGCGCCATCAACATCGTCGTGGTCTCCGATCACGGCATGGCGCCGGTCGACGCCACGCGCGTCGTTGTGCTCGACGACTACATTGCGCTGGAGGACGTCGATGTCGTCGACCTGAACCCGACCGTCGGCCTCTTTCCACGGCGAGGCCGCGAAGAAGCCGTCTACGGCGCGCTCGCGGGGGCACATCCGCGCCTGTCGATGTACCGCCGGGCGCAGACGCCCGAGCAGTGGCACTACCGGGATCACCCGCGGATTCCGCCGATTGTCGGCGTCGCCGACGAGGGGTGGCAGGTGCTGCGGCGGAGCACGCTCGCGGCCATGAAGGCGCGGGGCCTGCGCGGCGGCAGCGGCCAGCACGGCTACGATCCGATGCTGATGTCGATGCGCGGCATCTTCGTTGCGGCGGGCCCGGCGTTCAGGCGCGGCGTCACCGTGCCCGCGCTCGAGAACGTGCACATCTACAACGCGCTCGCGCAGATCCTCGGAATCACGCCCGCGAAGAACGACGGCGATATCGCCGTCGCGCGGTCGCTCCTCCGCTAGCCAGCGCGACCTGGACAGTAAAGCGACCGTGCCGTCAACTCGCGGTGGTCGAGTCCGGCGGCGCGGTCGAGTCGCTCGAGCGCCTCCGGCAGATCAACGGCAAAGCGCCACTCGTCCGTGCGGCCGCCGGCCGCTTCCATCCGCGAGGCGACCTGCTCCCACCAGGGCGACACGCGACGGGCGATCGGCTCGATGATCAGGACGCGGGTCCCGCGGGCCGCCGCGTCCATCAACCGTGCCTCGACGCGAGTCCGCACCGGTTCGGGCAGCTCGTTGAGGACGTACGCCGCAATCGCCGCCGAGCCTGCGGCAAGCGGCGGGAGACGCGCGACGTCTCCCTGCCGCGCGCGGCCGCGCAGCCCGAGCCGGCGGTACGTCCAGTTCGCTTCGGCCACCGCCCACGGATGGCGGTCGATGCCCGCGACCGATGGCGCGCCGCCGGACGCCAGCGCCCAGGCCGCGGCGGCCGCGCCTGTGCCGCACCCGATGTCGACAATCGTCCGTGGCGGCGGAGCCTCGGCGCCAAGCGCGCGGACGACCAGGTGGGCGGCAAGGAAGTGGAGCGGCGCGTAGAAGAGCGCAAACGCCGCCCGCTTGCCCGCGCTGTCGAGCGTCCCTCGCACGCCCGTGCCGCGCCGGCCGACGTAGGCGGCCGACAGCGCGCGCAGTGCGCGCGTCACCTCCTGCAGGCGGAGGTCGGCCAGATGCCGCGTTTCCAATGCCGCGATCCACTCCTCGAACATTTGAGGATTTTCGATTTTCGAGGTGAGCATCGATCGTCCCATGCTCCCATCTGATGCATCGATCCATCAAATCACCCGATTGACCAATCGATGCTCAGATTGAAAATTGATTCTCAAATGGAGTGCGTCATCCTCATCGGTTTGCCGGCGGCCGGGAAGACGAGCTTCTATCGCGAGCGCTTCGCCGGCACGCACGACTATGTGAGCAAGGACCTGCTGCGGAACACGCCGCGGCCCGGCCGGCGGCAGGAGCAGCTCATTGCGCAGTCGCTCTCGAGCGGCCGGTCGGTGGTCGTCGACAACACGAACGCGAGCGCGGCGGCGCGCGCGCCGCTCATTGCGCTGGCGCGCGCGCATGGGGCCGAAGTGGCCGGCTACTACTTTTCCACCGAGGCGTCCGACGCGCTGCGGCGCAACCGCGCCCGGCAGGGGCGCGAGCGGGTGCCCGACGTCGCGATCTTCGCCATCCGCAAGCTGCTCGAGCCTCCCTCGCCCGCCGAAGGGTTCGACCGGCTGTTCACGGTCCGGCTCGACGAGCAGCGGCGAACGTTCGAGGTCGAGCCCTACTCGAGGTGAGCGCGCAACCGCGGCGACCGCGCGACGTCGGGATCCGCGACCGCCTCGGACAGCTCGCGCGGCGGCGCGCGCCCAGCGCCACCGGGATCGCCGCATAGCGCCGCACGAGATGGGTCGATTCATGGCGACCTCCGCCCGCCTCCGGATGCAATGTGCATGACACCCGGCCACCTCAGCCATTTGGCGGCGGCTACAATGCCGGGGCAGGAGGCACGCATCGCATGCACACGCTGATTTCGGTCCTTGTGGTGTTCCTGCTGGTGGCAGTGGTTCCGCCGTCCGGCGCACAGACGACGCACAGCGCGCCGCAGTCCGCGCTCGACGCGGCCGTTCGGGAGCATGTGGCGGCGAGTGACGCCGATCGCGACGCCATCCGGCGTCTGCTGGCGCGTCCCGACGTCCAGGCGGTGGCGGGCGAGGCCGGCATCGATCTCACGAGAGCGGAACGCGCGGTGGCGACGCTCGAGGGGCGGACGCTGACCGACCTCGCCGCCCAGGCGCGGCAGGTGGAGCAGACGCTCGCGGGCGGACAGTCGCGCATCACGATCTCGACCACCACGATCATCATCGTCCTGCTGCTGATCATCCTCATCATCGTGGCCGTCGACTGAGCATCGATGCGGGCCATCTTCCTGTGCTGCGTCGCGCTGGTGCCGGCGCAGGCGGCGCACGTCGAGGCGCAGGCGGTCACGTCCGCGCCGCTCGCCATCGTCGACGTCCCGTTCATCTCGCAGTCCGAGCTGCTGTGCGGCGGCGCCGCCGCCGCGATGGTGCTCCGCTACTGGGGCGAGCGTCAGGTGTCGGCCGAGGCGTTCGTGCACCTCGTCGATCGCAGCGCCGCGGGCATTCGCACCGGCGCGCTCGTCGCCGATCTACGGCGGCGCGGCTGGAGCGCGCATGGCGTCGAAGGGGACGAGACGGCGGTCCGGATGGAGCTGGCTCGCGGCCGGCCTGTGCTGATGCTCATCGAGGACCGGCCGTCGGCCTTCCATTACGTCGTGACCGTCGCGTGGCACCCTCGAGCGGTGATCTTTCACGATCCCGCGCGCGGCCCGTTCCGCGTCATGTCAACGGCCGAGTTCGCCCGGCGCTGGCGCGCCGCGCGCCGGTGGATGGCCGTAGTCGCACCTGGCGCCGCCGGGATCCGGAATGCGGGATCCGGGATCCGAACGTTCGATGTTCGGGGTTCGGATCTCGGATCCCGGATCCCGGATCCCGGATCCCGGGTCGAGCCGTTCCTGCGAACAGGCAATAGCCGACGGCGTGCGGCTCGCGCAGTCCGGCGACCTCGAGGGCGCCGATCGCGTGTTGGCGACTGCCCTCCCTTGCACTGGCGCCACGCGCGAGCTCGCGGGCGTCCGTGTGCTGCAGCAGCGCTGGCCGGAGGCGGCGGATCTGGCGTCAGTCGCCCTCGCGGCCGATCGCGGCGATACGTACGCCTGGAAGGTGCTGGCCACGAGCCGTTTCGTGCAGGACGACCGGCTCGGCGCGCTCGACGCGTGGAACCGGATTGGCGAGCCGCGCGTCGACCTGGTCCAGATCGATGGCCTCGCCCGCACGCGGCATCGCGTCGTCGAGCGGCTTATAGACGTGGGGAGCGGCGATCTGCTCACTCCGCAACGGTTCGCGCGCGCCAGGCGGCAGCTCGCGGATCTTCCCTCCGCGTCGTCCACGCGGCTCGAGTACGTGCCTGTCACGTCCGGGCTGGCGGAAGTGCGCGGCGCGGTCGTCGAACGGCCGGTCGTGCCGCACGGCCGAACAGCGTTTGCCGCCACCGTACTTGCGGCGGCGGCGACGCGCGAAGTGCGGCTGACGAGCGGCGCGCCGGCCGGCGGCGGCGAGGGGATATCGGGCGGCTGGCGCTTCTGGCCGCATCGGCGGCGCGTCGATGCCGGTGTGCGGGGGCCGGCGCCGTGGGGCGGCCTCTGGCGCATCGACGCGTCTTCGGAGCGACAGCCGTTCACAACGCTCGATGTCGGCGCCGCGCGCGCCGGCGCCCGCCTCGGGCTCTCCGACTGGGCAACGGGGCACCTGCGTTGGAACCTTCTGGCGGGCGTCGACGAGTGGGCGGGGCGGGACCCTCGCGGCGTCTTCGGCGGACGGGCCCGATGCCGGCGACCGACGGCTGACGCCGCTCGTCGTCGCGCTCCAGTCGCGCGTGCGCGGCTACCTCTGGACACGGCGATCGGGCGCGCCGCTCGAGCAGGATCGGTTCCGCAGCATCGGCGCCGGCGGACGCGTCAACATCGGCGGATTCATCCTGGAGCTCTCCGCCGTGCGTCCGTTCGATCGCGCGGGTAAGGGCTGGACAGCCAGCCTGCTGCTGCGGCCTGGATTCTGAGGCACTAGGCCAGCCCGCGGTTCTTGTCCTGCGCGCGGTAAAAGGCGGTATATGCGGCGATGAGGTGGCAGATCCACCCGAGCAGTCCGCCGGATCCGATCCAGAAGCCGGGCGTGACGATCAGCCAGAAGATGCCTCGCAGGAAGTCGCCGTTACTGGAATGTTGTTCCCGGCAGCGGACCGGCCGCTCCGTCGTCGCGGCCGGCAGATCGCGCTCGGAGGCTTGTTGCAACTCGCACCGAGTCGGCTCGAACGTCCCAGTAGTTCTGGCCGACGCCGGGAAGAATCAGCCTGAGGACCGCCGCGAGACCGGGGTTGCGGTGCGCGGCGGTCACCGCGGTTCTTCGCAGGGGACGCCGCTGAGCGTCGTCAGCACGATCAGCGGACGCCGGCCGCGCCGCACGAGGCTGTGGGCCGTGCCCCGCGGCACCGACACGAAGGCTCCCGCCGCCAGCGCCGTATCGCGGCCCTCGATCCGCACCGCGCCCTCGCCGGCGATCACGTAGTAGCTGACGTCCGCGGTGTCGTACAGACGTTCGGGCTGATCCTGGTTCAACTGCACCAGCGTCGTCCGCATAGTGCCGCTGCACGCCACCAGCGTCTCGCGTCGCGGCTGATTGCCGCCGATCAGCTCCTTCTCGAGCAGCCCGACAATCGACAGCGTCCGTGGCATTCCGGGCGGCCCGACGACCGGTGCGGGCGGCGCGGGCGGTTCGGGCGGGGGTGGCGGCGGAGGCGGCGGCGGTGGCGGTGGCGCCGGGTGCAGCATGACGTCGACGTCGGCCACCTGCCCCGCGCGCACCGACACTTCTTTCTCGAACGTGATGACCGGCTCGCCGCTGAACCGCAGGCGATAGGTGCCTGCCTGCATTCCGACGAAGGTGATCTGGCCGCTCGCGTTGGTTTCGCCGCTGCGGTCGGACGCGCCGATTACCTCGACGCGCACGCCCTGCAGGGTGGCGCCCTGCGGATCGGTGACCGTGATGGTCAGGCCCGCCCGCGCGGGCGGCGCCGGCGCCCGGCGTGCGGGGGCGGGCGTCTGCGCCGGTTTCGGGGCAGGCGCGGGGGCCTGGGCCACCGCGTGTGCCGCCCACGACCCGCTGCCGAGGAGGAGCAGGCCGGCCGTGATCACCGCGCGCATCCCGCGAGTATAATCGTCAGCGGCCGCCAGGGGTATCCAGTGGGAGCTGGATTGAGACAAACCCTTGGAACCTGATCCGGTTGAAACCGGCGGAGGGAGCGCGGCGATCCTCACCAGTCGGATCCCGCCTGAACATCTCATGATTGATTTTGCAGCAGCCTATCCGAACTCGCGAAAGGTCCTCGAAGAGCGCGTCGCGCCGCTCACGCCCGGCGGTCCGGTGACGGCCCTCCGGGTCCCCATGCGGGAAGTGGCGCTCTCCGGCGGCGAGCCCCCGGTCCGTCTCTATGACACGAGCGGCCCGCAGGGGCACGACGTCCGGCGCGGTCTGCCGAAGCTCCGGGAGGAATGGATCGAGGCGCGGCGGCGGACCGGCTTCGTCGGCACGCAGCTCTCCTACGCGCGGCGCGGCGAGATCACGCCGGAGATGGAGTTCGCGGCGGCGCGCGAGGGGCTGCCCGCCGAGTTCGTCCGGGCGGAAGTGGCGCGCGGCCGCGCGATCGTTCCGTCCAACATCCGGCACCTCGAGCTCGAGCCGATGGTCATCGGCCGCAACTTCCTCGTGAAGATCAACGCCAACATCGGCAACTCGGCCGTGAAGTCGTCGATCGAGGACGAAGTCGAGAAGCTCCAGTGGGCGGCGCTGTGGGGCGCCGACACGGTCATGGATCTGTCAACCGGCAAGGACATCCACGAGACGCGCGAGTGGATCATCCGGAACTCGCCGGTGCCGATCGGGACGGTGCCGATCTACCAGGCGCTCGAGAAGGTGGGAGGGCGCCCCGAAGATCTCACGTGGGAGATCTACCGCGACACGCTCATCGAGCAGTGCGAGCAGGGCGTCGACTACTTCACCGTCCACGCGGGCGTGCTGCTGCGGTACATTCCGCTCACGGCCAAGCGCGTCACCGGGATCGTGTCTCGCGGCGGATCGATCCTCGCCAAGTGGTGCCTGGCGCACCACCAGGAGAACTTCCTGTACACGCGCTTCCGCGAGATCTGCGAGATCATGCGCGCCTACGACGTGTCGTTCTCGCTCGGCGGCGGCCTGCGCCCGGGGAGCATCGCCGACGCCAACGACGAGGCGCAGTTCGCGGAGCTGAAGACGCAGGGCGAGCTCACGCGGATCGCCTGGGAGTACGACGTCCAGGTGATGAACGAGGGGCCGGGGCACATTCCCATGCATCTCATCAAGGAGAACATGGAGAAGCAGCTCGAATGGTGCGACGAAGCGCCGTTCTACACCCTCGGGCCCCTGACCACCGACGTCGCGCCGGGATACGACCACATCACGTCGGCGATCGGCGCCGCGATGATCGGCTGGTACGGCACCGCGCTGCTCTGCTACGTCACGCCGAAAGAGCATCTGGGGCTGCCGAACCGCGACGACGTGAAGGCAGGCGTCATCGCGTACAAGATCGCGGCGCACGCGGCCGACCTCGCCAAGGGGCACCCGCGCGCGCAGGCATGGGACGACGCACTGTCGAAGGCGCGGTTCGAGTTCCGGTGGCAGGATCAGTTCAACCTCTCGATGGACCCGGTGACGGCGCGCGCCTTCCACGACGAGACGCTGCCCGCCGAGGGCGCCAAGGTGGCGCACTTCTGCTCGATGTGCGGACCGAAATTCTGCTCGATGGAGCTCACGCAGCAGGTGCGCGAGTACGCCGCGGCCCATGCGATCACCGAGGCCGAGGCGCTCAGGGCCGGCATGCGGGAGAAATCGGAGGAGTTCCGCCGCGCCGGCGAGATCTATGTGAAGCGCTAAATCAGCTGGCAGCCAGTAGCTGGTAGCTCGTAGCAAGGGCGAACGTGCTACCGGCTACCAGCTACCAGCTACCGGCTACCGGCTACCAGCTACCGGCTACCGGCTAGCTCCCGGCGGCGGGGGGACGATCATGATGATCGTCGGAAACCGCGCCGGCTGGGCGCCGGGACGCGGATTCGGATAGCCGGCCGACCCGCCCCACGTCCAGTCCTTGACCGTCACGCCGGGCGGAAACGCCATTGTCTCCTGCCTGAAGCGCCCCACCTCGAACATGTGTGTGGGCGGCTGCTCGAACACGAGGTCGCCGCGCTCCTTCAGCACCGACCGGTAGTAGGTCACGAGGTCGGCAAACGACGCCGTCGCGCCGAAGATGTAGTACCGCTGGGCCCGGCCGGCGTCGTACGACGCGATGAACTGCGCGCTCGGGTAAAGTGGCAGCCCCAGTGTGGCGGCGGTTGGCGCGTTCGGATCGGCCGCCGACGCGGCCGGTGCCGCGGGCGCCTGCACCGGCGGCTGCGGCGCGGGCGCCTGCGCCGGCGCTTCCGCGGGCGGAGCGCCGCCGGGACGAGGGAACGGCTGCGGCGTCTGGCCCAAGGCCGTGCTGGCCGCGACGGCAGAGGCGGCGGCCAGAAGCAGGATCCGCGTCATGGGGCTATTATACGGAAGCGGCCCGCCGCCAGCCGTTTGTCGCCTTCCTGCGTACGTGGATCGGACAAACGGCATGCCCCGAGCGACCCCCGCGGGCCGACGCGCTTGCAGTTCGGCCGTAAGTCGCTCCAGCCCGGTGAGTTGCGGCCGACTCGCCGAAAAGATGTCGAGATCCCGCGGTGGCTCGCATCTTGCCTCTCACCATCGCGGGGACTCGAGAAGGTCCCGGCTGGGGACCCGAGCCCGGGAGGCGGCGACGCCATGGACGACTTCGACATTGCGCAAAGCAAGATAGGCGAATCGGCACAGCGCGTGGTGGATCGGGCGATCGAGGAGACCCGCCGGCGCGATCACGCGCTGCTCACTAACGAGCACATCTTTCTCGCTTTGGCGCAGGTGGAATGGGACACGTTCGCGCAGGTGATGCGCGACCTGGAGCTGAATCCCCACGAGATTCTGCAGTCGCTCGAGGAGCACCTCCACGTGCTCCCCACGTCCGCAGGGCGCGAGCTGCGCGTGGCGCCGGCCACCAAGCTTGTCTTCAAGCTCGCGTTCCACCAGGCGAGCCGCAGCGGACGGCAGACGATCGAGTCGTCCGATCTCTTCTCCGCGATCTTCGAGGAGAGCCAGGGCGGCCCCGTGTCGATCATCCGGCGCCACGGGATCGAGCCGGAGCTGCTGGTCACGCGGATCGCCACCCGGATGCGCGATGCCGAGCTGCGCGAAGAGCGGCTCCGCAAGCGGTTCGAGCTGCCGCCGTTCCTCAAGCACTTTGCCACCAACCTGAACCTGCTCGCGCGCCAGGACCGGCTCGCGCCCGTCTACGGCCGCGACGGTGAGATCCAGCAGGTACTCGAGATCCTCTGCCACCGCGAGCGCTCGAATTCCGTGATGCTCATCGGCGAGCCGGGCGTCGGCAAGACGGCGATCGTCGAAGGTCTGACCCGGCGGATCGAGTTCGAGCCCGACTCGGTGCCGGTGCGCCTGCGCGACTGCCAGGTGATCAACCTGCAGATGAACACGATGGTCGCGGGCACGATGCTGCGCGGCATGTTCGAGGACCGCATCCAGAACGTCATCCGCGAAATCAAGGAGCGGCCGAACCTGATCCTGTTCGTGGATGAGGCGCACACGATGGTTGGCGCCGGCTCGGCGCTCGGCGCGCCGTCCGACGCCGCGAACGTCTTCAAGTCGGTGCTCGCCCGCGGCGAGATCCGGATGATCGGCGCGACGACGCTCAGCGAATACAAGGAGTACATCCAGGAAGACGAGGCGCTGGCGCGGCGCTTCCGCACCGTTCAGGTGTCGGAGCCGACGCTCGAGGAGACGCGCCGCATCCTGTACAACCTGCGGCCACGCCTGGAGCGGAACTACTCGGTGCGCCTGCTGGACGAGGCGATCGAGACGGCCATCGAGATGTCGCCGCGGTACCAGCGCCACCTGCACCTGCCCGACAAGGTGATCGGCTGGCTTGACACGGCGGCGGTGCGCGCGGAGATCGACCGCCGCTGGGAGGTCAGCGGCAGCGACGTCATCGAGGTGATCTCGCAGTCGGCGCAAATCCCGCGCGACATGGTGTTCCGCGACGTGGGCGATCGCTTCAGGGGCATCGAGGAGCGGCTGTCGCGGCGGGTGATCGGGCAGCGCAAAGCGGTGCAGGCGGTGGCGCACCGCCTCGTGCTGAACAAGGGGCCGCTCAAGGACGGCTTCGACCGCCCGGACGGCGTGCTGCTCTTCCTCGGCCCGACCGGCGTCGGCAAGACCGAGCTCGCGAAGGCGGTGGCGGAGTTCCTGTTCGGCGACGAGAAGAAGATGATCCGGATCGACATGTCCGAGTACCAGGACGGCGGCGTGTCGGTCGACAAGCTGATCGGCATGCCGCGCGGCATCGTCGGCAGCGAGCGCGGCGGCATCCTGACCAATCAGCTCAAGGACAACCCGTGCTCGGTGATCCTGCTCGACGAGATCGAGAAGGCGACGCCGAGCCTGCTGAACCTGTTCCTGCAGGCGTTCGACGAGGGGTGGCTGACCGACGGCCGCGGCAAGCGCGTCTACCTGTCGGACGCGATCGTGATCATGACGTCGAACGCCGGGTCCGAGCATTTCCGCAAGCTGACCACGCCCATGGGGTTCCGCTCGGGCCAGATGCCCGTGGAGCAGGTGCAGTCGGAGGTGAACCGGGAGCTCGAGCGCCGCTTCCCGCCGGAGTTCCGCAACCGCATCGACCAGGTGGTGCTGTTCCAGCCGCTCACCATGGACGAAGTGCGCCAGATCGCGATCAAGTATCTCGACGAGGTGGTGGCCACCCTGCGGCGGTCGAGCAAGTCGCTCGTCGTGGATCCGGAGGCGCTCGATCGTCTGGTGAGCGAAGGCTACAGCGTGGCCTACGGCGCGCGCTTCCTGAAGCGCGTGATCGACGATCGGATCAAGCTGCCGATCAGCCAGCGGTGGAAGGAAGCCAGCAGCTTCCGCGTGTCGCTGCGGGACGATCAGGTGGTCGTCGAGGCGATCGGGCCGCGGCTGATCGCGGCGCCGAATCCGGACGCGGTCGCGGTCTAATCCCGTACGTAGTCCGGCTTTAACAAGACCAAACCGTTGTCGTAATCCTAGAATCTAGGTCTGACCTGCTGGCGCCGATATCCGGTCTTTGTCGAGGACGAGGGGTTTTCGGCCGGTACGCTCGCGCATCCGTTTCACAGCAGCGTCGAGCGCTTTGAGCGCGCCTCGCTCAATGGTGCGGCGCGACTCCGGATCGTTGACGTTCCCAGCCAGTTCGCTGATCGCGAGTGCCAGAAGGGCATCGCGTCGGAGGGGGTCCCAGGGTGGAACAGGCTTAGGCTTGCCCCCGACGAAGATGACTCCGCCCTCATCGCTGGTCACGCCAAAGAGGATCTGCGCCACAGCGAGCAATTGGTTAACACCCAGGCACCAAGGGGCTGTCATCACCCCACAACTTAAATCTCCGCTCGGTGATCTCGCGTCATCGCGAAGCCGGGTTCGCGCCTAACCAGTATTGATTGAACGCGCCGAGTAGACGTCGGTCCAGGCGGCTAATCGTGGCGGACGAACATCGCGCATTCGGGCCTCAAGCCGCCGTGGATATTAGCATGGCGGAAAGATGGCCGAAATGGATCGTCCGGCGCTCGATCCACGAGTCTCACAGGTCGAAAGCAAAGTAGCCCTCTTCAGGCGCTTCGCGCTCCGACTGGTCCTCGCTGTTGCCCGCCTTCTGACTTACATTGCCGTCCTCTGCTTCGTCCCGTCCGTTCACGCCATATTTCTTGCGCAGCAGACCGATCACATTCTGCACTTCCTTCCGGTAGGTGGCATGGGCGTACTTTCCGGCGTACAGCTGGTTGTAGCCCTCGACCAGGTGCGGGAACTCGTGCGCGAGCCAGCGCATGAAGTGATCGCGCGTCCCTCCTTCGAGGAACATCACGTTGCAGCCGACGAAGCGCGCGCCGTGGTCGGCAATCGCCTTCATCGTCCGTTCGAGCAGCGCCGGTGTCGACGTGATGCCGGGCACGATCGGGTTCATCAGGACGCCGGCGCGGATCCCCGCGTCGACGAGCTCGCGAACGGCGCGGAGCCGCTGCAGCGGCGGCGCTGTTCCTGGCTCGAGCCGGCGCCAGGCGTCCTCGTCCACCGTCGGCACGCTGACGTACACGCCGCAGCCGGGACCGGCGGTGAGATCCTTGAGGAGATCCTTGTCGCGGACGATCATCGGCCCCTTGGTGACGACCCCGACCGGGTTGCGGAAGTCGCGCAGCGCTTCGAGCGTGCCGCGCGTCAGCTTGTAATGCCCCTCGATCGGCTGGTAGCAGTCGGTCGCGGTGCCGAGCGCGATGTACTCGCCGGTCCAGGACGGCCTCGCCAGCTCGCGCCGCAGCACCTCGACGAAATTCGTCTTGACGAAGATGATCGAGGCGAAGTCATCGGCGCCGAGCTCGAACTGCGTCTGATAGCGCCGCGCGTAGCAGTAATGGCAGCCGTGCGTGCAGCCGCGATACGGATTGAGCGTCCACTCGAACGGCATCCCCTTGACGCGATTGAGGGCCGACCGGCACCGCACTTCCTGGTAGCGCGCGGCGTCGGCACGGCGCTCGGCCTCGATGAGCGCCTCGGCACCGCCGGCGCGGACGAGGTCGGCGATCTGACGCGTCGTTGGCGGCGTGCGGCCGAGATCGAAGAGCAGCGGGGCGATTTCCATCGAGAGATGCAAGGCGAATATACACCGAAAGTCAAGGGAGATCTCCGCGCGATTCTTCCGCCCGAGATCGCGTAAGCTCTGCCGCACGGAAGACGAACGCAAAGGGTCCTGCGTTCACACGTTTTCGGGGTGATTGGCATGTCTTGGTGGGACGCCCGGCCGATGCTGCAACTGATTCTGGTCGGGATCCTCCTGGCGGTCTCCATCTACGTCCTGCGGCACAGAAAGCGCTGAGGTTTCCGCCCTGCTAGAACACCCGTGCCGGCGCCAGCGCCAGCACCCGTTCGGGGGCGGCGTTGTTGAGACGGATGCCGTTCCAGACGAAGGTCCGCACGGTGCCGTCGGCAAAGTGCATCGACATCCGCAGGTCGAAGCTCCAGTCGTCCTGGCCGTCCGGTGCCAGCCGCACGCGCAGCTGCCCCTCGTCGATGTCGTCGATGCGGAACGGGGCCGAGAGCGCGAGCGACATTGGCGCGGATGTCGTGTTGTCGTCGAACTCGGTGCCGTCCGTCCGCAGCTCGGCGCCGATCTCGGCGTTGTTGCGGAGCAGCTGAACCGTGACCGCGCTGTCGGCGTCCTTGCCGTCCTCGCGGGTGATGAAGGTCATAGTGGCTGAGGTCAGCGGCGTGGCGAGCGTGGCCGCCGGGCGGGTGGTGGTGCGCGTGGCGCCGCAGCCGGCCGTCGTCACCGACGCCGCCAGCAGGGCGATCGCGAACGATCTGCTCATGTGTTCCTCCTCTGATTCCGGAGGGAAGCGGAGCACGAGCGGTGCCGGAGGCGAGCTCAGCCGGCGCCGCCGTCTCGGACTGCTCTGCGCCAGTACTCGAGCAGATCGTCGAGCGTGCGATCGAAGGGGATCGCGGGGGACCAGCCGGTCGCGCTGCGCAGCCGTGACGCGTCTCCCACGAGGACCGGGGTGTCCTGCGGTCGGAGGCGCTCGGGGTCGACGGCCACCTCGACGCGCACCCGCGAGCGCCGTACGAGCGCGTCGAGCACGTCGCGGATCGCCCGCGCCACGCCCGTCGCCACGTTGTACGCCGTCCCGGGGGTGCCGCGGTCCATCAGCAAGGCGTAGGCGCGCACGGTGTCGCGCACGTCGGTGAGATCGCGCTCGGCATCGAGGTTGCCCACCTTGAGCACGGGCTCGACGCCGCCACGCTCGATGACGGCAATCTGCCGCGCGATCCCGGAGGCTGCGAACGTGGGGCGCTGCCGCGGCCCGATGTGGTTGAACGGGCGGGTGAGGACGACGCCGATGCCGTCCTCCGTCGTGGCGCGGGCGCCGAGCTGCTCCTGCGCGAGCTTGCTGAGGCCGTACGGACTGGTGGGGGCCAGCGGATCGTCCTCGCGGAGGGGCAACCGGGACGGCGCGTAGACCATGGCAGAGCCCGTGATGAGCACGCGGCAGGCGATCCCGGCGCGGCGCGCCGCGTCGAGCAGATAGTGTGTGGTGAGGACGTTGGCGGCGAGCGGCTCGGCGGTGTTGTGCCACGACGCGCCGACATGCGGCGCGCCGGCGCAGTGATAGATGGCGGCCGGGCGCAGGTCGCGCACCTCCCGGCGCACGAGGTCGCGATCGAGCAGGTCGCCGCGCCGCCAGGCCGCCAGCGGTGCCAGCTCGGCGCGCGGCTCGGACCGCGCCCACGCGACGAGCTCGCACGTCCCACTGAGATGTTCCAGGAGATGGCCGCCAACGAAGCCGGCCGCGCCGGTCACGAGGACGCAGCTCACCGCCCGTATTGCGTCCGGTAGTAGGACCGGAAGGCGAGATCCTGCTCCTTGATCGGGCGCCACCACCACTCGTTGCGCCGGTACCAGTCGACGGTGTCCCGCAGGCCCTCGTCGAACGGTACGTGTGGCGCCCAGCCGAGCGCGCGCAGCTTGGTCGTGCCGAGACAGTATCGCCGGTCGTGCCCGGGCCGGTCGGGCACCGGCTGGATGAGCGACGCAGGCCGGCCAAGGGTCGCCAGGATCCGATGCGTCAGGTCGACGTTCATCACCTCGTTGCCGCCGCCGATGTTGTACACCTCGCCGTCGGCCCCCTGGTCGATCAGCAGGTCGAGCGCCGCGCAGTGGTCCTGGACGTGCAGCCAGTCGCGGACGTTCCGTCCGTCGCCGTACAGCGGCACGGGGAGGCCGTCGATCGCGTTGGTGACGAAGAGCGGGATCACCTTCTCGGGAAACTGGTACGGCCCGTAGTTGTTCGACGCGCGGGTGATGATCACCGGCATGTTGTACGTCGCCCAGTAGCTGTAGGCCAGCCGGTCGGCGCCGGCCTTGCTCGCCGCATACGGATTGCGCGGCCGCAGCTCGTCGGTCTCGCGGCTCGCCCCGGTCGGCACGCTGCCGTACACCTCGTCGGTCGAGATCTGCACGAACCGGCGGAGGCGCGGCGCGCGCCGCGCCGCTTCGAGCAGCACGAACGTCCCCTCCACGTCGGTCCGGATGAACTCGCCCGCGCCCAGGATCGACCGATCGACGTGTGTCTCGGCGGCGAAGTGGATCACCAGCTCGGCGCGCTCGACGAGCGGCGCGCAGACGGCGGCGTCCAGGATGTCGCCGTGCACGAACGCATGCTGCGGGTGATCGAGGACGTCGTGGAGATTCTCGCGGCGCCCCGCGTACGTCAGCTTGTCGAGCGTGGTCACCCGCCAGTCGGGGTGCCGCGCCAGCGCGTACCGCACGAAGTTGCTGCCGATGAACCCGGCGCCGCCGGTGACGAGGACTTCAACCATCCTTCCGCGTCCAGTCGTAGGGGAGCGTGTCGTGCGGGGCGAGGCGGTATTCGTCCGGATCCGCGTACCGGTACGGTTCGGTGGGAACGTTCACGACGAGCGCCGTCTCGAGGCTGATGCACTTCCAGCCGTGATAGACGAGGTTCGGCACCTGCACGAGCGTGGGATTCTGCACGCCGATGAAGAACTCGTTGACGGCGCCGCTCGTCGGCGAGTCGGCCCGCGTGTCGACGAGCACGAGCTTCACCATGCCGGCGACGCAGGCGAAGTTGTCGATCTGCTGCTGATGGTAATGCCACGCCTTCACGACGCCGGGGTAGGTCGCCGACACGTACACCTGGCCGAACTTCGTGAACAGCTCGTCGTCGTCCGCCCGCAGGATCTCGAGCAGCCAGCCGCGCTCGTCGGGAACGAGGCGGAGCGGCTTCGTCTTCACGCCGTGGATGCGCGGGTGCCTGGCGAGCGTGGCGGTGTAGGCGGCAGGATCAGTCATGACCTCTTCAGTTACCATCGAATGCCGACTTCGGAGTTGTCCCCCAGCATAAACCGGTACGCCACCGGCTTGACCGGCATGCGGTAGATGCGCACGTTCTTCCCGATCAGGCTGTCGATCACCCGGTTCGCGAGGTCCCGCACGGACGACCCTTCCAGCACGATGCTGTGCTCGATTTCCGAATCCTGAATCTCCACGTCGTTCATGATCGACGTGAACGGGCCGACGTAGGCGTGAATGATGCGCGCGCCGCGGCCGATGATGGCGGGCCCGCGGATGACCGACCGTTCCACCACCGCGCCCGGCTCGATGATCACCTTGCCTTCGATGCGGCTTTCGGCGTCGACCGTTCCCTCGATCCGGCGCTCGTAGGTGTCGAGAATCAGGCGGTTGGCTTCGAGCATGTCCTCGAGCTTCCCGGTGTCCTTCCACCAGCCGTCGACGATATGGGGGCGTACGGTGAGGCCGCGGTCGATCAGATCCTGAATGGCGTCGGTGATCTCGGGCTCGTTCCGGGAGCTTGGCCGGATGCGGTTGACCGATTCGAACACCTCGGGCCCGAACATGTACACGCCGACCAGCGCCAAGTCGCCGATGGGCTCCCGGGGCTTCTCGACGAGACGGACCACCTTGCCGTTGCTCAGTTGCGCCACGCCGAACATCTGCGGGTCGGGCACGTGGGCCAGCAGGATCTGCGCGGCCGGCCGCTCGCGCTCGAACTCCTCCACGAAGTGCGTGATCCCCTTGTTGAGCAGGTTGTCCCCGAGGTACATCACGAACGGGTCGCGGCCGAGGAACGGCTCGCTGATCTTGACGGCGTGGGCGAGCCCGAGCGGCGCCTCCTGCTCGATGTACTGGATGCGCACGCCCCAGCGCGCGCCGTCGCCCACCGCGGCGCGGATCTCCGCCTGGGTGTCGCCGACGACGATTCCGATCTCGCGGATGCCGGCGGCGGCGATCGCCTCGATGCCGTAGAAGAGCACCGGCTTGTTCGCGACCGGCACCAGCTGTTTGGCGCTCGTGTAGGTGAGCGGTCGCAGGCGCGTCCCCTTCCCGCCGCTGAGGATCAGTCCTTTCACGTCAGTAGCCCGGTCCCATCAGCCCGCCGAACGCGCCAAGGAAGTTCGAGAAGGTCCCCAGGCCCGCCAGCACGAACGACACGTTGAACCGCCGATCGGAGGGAATCGGGAAGCCCGCCACCGACTGCGGAAACTTGAACTTCTGGAACTCCGCCATGATGCCGCAGCACTGCGCCAGGTACGAGACGCCGACGCTCTGATTGAGCACGCCCGCGCGGCCGATGTCCCAGGTCAGCCCGTACATCCCGCGGGCGCGTCCCTGCAGCAGGTTGAGGGAGGTCGACCACGAGAGGGAGCTCTCCGGTTTCGCCGTCCGGTTCCGCCGCTGCCGGCTGTAGCTCACGGTCGTCGAGCTCCCGCGCACCTGCGTCGTGCCGCCGGTTGTCAGCACGTGGAGCCCCTGGCCGTGCACGTCGTACTCCAGGCGGGTGGTCGAGTCGAGCGCCGGCGACGGCGTCACCTTCACGGTGACGGCGACGTCCGACAGGTCCACGGATCGCGCCCGGAAGCCGGTGCTCACGTACTGCGTGTCGTTCAGGCTCGAGCGCGGCGTCACGTAATACGTCTGCTGCACGCCCGCGGTGAGGAACTGCACCGTCGACCCGGGCGAGCCGTCGGCCGTGCGCGCGCGATAGAGGAAGCGGTTGTTGATCCCGTAGGTGAACCGCGTGGTATCGCCGAGGATCACGTCGGTCGTGTCGACGAGCGTCAGCACCCGGGACGCGTTCCCGATTGCCGGAATGTACTCCAGCGCAAACGTCGGCTCGATCAGGTGCTTCATGCGCTCGCTGTAGCCGCTCGCCGGCGTGTCCCAGATCTTGGCGACGACCGGTCCGATCACGTCGGAGCGCAGCGTCAGGTACTGGCGAATCAGCGGTTCGGTGATGACCCGGCCGCGCGCGTCGGCGCTGCGCGTGTAGTAGGTCGTCCGGTACGACGCGCTCGTGTTGAACGTCAGGAACGTCAGGCGCGAGAGCGCCGCGCGCGCCGTCGGCAGCACGTCGACCCGCGCCACGCTCTTGTCGCTCGTCACCTTGCCGTCGGTGATCTGCCGGAACGGCAGGTAGCTGAACTCGTTGTTCACCGAGGCGTACAGCGGCAGGCCGAAGACGCGCTGCGGCGCAAGCGCCGCCGTCACGCGCGGCGTGCTGCCGTACAGCTGGGACGTGTCCTCGCCCGTGAACGTCTCGGTCCGCTGGAACAGCGCGCTCGTCGTCAGCGCGCCCCAGGTCCCCATCAGGCCGCCCTCGATCGTCCGCGTCGCGTTCGACGCCTGATAGAGGCTCTGCTGATAGAGCTGCTGGGAGACGATGCTCGTGGTGTAGTCGATTCGCTGGTGCAGCCGAATCGCCGTGCCGATCGACTGGTTCCCGGTGCCGTTCACCTGGTACGACGACTGCGCCGGCAGCCGCGCGACGCGCCCGGCAGACCGGAATTCCGCCTGCCGCTGCGCGATCCGGTAGAACCGGAAGGTCCCATACGACCCCTGGCTGGCCACGTACCGGTACTCGGTCCCGGCGCCCTGGCCCACGTTCGTGAACCAGTCGTGAAAGAACGTCGCGTCCTGGCTGTCGCCAATCGCCCAGAAGAACGCGTTGCTCAGTGTCTGGCCGCGCAGCGTCGAGGAGCCGTAGGTCGGCAGCAGGAATCCGGTGGCGCGGTCCTCGCTCTTGATCGGATAGTAGAGCACCGGCAGGTACATCAGCGGCACGCCCTTGACCCGCAACAGCGTGTTCCGTGCGATCGCGTAGTCGTCCAGCACGATCAGCACGGAGCCGCTCGTGACCTCCCACCGCGGCGTCGGCTGCACGCACGTGGTGAAGCCGCCGCGCGTCAGCCGGTACCTGCGGCCGTCGAGCTTCTCGATCGTGTCGCCGTAGAAGTAGACGTCGGGATCCTGGTTGCCGAACTGCGCCCGATCGACCTGGTTGCCGAGCGACAGGATGCCCGACGCCGCGTGAAACGTGCCGGTGCCCTTCGCCACGTTGAACTCGACGCGCTCGGCGGCGATGCGTCCTTCGGGATTCGAGAAGACCACGTTGCCGCTGGCGACCAGGCGCAGCTCGGGGTCGGTGAAGATGTCGATGACGTCCGCAAAAAAGCCCATGCTCGGGCACTCGACCTGCACCTGGCCGGTCAGGCGCAGGTGACTGGCCGCAACCTGCTCGAACTGCCACTGCGTCGTCCGGGTGCACGTGCCGAAGAACGGGTCGCTCGCGGGGGGCGTCGCACCGGCGGCCGCCGGCGCCTGCGCGAACGCAGACACCGGCAGCAGACACAGAAAACAGGAGAGAAGAATCCGCGAAACACCCATGAGGATGAAGGGAAATCACCGCAGGATAGCACGGCGCCGCAGGCGGTCGCGAACCGCCCCGACAAGGTAAATCGAGCCGGTGACACAGACCGTCTGTCCTGCGGCCATCGCGTCCTCCACTGCCGTGACCGGATCCGGCTCCACGCGCACCGGCGCGCCCGCGGCCGTGATGCGCGCCGCCAGATCGCGCGCCGGCAGCGCCCGCGGCGTGTCGGCGGCCGTCGCAACGATCGACGAGACCACCGGGAGGAGCGCGCCGATGATGCCTGCGACGTCCTTGTCGCGCATCACGCCGATGACGAGCGTCGGCCGCTCCGGATGCCAGCGTTCGAGGTAGCCGGCGAGCGCCGCGGCCCCGTCCACGTTGTGTGCGGCGTCGAGCAGGACCTGCGGCCCGCCCTGGACGTCGATCAGCTCGAGCCGGCCGGGCCACTCCACGTGCGTCAGCCCGCGCTCGATGGCGTCCGGCGGCACGCGCACGCCCGTCTGGCGCACCGCCTCGAGCAGGCGGACGGCCACGAGCGCATTGTGGATCTGGTGTTCGCCGCGCAGGGCGAGGGTGAGCGGCCCGTAGCGGCCGTCGGGCGTCTCGATCCTGATCACGCCGCGGCCCTCGCGCGGCTCGCCGTCGACGCGCGCCCCGCTGGCGGCCTCCACCAGCCGCGCCTGCCGGTCGCGCGCCACGGCCGCGACGACCGTTCGGGCCTCCCGGGGGAGGTCGCCGGTTACGACCGTCATGCCCGGCTTGATGATGCCGGCCTTCTCGAACGCGATCGCCTCGAGCGTGTCGCCGAGCAGGTCCTGGTGGTCGAGCCCGATCGACGTGATGGCGCCGATCCGCGCCGGGGCGACGTTGGTGGAGTCGAAGCGCCCGCCGAGTCCGACTTCTATGACTGCGATGTCGACGCGCGCGCGGCGGAACAGCTCGAAGGCGACGGCGGTCGTCGCCTCGAAGAATGTCGGGTGGACCGGCAGCACGCCCGACGCCTTCAACTCGTCGGCACAGTCGAGGACGTCGTTGACGGCGCGCTCGAGATCGGCGGCGCCGACCTGCTGGCTGCCGATCACGAAGCGCTCGGCGAGGTCGACCAGGTGTGGCGAGATGAAGCGTGCCGTGTGGAGGCCGGCCGCCACGAGGCCGGCGTGCACCATCGCCGTCACCGATCCCTTGCCGTTCGTCCCCGCGACGTGGACGGACGCGAACGCCTGCTCGGGATGGCCGAGGGCGGCGCACAGGCGCGAGATGTTCTCGAGCCCGAGCTTGATCCCGAACGTCTCGCGGGCGTAGAGGCGGTTCAACACGGTTCGTGCAGGGGCCGACCTCGCGGTCGGCCCCTACTGGTCGGCGTCGGCCACGGCGGCGACGGCGACCGGCGGCTCGGGCGCGGGCGCCGCGCCCATGAAGCGGAGGGCGCGGGCCAGGGTGGCTTTCAGCTCGCGGCGGTCGACCACGAGATCGATCATGCCGTGCTCGAGGAGGAATTCGCTGCGCTGAAAGCCCTCGGGGAGCGTCTGCCGGATCGTCTGCTCGATGACCCGCGGCCCGGCGAATCCGATCAGCGCCTTCGGCTCGGCGACGTTCAGGTCGCCCAGCATCGCAAAGCTCGCGGTGACGCCGCCCGTCGTCGGATCCGTCAGCACGGAAATGTAGGGCACGCGCGCGCGATCGAGGCGCGCCAGCGCGGCGCAGATCTTCGCCATCTGCATCAGCGAGAGCGCGCCTTCCATCATGCGCGCCCCGCCCGAGCACGAGACGATGATGAGCGGCTGCCGCTCGTCGAGTGCCTGCTCGACGGCGCGCGTGATCTTCTCGCCGACGACCACGCCCATGCTGCCGCCGATGAACGCGTACTCCATCGCGGCCACGACGACGTCGATGCCGTCCAGGCGCCCGCTTGCCACGACGACCGCGTCCGTCGCGCCGGTGGCCTCCTCTGCCGCCCGCAGGCGATCGCGGTACGACTTCGTGTCGGTGAACTGCAGCGGGTCGGTGGAGGAGAGCCGGGCGTGGTGCTCCGTCCAGCGGCCCTCGTCCAGGAGCATCCGGAGCCGTTCGGTCGCGCTCAGCCGGAAATGGTAGGCGCACTTCGGGCAGACGTTCAGGTTCTTCTCGAGATCCTTGTTGTAGAGGATTTGAGCGCAGTCGGGGCACTTGACCCACAGCCCCTCGGGGACGCGGCTCGGCTTCTCGGCCGTCGAGGAGGCTCTGGGCTTCCGGGCCTTCTTGAACCAGGCCATGGGGGGAGATTATTACATCCTCGGCACGTAATAGCGCGTGCCTCGGGTCGTCGTGCGGATCTGGCGCAGCAGATCCTCCACCGCGCCGTCGCTCGCGGCGAGATCGACCTGCGACGTCTCGACCACGAGGAGCGGCGTCGCCGAATAGTGGAAGAAGAAGTGCTGGTATGCCTCGTTGAGCTCGCGCATGTAGGCCGCCTCGGGGATCGGCGTATCAGCCGCCCCCTCCTTCGCGCGCTCACGCAGGCGCCGCATCAGGACGTCGGTGGGCGCCTGCAGGTAGATCACGAGATCCGGTGACGGCACGTCACGGGCCAGCAAGTCGTACAGCCGCTGGTAGATGAAGAGCTCGTTATCGTCGAGGTTCAGATACGCGAAGATCTTGTCGCGGTCGAACAGGTAGTCGGCGACGGTCGTCTGCGCGAAGAGGTCGCCCTGGCGGATCGCGAGCTGCTGGCGGTGCCGGTTCAGCAGATAGAAGAGCTGCGCCTGCAGCGCCGCGCCCGGCCGTCCGGCGTAGAAGTCGGCGAGGAACGGATTCTCGTGCTCCTCGAGCACGACCGCCGCGTCGAGTCGCGCGGCGAGCCGCCTGGCAAGCGCACTCTTGCCGACACCGATCGGTCCCTCGATCGCGATGTACCGGAACGACATGGGCAGTGTTGAGCCGGAGCCTGCGCGCCTGCATGCTATCATCCGGCCGGATATGCGCAAGTCACAAGTCACAAGTCACAAGTCACAAATCACAACGCTGCGATGGCGTCGGTCGTGTTGTGACTTGAGACTTGTGACTTGTGCCTTGTGCGTTGTTACTGCCGCCTGCGCCCCGGTCCCGCCGCCGCAGGTGCGGCCCGAGCCGCCGGTCGTCACCTGGGAAGAAAAGCTTGCGTGGATGATGCGGCTGGAGGATCAGCGCATCCTGCGCGATCCGAATCCGCCGGCCCCCGTCGTGCTCGCGCCGGCGACGCGCACCCAGCCGGCGGTCGTCGCGCCGCCGCCACCATCGGATCTGATCCGGCTCCTCGGCGACGGCGAGGCGCGCGTGCGGCGCCGCGCCGCCCTGGCGCTCGGCCGCGTCGGCCTGCGCGATGCGGTCGATCCCGTCGTCAAGCTGCTCGCCGACGCCGAAACGGACGTGCGGCAGATGGCGGCGTTCGCTCTCGGACTCATCGGCGACGCGTCGGCGCGTTCCGCTTTGACCGGGGCGCTCGCCGATCCGGATCCGCTCGTGCAGGGGCGCGCCGCCGAGGCGCTCGGGATGATCGGCGACCGCGCGGATGCCGCGGCGGTCGGCGGCATGGTCCGCACGCACGTCGCCGCGGGCGCGCTGACGGGGATCGCGCCGGACGACCTGTCGTATCCGCAAGCCCCGGCCGCCGAGGCGGTGCGCCTCGGCCTGTATGCTCTCGTGCGCCTGGAGTCGTACGAGGCGCTCGCCGCCGCCGCGCTCGACGGCAGCGGGCGGCCCATCTCGACGTGGTGGCCGGTGGCGTACGCGCTGCAGCGGATCGGAGATGCCCGTGCCGCGCCCGCGCTGCTCGCGCTGCTGCAGACGCCCGGCCGCTACACGGCCGCCTTTGCCGCGCGCGGCCTCGGCGTGACTGAGGCTGCGGCGGCCGCGGCACCGCTCCGGCAGATCGTGGAGCAGCTGACGGCTCCCGCCGCGGTCCTCGTCCAGGCCATTCGCGGGCTGGCCGCGATCGGGAGCGCGGACGCCGCGCCGGTGTTTACGCGCATCGTGGCGGACGCCGAAGCGGATCCGACGCTGCGGGTCGAGGCGATGGTGGCGTTTTCGGCGGTGGCCACCGCCGAGAGCGTCGACCTCCTGCTGGACCTGCTGTCCGACAGCTCGCCGGCCATTCGGGCCGCGGCAATGCGGGCGCTGGCGCGTGTCGACCCGGACGGCTTTCTGGTGACGCTTTCCGGGCTCGACCCGGACCGGGACTGGACGGTGCGCGCCGCTCAAGCGGCGGCGCTCGGCTCGCTGCCGGCCGGACGAGGCTTCCCCGGATTGAAGGTGCTCCTCCGGGACCGCGACCCGAAGGTGCTTCCAGCGGTGCTGGCGGCGCTCGTGTCGTCGAAGGCGCCAGACGCCGAGGCCATCCTGATCCAGCATCTGAAGACGGACGATTTTGCCGTCAGGGCGGCCGCCGCAGGCGGCCTTGCCGAGCTCAAGGCCGCCGCTGCTCCGGCGCTCGTCGAGGCATACCGCGCCGCGGCCGGCGACAGTACTTATGTGGCGCGCGCGGCCATGCTGACGGCGCTGAACCAGATCGACCCCGCCGCCGCGCAGCCGATTTTTCAGGAGGCGCTCGGCGACCGCGACTGGGCGGTGCGGGTGCGGGCGGCCGCGCTGCTCCGCGAGCGCAGCCCGGACGGCGCGATGGACGCGGCGATTCGCCCGGCGCCGACCGGGCGGCCCGTCACAGACGAGGAATGGAAGTGGCTGATCGCGCCGCCGTTCTCGCCCCATGCCTACGTCGAGACGGACCGCGGCACCGTGCAGATCGAGCTCGCGATTCTGGATGCGCCGCTCACGGTCGCCAACTTCGTGGCGCTGGCGCGCAAGGGGTTCTTCGACGGCCTCGCCGTCCACCGCGTCGTGCCCGACTTCGTCGTGCAGGACGGCGACCCGCGCGGTGACGGCGACGGCGGCCCGGGCTACACGCTGCGCGATGACATCAACATGCGCCCGTATCTGCGGGGGACCGTCGGCATGGCGCTCGACTGGGAGGACACCGGCGGGAGCCAGTTCTTCATCACGCACTCACCGCAGCCGCACATCGACGGCCGCTACACGGTCTTTGGCCACGTGATCGACGGCATGGAGGTCGTCGACGCGCTGCGCCCGGGCGACGTGATCCGCCGGGTGCGGATCTGGGACGGGATCAACGAATCTCGATAACTCCCAATTCCCAACTCCCAACTCCCAAATCCCAACCTCCAACCCTCAATTCCCCAATCGACCTTGGGCAGTTGGGAGTTGGGAGTTGGATGTTGGAAGTTTACGGAGGTGTACAAAAAAAGAGGGGGCGCGCACTGGCACGCCCCCTTCGGGCACCCCACCGCGCAGGCGCGCGCGGTGGGGACCCCGCTCGGATGGCGAATGGCGGTGCCTATCTCTTCTTCGCCGCCTTCTTCTTCCCGCCCTTAGCCTTCTTCGCCATACTCTAATCCCCCCTTTCGGTTGTTGTGGATTGCGAGCCTTCCGCCGATGCCCCGGCGCACTCTGCCGCCTGGCACGTCGGCCCGGGGTTGTATGGCGGCCTCGCTTCGCAGGCTCCCCGTCGTCGCGCACGCTGAAGCGTGCGCTCTACAACGTGCGGTGTAGCGCGCAGGCTCGAGCCTGCGCGGGGTCGGGAGAGCAGCAACCTAAAAAAACGGGGTGCCCCATCCGAGCACCCCCAAGAAGTGGACGGAAGCATTACCGCTTCTTCGCGGCCTTTTTCTTCCCGCCCTTGGCAGCCTTCTTCGCCATCATTTTCTCCTCAGGTTGTTGTGACTCAGCCTCTGACGGCCCGCTACAGCCGTCGCAACGGGTGGGCTGAGCCATCCACCCTCATACCAGATGTAGATTATGGGTGAGATTTTCTTGATGTCAAGCACAAAAGCGCGCTCTTTGTCAAAAAACGCGCGATCGAGGCGAGTCCATTCGCGCGCCATCTGTCAAGTTTCACGCTCTGATGTGAAGTGTCGGATGAAGACGTACGGAACCGTAGGGCCGACGCGCCCGCCAGCTCGCGTTTACCGTCGCATCGCGCGGAGCGCGGCGCGTGCGCGCGCGGCAACTCGGAGCGGGTCGCGCGGACCCGCAGCGGCGATTGCGTCGCCGTAGGCCGCCGCCGCGTCGGCGCGGCGGCCGGCGCGATCGAGCGCCTGACCGAGTTGCAGGTGGGCGCGCGCCAGCGCGCCGAACGGCGCTGCCGGTCGCCCCGCGATGACCGCGCGCAGGTGTTCGATTGCGGCGTCGGTCTCCCCGAGGCGATCGAGCTGCAGCGCGGCACCGAGGCGCGCGGACGCTTCCGCCAGCGCAGGCTCGGCGACCTGCCCCTCGTGCGCCGCGTCGAACAGCGTCTGCCATGCCTCGAGGCTCGCCTTCACATCGTGCAGATAGACGTCGTGGAGATCGGCGATCGCCTGCCGAAAGTGCGGGTTCCGCGGGTGCCGGGCCTGCAGATCGCGGAGCAGCGCGAGCGCACGCTCGGGCCGTTTCTCGTACCAGAGATAGATGAGGTGGAGCTGGTAGTCAGCCTCGCTGCGGAGCAGCGCACCCGCGCGCTGGGCCCGCAGCATTTCCTGGAGCCCCCTCGCCCGGTCGCCGCCGGGCAGCAGCAGGAGCCAGCGCAGCATCTTGAGGATGGCCGGCGCCACGTCCGCGTAATAGTGGTAGAGGCCGAGTCCGAAGTAAGCGTCGGCCATGTCCGGATCGAGCGCGGACGCGCGCTCGAGCGCCGACTTGATCCGCTTGCCGTCGCGCGCTGCCGCGAAGCGCTCCCCGCGAAGCACCCGCCACTGCGCCCTCGCGCCGTAGGCTCCTGCCAGGTAGAACCACACTTCTGCGCGCTCCGGTTCGCGCGCCGTCCAGGCGGCGGTGGCGGCAATCGCCGCCTCGGCGCGTTTCTGGAAGTCGGCGTCGCGGGCCGTGTTGAGCGGATCGAGCTGAATGCGCCACCAGACCGCCACCACCTCGAGCAGCCGACACGCCTCGGTCGGGGCGGGGGGGCAGGCGCGGGCGACGAGCGGCGGTACCTCCTCGAACCGGGCGTCGAAAATCGCGTCGTAGACGCGAGCCAGCTCGGTGGCCGCCGTCAAGCCGCGCGTCGGCTGCGGGTGCGCTACGGGCGCGGCGAGAACTCCGAGCGCACACGCGCCAACAACACCGCCACGGAATACCGACACACTCAGCCACCGAGAACACAAGAAGGATTTTCTCGGTGTCTCGGTGCCTCGGTGGTACGTATTCACGTGATGCTCGTGCGCAGCTGCTGTTTCTCGGCATGCCGCTCGAGCGCCAGGGTGATGAGCCGATCGAGGAGCGCCGGATAGGGGACCCCCGATGCCTCCCACAGCTTCGGGTACATGCTGATGGTGGTGAAGCCCGGAATCGTGTTGACCTCGTTGACGAACAGCTCGCCGGTGGCGCGCGACAGCAGGAAATCGACGCGCGCCATGCCCGCGCCTTCGACGGCGCGGAACGCCTCGACAGCCAGCCGCCTGAGGGTCGCCGCCTGTTCCTCCGTGAGCGGCGCCGGGATCAGCAGCCGCGAGCCTTCATCGAGATACTTGGCCTCGTAGTCGTAGAACTCGCGCGACGGGATGATTTCGCCCGGGACCGACGCCTGCGGCTCGTCGTTCCCCAGCACGGCGCATTCGATCTCGCGCGCGTCGGGCACCGCCGCTTCGATCACGATCTTGCGATCGAACGCGAGCGCCAGTGTCATCGCCTCGGCAAAGTCGGCGTCCGATTTCGCTTTCGAGATCCCGACGCTCGATCCGAGGTTGGCCGGCTTGACGAACACGGGGTAGCCGAGCGCGCGCGACACGCGCGCCGTGATCCCCGTCGCGTCGCGCTCCCAGTCGCGCCGCAGCACGACCTCGTGCCGCACGATCGGCAGCCCACACGCGGCAAACAGCGTCTTCATCACCGCCTTGTCCATGGCAACCGCCGACCCGAGGACGCCCGCGCCGACGTACGGGACGTTGGCGAGCTCCAGCAGTCCCTGGACGGTGCCGTCCTCGCCGTACGGCCCGTGCAGCACCGGAAAGACGACATCGATGCCCGTGCCGGTGACGGCGGCCGACGGCTCGACCGGCTGGAGCGCCTCGCTGCGTGTCTGCTCCAGGATCTCTGCGGCCGACAGCGCCCGCGGCGCCTTCGCGCCAAGCGTCCAGCGGCCGTCCTTTTCGATCCGGATCGGCACCGCCTCGTACCGCGTGCCGTCGAGGTGCTTGAAGATGGACGCTGCGGACGCGACCGACACCTCGTGCTCGCCCGATCGCCCGCCGTAGATGACGCCGACACGCAGTTTTTTCACGGTCATGACGCGCACGCTTTAGCCATCGCGACCGGTAGTATCTTAACGTGCAATCTTTCAGCTTCTCGGTGCGCGCCACCGACGGCGACGCCCGGCTCGGCGAGCTGCACACCCCGCACGGGATCGTCCAGACGCCCGCCTTCATGCCCGTCGGCACGCAGGGCGCCGTCAAGGCGGTCCGCCACCTGGAGCTCGAGGAGGCGGGCGCCGAAATCATCCTGGCCAACACGTACCACCTGCTTCTGCGTCCGGGCGACGAGCTCATCGCGCGGCGCGGCGGCCTGCACGGGTTCATCGGCTGGGCGCGTCCGATCCTGACCGACAGCGGCGGCTTCCAGGTCTACAGCCTGGCGCAGCGGCGCGTGGTGACCGAGGAGGGCGCCGATTTCCAGTCGCATCTGGACGGCACGCGGTACCTGCTGACGCCGGAGCGCGCCACCGACGTCCAGGCGCGCCTCGGTTCCGACATCGCCATGGTGCTCGACGAGTGCCTGGCGCTGCCGGCAACGCGCGACGAGGCCGCCATCGCGATGGCGCGGTCGGTTCGATGGGCGGAGCGCTGCCGGCGCCGCCTGCTCGCGCTGCGGGACGGCGCCGTGCCGGACGTGCGGGCATCGAACCCCGGACAGGCGCAGTTCGGCGTCGTGCAGGGTGGGGCGTTTCAGGACCTGCGGGACGAGAGCGTCGATGCCACGGTGGCGATCGGCTTCGAGGGGTACGCCATCGGCGGTCTGAGCGTCGGCGAGCCGGTCGATCAGATGTACGCGGTGGCGAGCGCGACCGCGCGGCGGCTCCCGGCGGATCGGCCGCGGTACCTGATGGGCGTCGGCGCGCCCGAAGATCTGGTCGAGTGCGTCGCCCGCGGCATCGACATGTTCGACTGCGTGCTGCCGACGCGCAACGCCCGCAACGGCCAGCTCTTCACCAGCCAAGGGCGAATCAACATCAAAAACGTCAGATACGCGGAAGACGACGATCCGCTCGACCCGCAGTGCGGGTGCTACACCTGCCGCCACCACTCACGGGCGTATCTGCGGCACCTGTATCTGGCGGGCGAGATGACGGCCGCTGTCCTTAACACGTTGCACAACCTCAGCTTCTACCTTGACAGCATGCGGAGGATCAGGGACGCTATAGCGTTTCGGACCTTTGCGACTTTCAGGCAGGAGTTTCTGCTCTCGGCTGGGTCTGCCGGAACGCCTTAACAGCGTTCCTTGAGGTCTACCGGAACGCCTTGACGGCCGTTCCTTGAAACGCCCGTCGCTCGATTCATGAACTGGCACATACCGACACTTCTGGCCATGGGCGCGCCTGGGCCCGGCGCTCCGGGCGCCTGGGTGCAGCTCGTCCCTTTCGTGCTCGTCCTGGCGATCTTCTATTTCCTCATCCTGCAGCCGATGAGGCGGCGGCAGCACAAAGTACGGGAATTCCTGGCGGCGCTGAAGGTGGGCGACCGCATCGTCACCTCCGGCGGCCTGTTCGGGACGATCACCCGGCTGAGCGACCAGTCGGTCCAGATCCAGGTGGCCGACAAGGTTCGCATTGAGATTGCGCGCAATGCCATCGTTGGCTACCAGGGACAGGAGCCGGTGGCGACGGAGAAACAATCGTGAACAAGAACCTGCGCTGGAGAGTGCTCACCATCCTGGCGGTCATCGGGCTCGCGATCTGGGCCTTCTATCCCCCGGCCGAGAAGGTCAACCTCGGGCTCGACCTCAAGGGCGGCGTCCACCTGATCATGCGCGTGCAGACCGACGCCGCGCTGCGGATCGAAACCGAGACGACGGTGGAGCGGCTGGCCGAGGCGCTTTCGCGCGCGGGCGTACAGTACTCGAAGCTGGAGGTCACCGCCCCGACGGAGTTCGTTGTCGAAGGCATCCAGAACGACCAGGCGTTCCGGCAGGCGTCGGTCGAGGTCGACACGGTGTTCACCCGCTCGCCGGGGGCGGGGCGCTACACGTACACGATGCGGCCGCTCATCGCCAACCAGCTGCGCGAGGAAGCGGTCACGCAGGCGCTGCAGACGATCGAGCGCCGCGTCAACGAGCTCGGGGTCGTCGAGCCGATCGTGGCGCGGTACACCGCGGCCAACCAGATCCTCGTGCAGCTGCCCGGCGTCACGGATGTCCAGCGCGCGAAGGAGATCATCCGCTCCACGGCGCTGCTCGAGCTGAAGATCGTCGAAATGGGTCCATTTCCGTCTCAGGAGGCGGCGCAGCAGGCTTACAACAACAACGTGCCGCCGGACCTCGAGATCGTGCCCGGGTCGGAGGATCTGGCCTCGACCGGCGGCGGCACGCCGACCACTGTGTATTACGTCGTCCGCCGCGTGGCGCCGATCACCGGCCGCGACCTCCGGAACGCGCGGCCGTCGCTCGACGAGAACAGCCTGCCGGCGGTCGGCTTTTCGCTCAACCAGGACGGCGCGCGGCGGTTCGGCCAGCTGACGGAGCAGAACATCGGCCGCCAGCTCGCCATCATCCTCGACAACCGCGTCGTGTCGGCGCCGGTCATCCAGTCGCGCATCACCGATGAGGGGCAGATCACCGGCAGCTTCACACAGCAGGAGGCGGCCGACCTTTCGCTCGTGTTGCGCAGCGGCGCGCTGCCCGCGCCGATGGATTTCCTCGAGGAGCGGACGGTCGGACCCTCGCTCGGAGCCGAGTCGATTCGCGCGGGAGTGACGGCGTCGGTGGGCGGGCTGCTGCTCGTCGTCCTGTTCATGCTCTTCTATTACAGGATCACCGGGCTCAACGCGCTGACCTCGATCGTCGTCAACCTGCTGATTCTGCTCGGGATGATGGCGTACCTCGGGGCAACGATGACGCTGCCGGGGTTCGCCGGCTTCATCCTGACGATCGGCATGGGCGTCGATTCGAACGTGCTGATCTTCGAGCGCATCAAGGAGGAGATGGGCACGGCGAAGGGCGTTCGCGCCGCCGTGAATGCCGGTTTCGACCGCGTCTGGTGGACGATTGTCGACACGCACGTCGCGTCGCTCATCGGCGCGTTGCTGCTGCTGAACTTCGGCACCGGCCCCATCCGCGGCTTCGCGATGACGCTGATCATCGGTCTGGCGTCGAATGTGTTCACCGCCGTCTTCGTCTCGCGGACGATGTTCGAGATGGTGCTGTCGCGCCGCGCACAACCACAGGCGTTGAGTATCTGAGTCTTCGATGCGTTTTTCACTCCCACGTACCACCGAGGCTCCGAGACACCGAGGAATTCATTTCAATTCGTCCTCGGTGCCTCGGTGTCTCGGTGTTTCGTCGGGGCGAGGCCGGTAATAGGACATGCAGATTTTCAAGAGCCCCAATTACAACTTCATCCGCTGGCGCTGGCACGCGCTCGCGCTGTCGCTTACCGTGGTCGTCGCCGGGGCGGTCATGATGGCCACGCGCGGCCTGCCGCTCGGCATCGATTTCTCGGGCGGCACGATTGTCATCGTGCAGTTCGACGAGCCCGTCACCGAGGACCAGGTGCGCCGGGCAGGCACGGCCATCCCCGGCGACGTCGGGGTCCAGCAGTACGGCGCGCCGGAAGATCACGAGTGGCTGATCAGGTTGCCCCAGACGGAGGAGATCGAACAGGGCGCAAGCCTGGAGCAGGGCTCGCAGCAGATCGTGGAGTCGCTCCAGAAGGCCGGGCTGCCGAGCTTTCAGGTGATCAGCACCGAGATCGTCGGGCCGGTCATCGGCGCAGACCTGCAGCGCCGCGGCATCTACGCCACGCTGGCGGCGCTCGTCGCCATCATGCTCTACATCGCCGTCCGGTTCCGCTTGTCGTTCGCGCTGGGCGCGATTGCCGCCACGTTCCACGATATTCTGGTCACGCTCGCGTTCCTGACGTTCTTCGGGTACGAGCTGTCGCTCAACGTGGTCGCGGCGATCCTGGCCATCACAGGATATTCGGTCAACGACACCATCGTCGTCTTCGATCGCGTCCGCGAGAACCTGCGCTCGATGCGCCGCGAGACCCTGGACCACGTCGTCAACGTGAGCGTGAACCAGACGCTGGCCCGCACCGTCATCACCTCGGGAACGACCTTTATGGCGGTGATGTCGCTGTACCTGTTCGGCGGCGAGGTGCTCCGGGGCTTTGCCTTCACGATGCTCGTCGGGATCATCAGCGGGACGTATTCGACCGTGTTCATTGCCTCCGCGATTGCGATCATATTGAGCCAGCGCGGGCGCGCGGCGGCGGCCGCCGCCGCGCCAGCCCGCCGGCCAGAGGCGCGCCCGGGGCGCAAGGCGCGCGGCGCCCGGGCGTCCTAGTTGACAGTTGGCAGCAGGCAGTAGGCAGAAATTCGACCGCCCGACTGCCTACTGCCTACTGCCTACTGCCTACTGCTTGTGACGTACCTCATCGCCGCGCTGCTCGGGGTGATCCAGGGCCTGACGGAGTTTCTGCCTGTTTCGTCAACCGCGCACCTGCTGATCGGTGGCGAGGCCTTCGGCTACGACGACGACGCCTTCACCGTGATGATCCAGCTCGGGTCAATCCTCGCGCTCATGTGGCTGTACCGGGTCAAGATTGCGGCGGTCGCCGTCGGCCTGCCGTCGGACCCGGACGCGCGCCGGTTCGTGCTGATGCTGCTGGTGGCGTTCGCGCCGGCCGTCGTCGCTGGAGCGCTTCTGGGGGACTTCATCCAGACGGTGCTGTTCGACAGCCCATCGATCATCGCGGCGGCGCTGGTTGCCGGTGGAGCGGTCATGCTGGCCGTCGAGCGGTTCGGGCCCGCGCCGCGTGTGGCGGACGCGGAACGGACGCCGCTGGCCCGGGCGTTCGGCGTGGGGCTCTGCCAGGTGCTTTCGCTGATTCCGGGCGTCTCCCGGTCCGGCGCGACGATCATCGGCGGCATGGTGATGGGGCTGGATCGCGCGGCGGCCGCCGAGCTCTCGTTCTTTCTGGCAATGCCGACGATGATGGCAGCGTTCGTCTACAGCCTCGTGGACGTGTGGGATCAGCTCGCGCCCGAACGGGCGGCCGAGATCGCCGTTGGGTTTGTGATGGCCTTTGTCGCCGCCGCGGCCGTCGTCAGGCCGTTTCTGCGGTTCGTGGCGCGATCCGGGTTCGCGCCCTTCGCGTGGTATCGCATTGCGGCGGGCGCGGCCCTCTTCGTGGCCATTGCGGGAGGGTGGCTGTGATCCAGTGGCTGCGCCGCCGGTTCATCACAGGCTTCTTCGTCACCGTCCCGCTCGTGATTAGCGTCGCTGCGCTCGTGTGGATCTTCAGCATCATTGATGGCTTCACCGCGCCGCTGACAGCCCGTGTACTGGGCCGGGAGGTGCCGGGCCTCGGGCTGCTGATCACGCTGCTCGTGATCCTGGCGGTCGGCGCCGTGGCCACCAACGTCATCGGCCGGCGCGTCCTGGCCCGCGGCGAGGGGTGGCTGATGCGTGTGCCGGTCTTTCGCACGGTTTATGCGCCGGTCAAGCAGCTCGTGGCGGCGTTCTCGCCCGACAACGAGTACGGCTTCAAGCGCGTGGTGATGGTCGACGATCCCCGGTGCGGCCTGGTGATGGGGTTTCTGACCAAGGAGTTCACGATCGACCGCGGGCGCGGCGCGGAGGCGCTGGTCGCGGTGTACGTCCCCACGAATCACCTGTACCTCGGCGATGTGGTGGTCTACCCGCGGGAGAGCGTGTTCTTCCCGGACGTGTCGGTCGAAGAGGGCATTCGCATCTTTCTCACGGGCGGGATGTCGCTGCCGGACCAGGTCCACGGACGGAGCGGCAGCCCGCCGGCGCGCGCGTCGCTCGCGGGCCGGCGCCCCGAGGAGCCGGAGGTCTGAATGGAGCTGCTGAATCTGGCGCTCGGCGCAGGCGCGCTGGCGCTGGTGTTTGCGATCGTGACCACGCAGCGCGTGCTGCGCGAGGACACGGGGACCGATGCCATGCGGGCGATCGCCGCGCTCATTCAGCAGGGCGCGGCTGCGTTCCTCCGGCGCGAGTACACGTTCCTGGCGGTGTTCGTCGGCGTCGTGGCGCTCGTCATTGCCGTCTTCGTCGACCTCGACATCACGGGCAAGTTCGCTGCGCTCGGCCTCGTGGCGGAAGGCGCCTATACGGCGCTGCCCCGGACGGCGATCGCGTACATCCTCGGCGCGTGCGCCTCGGGGGCGGCCGGCTACATCGGGATGTACATCGCCGTGCGCGCGAACGTCCGCACGGCCGCGAAGGCGCGCGTCGGGCTCAACCCCGCGCTGCGGGTGGCGTTCTCGTCCGGCGCCGTCATGGGTATGACCGTCGTCGGCATCTCCCTTGTCTGCCTGTCGGGTCTCTACCTCGTCTTCCAGCACGTTCAACCGCTGACCGGGTTCGCCTTCGGCGCCTCGTCCATTGCGCTCTTCGCGCGCGTCGGCGGCGGCATCTACACGAAGGCGGCCGACGTCGGCGCCGATCTCGTCGGGAAGGTCGAGGCCGGCATCCCGGAGGACGACCCGCGGAATCCCGCCACCATCGCCGACAACGTCGGCGACAACGTCGGCGACGTCGCCGGGATGGGCGCCGACCTGTTCGAGTCCTATACGGGCTCGATCGTCGCCGCCATGTCGCTCGCCGCCGTCGGCATCATCGGCGCCGGTCAGAATGCGGTGCTGCCGGGCGGCGCGGCGGACGGCTGGGATGCGACGGGCTTCGTGCTCCCGCTCGGCATCATGGGCGTGGGCAGCATCGCGGCGATCATCGGGACATTCTTCGTGCGGACCAGCGAACAGGCCGACATGGGCCGACTGCTCTGGGCGCTGCGCGCCGGCATCTTTGGCGCGGGTGCGCTGGTCCTGGCCGGTACGGCTGCGGTCGTCGCGCAGCTCGGCCTCGACTTCAATCTCTTCTGGGCGGTGGTCGTCGGGCTCGTGGCAGGCCAGGTGATCGGCACCGCCACCGAGTACTACACGGCGTACGAGTACACGCCGACCCAGGCGCTCTCGCGCCAGGCGGTGTCCGGCACGGGGCCGGTCATCATCGGCGGCATGGCGCTCGGCATGCTTTCCACGGCGGTGCCGCTGCTGGCGATCATCGCGGCGATCTGGCTGACGTTCGCGCTGGCCGGCCTCTACGGCGTGGCGCTCTCGGCCGTCGGCATGCTGTCGACGCTTGGCGTCACGCTTGCCACCGACGCCTACGGCCCCGTCGCCGACAACGCCGGCGGTATTGCCGAACAGGCGCGGCTGCCGGCCGAGGTGCGCGAGCGGACCGACGCGCTCGATTCGCTCGGCAACACCACGGCGGCCACGGGGAAGGGGTTCGCCATCGGCTCCGCGGTGCTGACCGCGCTTGCGCTGATGGTCACGTACTCGCAGACCACCCGCGTCGCCAGCTTCGACCTGCTCGACGTCGAGGTGCTGCTCGGGCTGCTCATCGGCGCGCTGATGCCGTTCCTGTTCAGCGCGCTGACGATGGGCGCGGTCGGCCGCGCGGCGATGCGCATGGTCGAGGAGGTGCGGCGGCAGTTCCGGGAGATCCCCGGCATCATGGAAGGAACCACGCCGCCCGACGCCGCGGGCGCCGTCCGCATCGCCACCGACGGCGCGATCCGCGAGATGGTGCTGCCCGGCACGCTCGCCGTGGTTGCGCCGGTGGCCGTCGGCATCGTGTTGGGCGCCGAGGCGCTCGGGGGCCTGCTCATCGGCTCGATCGGCTCCGGGGCGATGCTGGCGCTGATGATGGCGAACGCGGGCGGGGCGTGGGACAACGCCAAGAAGTACATCGAGAAGGGGCACCACGGCGGAAAGAACTCGGAGGCGCACCGCGCTGCCGTCGTCGGCGACACGGTCGGCGACCCCTTCAAGGACACCTCAGGCCCCAGTCTGAACATTTTGCTCAAGCTGATGGCGATCGTGGCCGTCGTCTTCGGGCCGCTGTTTCTCTAGCCCGACTTTCGCACAATAGGAGGTCCTATTCTCATGCCACAGGCCTCCCGTCTGGGCCGGACACGGATGAACGCATAGATGAAAGAAGTAGCGGCATCCAACGACCGAGGTCGAAGGTGTTGACGGACTTGCGTT
>JACPTI010000094.1 GCA_016192845.1 Acidobacteriota bacterium
GGCGGCGCCCGTCGCGTTCGAGGTGGCGCGCACGCTCGAGAAGGTGAGCGATCTCGCCGCCGACGTCAGGCGGCGCGGCGCGCGGCTGGCGCTCTTCCCTGAGGCCTTCGTGTCCGCGTACCCGCGCGGCCTCGACTTCGGCGCCACCGTGGGCGCGCGGACGTCGGCAGGCCGGGAGCAGTTCCGCCGCTGCTGGGAGAGCGCCATCGACGTCCCGGGACCGCATGTCGACGCCCTGGCGCGCACGGCGCGGGCCAACGAGCTCTATCTCGTCATCGGTGTGGTCGAGCGCGAGGGCGGCACGCTGTACTGCACGGTGCTGTTCTTCGCGCCCGACGGCGCGTTCCTCGGCAAGCACCGGAAGCTGATGCCGACCGGCAGCGAGCGGCTCGTCTGGGGCTTCGGCGACGGCTCGACGATGCCCGTGCTCGACACGGAACTCGGCAAGATCGGGGCGGTGATCTGCTGGGAGAACTACATGCCGCTCATGCGGGCCGCCATGTACGGCAAAGGTATCGAGATCTATTGCGCGCCGACCGCCGACGGACGCGACAGCTGGCTGCCGACGATGCAGCACATCGCGCTGGAAGGGCGGTGCTTCGTGCTGTCCGCGAATCAGTTCGCGCGGCGCCGCGACTATCCTGCCGACTACGAAACGGCCTTCGGCGACGATCCGGACACGATCGTCTCGCGCGGCGGCAGCTGCATCGTCGGTCCGCTCGGCCGCGTGCTGGCCGGTCCCGATTTCACGGGCGAGACGATCCTCACGGCCGAGATCGATCGCGGCGAGATCGCCCGCGCCCGCCTCGACTTCGACGCCGTCGGGCACTACGCGAGGCCGGACGTGTTCCGCCTCGTGGTCGACGAGACGCCAAAGCCGGCGGTGGCGTTCGAGCGCTCTCCGCAGAAATCCGCTAGGAAAACCCGGGCACGGGGTGTATAACCTCCGCGATTTTCCTTCGCGGGAGGGCTTATGCGGCGAACGGTCTGGTGCAGCACCAGGCTGCAGACGTCCTCAAAGCCCGTCGAGATGCCCAGCCGCCGGTTGGCCAGAACGAGGAGGCACAGGGTGACGGCGGCGATCCCGGCGCCGGCCACCGCCCAGTGCAGCGGGGGCAATCCGTTCAGTATCAGCGGCATACGGTAAGCTTACGCTGGTCCTACGGGAGCCTGCGCGGATGCACGTCCCACTGAGCATCCAGCAGCTTCGCCTCGGCGACCTTCTCCAGCTCATATGTCGCACGGTCGCTGAACAACTGCCGCAGCCGTGCTTCCGTAGGAAGGGGCATTTGCCCGCCCCGCGCCACATACTGGATCGACACCAGAAGCGTCCTGTTCGTGTCGGTTCCCGTACCAGTCATGGGTGTGTAGAGTTGCAGGTCCAAAAGCTCGCCCGCGGCGAGCTGCGCCTGCAGCACGCGATACGTATTCTTCAGGAACAGAGACATGAACTCCCGTTCGCGCGTCGGGGAAGAACACGTACGGCGCATATCGCTCGACGATGACGCCCTCACGTGTGATATCGAACGTGACGATCCCGTGCTCATCTATGACCGCGCGCTCCTTTACGCGCGCGAGTCCGGCCAAGAGCAAATCGCGGGCGCGGCCAAACAGCCTAGCCGTGGTCGGCTCCGCCGCGGCTTGTTCGAGCGACGACGTGCGGAGTACTCCGACGAGGCGTTTTGCGTATCGCTGCCCACCCACGAACAAGGCCCTGTTGATTCTGAGCGCCGGCGCGTCGCCGAAGACCGCCTCCTGCACGGTCTCGTAGCGCGCGGCGTCGATCTTGGTCGCCCAGCGAACGAGGTTGTCGTAAAAAGGATTCCGATGGTGGAAATGTTGCGCGAGGTGCCGTTGCAGCAGCAGTGCGCACGACGGAGCCTGCGGATCGAAGGCAAGGAACGGATGGACGCTTCGGCCTGACTCAAGAAGATCGGCGGGCACGGGCGATGTGGCGTGGTGGTCGGCCCAGAAGCGGCCCTGGGGATGGTACAGAAAATCGACCACGGCCGCATACTTTGCGAGCGGGCGCGATACCCACCAGCGTTTCACGTCGTAGTTCACCGGAGAGAGACGCACCGACCGCCACTGGAGGTGCGACTCGAGGAAATCCAATGCGACGACGGCGGAAGCGACGCCGTCGAAGCACGGTGAATGAAAGTACAGCTCGGGATGCCAGAAGATGCTCCGATACAACGGAGTGACGCTGTTTCTGACAAGCGAGGTGAACCAATCGCTGGAATCCACGATCAGTTCCATTATATGCAGCACGTGGTTGAGCGTACAGCTCATCCTCCGCGCTGGGGCCGCTCCTTTGATTGATCGCCAGCGGTGTTCGCCCGCGGGTACAATGTCGCGGATCGGACTTCACGTGGAGGCTGTCATGGCACGACGATTCGCCGCATCACTCGCGGCTATTGGTTTTGCCGGTGCGGGAGCCCTGGGCTCCGCTCAGGGCGGCGGCGCGCTGCCCGCCTGCACGCCGGGGAATGGCGGCATCACGCTTCCCGCAGGATTCTGCGCCATCGTCGTGGCCGAGAATCTCGGTACAGGTCGCCACCTGACCGTGGCGGCCAACGGCGACATCTACCTCGCTCTTCGCAACACGCAACAGGCCAAGGGCGCCATCGTCGCGCTGCGCGATACCAACGGCGACGGCCGCGCCGACGTGCGCGAGCGGATCGGCGCCGAGGGGGGCACCGGCATCGCTCTGCACAACGGCTACCTCTACTTCGCCGAAAACGACTCGCGCGTTGTCCGCTATCGGATGACGCCGGGGCAGCTGCTGCCGTCAGGACCGCGCGAGGAGATTACCACGCTGCCCGAGCAACGCTCGCACGCGGGCAAGGGACTGGCGTTCGACGGGAAGGGAGGCGTCTACGTGAACATCGGCGCGCCGTCGAACGCCTGCCAGGCGGAGGACCGCAAGGAAGGCGTGCCGGGCCAGAAGCCGTGTCCGCTGCTCGACCCGTACGGCACGATCTGGCGCTTCGATGCGAACAGAACGGGGCAGACGCTGCAGAACGGCGGCCGCCGCTACGCAATCGGCTTCCGCCAGATGCTTGCCGTCGCCTGGCACGACGGGAGCCTCTATCTCATGCAGCACGGGCGCGATCAGCTCGACACGCTCTGGCCGAAGTTCTTCAACCAGCAGCAGAACGCGGAGCTCCCCGCGGAGGAGTTCCTCCGCGTGACCGACGGCGGCACGTACGCATGGCCGTACTGCTATTACGACTGGCAGCAGAACAGGCGCGTGCTGATGCCCGAGTACGGCGGCGACGGGAAGATGGAGGCCGACTGCGCGAAGTATCCCGCGCCGCTCGTCGGCTTCCCGGGCCACTGGGCGCCGAACGCGCTGCTCTTCTACACCGGCATGCAGTTCCCCGAGAAGTACCGCGGCGGCGCGTTTATCGCCTTCCACGGATCGTGGAACCGGGCGCCGCTGCCGCAGGCCGGCTACCGGGTCGCCTTCGTCCCGTTTCGCGGCGGGAAGGTCACCGGGCAGTCGGAGACGTTTGCCGACAGCTTCGCAGGCAAGATGCCGCTCGCGCGTTCGGAAGATGCGGTCGCGCGGCCGACCGGGCTGGCGCAAGGGTCCGACGGGTCGCTTTACATCAGCGATTCGGTGAAGGGGACGATCTGGCGCGTGGTCTACCGCGGGGGCGCGGGGACGAGATAGACGTCGCTTCGTATTTTCCGTCAGGGCTGGCGAACGAGGAGGAGGATAGATGCATTCCGCGCGCGCGCTCACCGCTGCCTCCGTGCTTGCGCTCGTCGTTGCCGGTGTTGCGACGACGCTGGTGGAGGCCCAGCAGGCCGGACCGGCACCCCGCCCGCCCGCGGGCGTCCAGCCGCTGCCCGTGGACCTGTTCACGACCAAGAACTTCTATCTGGATCGCAAGCACTGGACCGACCGGCGCTACTTCCGCTGCAACACGCCGCGGCAGCTGACCGACATGTGGCGGGACAACCGCTTCGGGCAGTGGGGCGACTGCAACCTCGATCGCGACGTCGCACGCATTGTCAGCCCGCATCCCTACAAGACGGCGCAGGAGCACTACGAGGCGCTCGCCGCCGCGGCGCGGAAGACCGGCGGGCCGACACGCCACACCCGGCAGACGCTGCCGCAGTGGGACGGCTGGTACCTGCGGCGCGCCCCCGACGAACAGTGGACGTGGGGCCGCAACCTGCAGGCCTCCACCATGGTGTCGCTGCTCACGCCTGAGTACCAGAAGCGCATGGTCCAGATGAACTTCCACGAGGCGGTGAGCAACGCGCCGCAGTGGATGGCCGCGTTCTGTTATCCGGAAGGAATCATGCGGTGGTGGTCGCAGTTCACCTTCGGCGGCCCGATCGAGCTCATCATGACGCCCTACCAGGTGCAGATGCTCGGCGGCAGCGCCGACAACCTGCTCCGGAAGATTCTCATCGGCCAGAAGCACGTCCAGCAGGTGCCGCAGTGGTTCGGCGAGACCGTGGCGTTCTGGAACGGCAACACGCTCGTGGCGTGGACGGCCAACGTGCAGGGATGGACGATCTCGCACTCCATGTTCGAGTTCAGCAACTCGCTCGAGATCATCGAGGTGTTCAGGCCAAGCGCGGACGGCAAGGTCATCACGGTGGAGGCGACTTTCTACGATCCGGAGGCGTTTGTGCAACCGCTGCACATCGTGACGCCGTGGGAGCGGCGGGCCGGGCCCGACGATCCGGAAATGCGCCATACCTTCGTCGAGTGCCGCGTCCAGAGTACGATCGTGAACGGACCCGACGGGCGGCCGACGCAGCTGACGCCGCAGGACGAGGGCTATATCGATTACTTCGGCCGGCCATGGGCGCAGAACTGGGAAAAGCACTTCGAGCAGGGCTGGGAGAAGCCGAACGATTAGTAATTTGTGATTCGTGATTTACCGATTCTGGAGACACCTGTGAGGAGCAAGCTTGTGGCGGCGGCCATGCTGTGGGGGGCGTGCACGACCATTCCGATCGGCGCGCACCACTCGTTTGCGATGTACGACCAGACCCAGACGAAGACGCTCACCGGGAAGCTCACCCGCTATATCCCCGGCTCGAATCACGCGCAGCTGATCTTCGAGGTGCTTGGTCCCGACGGCACGCCGATGGTCGGCAAGGATGGGAAGCCCGTCGTGTGGGGCGTCGAAACGGCGTCGGCGGCCGTGATGGCCCGCCGCGGCCTGTCGCCGAAGACGTTCCCGGTGGGCTCGGTGTTCACCGTTACGCTCTTCCCGCTGCGCGACGGCCGTCAGTTCGGCGCGATGACGGGTGACTTCATCAAGTGCGGCACCGCGATGCCGGCCGGCGGGTGCACGAAGGAGACCGGCGAGCGGCTCATCATCGAGAACAATTAGCGGTCGCGCAGGCTGAAGAGCACCCCACCGCGCAAATTCCGCGCGGCGGGGACCCCGCAGCCTGCGCGCTACCGCGTCACCATCGCCTCCAGCAGCTCGACGATCGCGCCGGCGCGGGCGAGCGGGTCCTCCAGCTCGAGCAGCCGCTGGCGCGCCAGGCGCTCCATCGGCAGGTACTGCGACAGCAAATCGACGAGCGTTTCGTCGGGCATCCCCGGCAGCGGCTGCCCGACGGGGAGCCTGTCCGACAGCGCATCGAGCAGCGCCTCCAGACGTTTCCGCCCCTCGGTCAGCGCGGCCGTCTTCCTGTCGTCGAGCGGCTCGGGGATCGCCACGACGCGCGCCAGCCGGTACGGCCGGTTGTTGTCCTCGCCGGTGACGCGAAACTTCACCAGCCCGCCCAGGACGATGTTGTACCGCCCGTCGGGCAGCTCTTCGTACTCGGTGATGAGCCCGGCGCAGCCGACCGGAAAGATCGGCGGACGTCCCTCGTACTCCGCTTCGTGGCCCGGCTGCAGCATCACCATCCCGATGATCCGGTCCCCCTTCAGCGCGTCGGCCACCATCGCGCGGTAGCGTGGCTCGAAGATGTGCAGCGGATACGACCCATTGGGAAAGAGCGTCGCGCTCTCGAGCGGAAAAATCGGGATGACCGCCGGCAGGCCGCCGGGTGCGGGCGCCGCTGGTTGCGCGGCGGCCGTCTGGGCGCGCGGCGTGGCGGGCGCACAGACGAGCAAGGTGACGAGGGCGGCGCAGATGGCAGTTCTCATAGGTGGCGATCCTTGGTTTCGCCCGTCGTGAGGAGCCCCGCCAGCGTCAGCAGCGCGGCGCCCGTCAGATAGTAGCCCACAAAGTCGAGGCCGTAGGTGTTGGCGAGCCACGTCGCCGCGTACGGCGCGAGCGACGCGCCGAAGATGCCCGCCAAATTGAAGGCAATCGAGCTCCCGGTGTAGCGCACGGCCGTCGGGAAGAGCTCCGACAGCACCGTGCCGAGCGGGCCGTAGGTGAGCCCCATGAGGCCCAGCCCGATCGCCAGCGTCAGCACGGCGCCGGTCGTCCCCATCAGGAATACGGGAGCCAGCACCAGCCCGAACAGGCCGATGCCGATGGTCGCGGCGACCAGCACCCGCCACCGCCCCTGTTCGGCCAGCGTCGCCGAGATCGGAATCATCACGGCGAGGCACGCGACGCCGACAAGCTGGATCTGCAGGAACTGCTCGCGCGTGAAGCCCAGCTCGCTCGTCCCCCACGACAGCGTAAAGACGGTCATCAGGTAGAAAACGACGAACGCAGCGAGCGAGATGAGCGTGCCCCGGATGACCGTGCCTGGATAGCGGCGGACGACCACCAGCATCGGCACACGCACACGCTCCTGCCGCTGGACGGCGGCGGTAAACGCCGGCGTCTCGGTAATCGTCAGCCGCACGTACAGCCCGACGAGGACGAGCACCGCGCTCGCCAGAAACGGAATCCTCCAGCCGAACGCAAAGAACCGCTCGTTGTCGAGCCACCCCGACAGCGCGAGGAAGACCGTCGTCGACATGAAGAAGCCGAGCGGCGCGCCGAGCTGCGGAAACATGCCGTACCAGGCGCGTCGGCCGGGCGGCGCGTTTTCGATCGCCAGCAGGACGGCGCCGCCCCACTCGCCGCCGAGGCCGAGCCCCTGTCCGAAGCGGCACAGCGCGAGCAGGGCCGGTGCGGCCAGGCCGATCGTGTCGTAGGTCGGCAGCGCTCCGATCGCCACCGTCGAGAAGCCCATCGTGAGGAGCGCCGCAATCAGCGTCGTCTTGCGGCCGACGCGGTCGCCGAAGTGGCCGAAGAGCGCCGAGCCGAGCGGGCGCGCGAAGAACGCGATGCCGAACGTGGCGAGCGAGGCCAGCGTGGCCGTCGCGGGGTCCGAGGCCGGAAAGAACAGCGTCGGGAAGACGAGCACCGCCGCGGTGCCGTAGATGTAGAAATCGAAGAATTCGATCGTGGTGCCGACCAGGCTGGCGAACAACACCTGGACCGGTGTGTTCACCCGCGTCTGCGTCATCGGCTTGAGGGCTTGAGGCTTCGGGCTTCAGGCTTTGGGCTGTGGGGAATAACCACAACCTAAAGCCTAAAGCCCAACGCCGAACGCCCAAAGCCCAATGATGATGCTCGCGTGTAAGATCCGGTATCGGGATGCACATCGATGCTGCACAGCTGGACGCGCACCGTGCTCCCCTGTGCGGAGGATCTTTCCCACCGAGCGCCGGACACAGCCCTGCCCGATGCGGTCGTGGCGGGCACCGAGCCGTTGCTGATCGTCGGCGCGCTCGCCGGCGGGTAGGGCACCCCAACGCGCAAAATCCGCGCGTTGGGGACCCCGCTCTAGCCCCGCTGCAGACGCGTCAACGCGGCTTCCAGCGCGCGGCGGGTGAAGACAGGCACCATCGCCCGGCGATACTCCTCGCTCGCGTGCAGGTCGGAGTTGACCGTCTGGACGTCCGCCGCCGCGTGCCGGGCGGCCGCAGTGATGCTGTCGGTCGACGCCGTCTTGCCCGCGAGCGCCTCCTCGACCTTTCTCAGCCGGATGGCGCACGGGCCGGCACCGGTGAGCCCGATGCGCGCCGACCGGATTCTCCCATCGCTCGCGTCGAGCGCGGCGGCCACGCCCACGATCGCGTAGTGCGAGGCACGCTGGTGGAGCTTGGCGTACGCCGCGGCTCGCACCGGCGTGAACTGAACACCCGTGATGATCTCGTCGTGCGCCAGATCCACGGTGAACAGGCCCTGGAAGAACTCGCTCGCCTTCACGACCCGCCATCCTTTCGGGCCGTTCATGTGGATGCCGGCATCCAGCGCGAGCATAGACGCGGGGTAATCGGCCGACGGATCGCCATGAGCGAGGCTGCCTCCCAGCGTACCGCGATTGCGGACCTGGGGATCACCGATTGCCGCGGCCGTGTCGCAAAGAACGGGGCATTGCTTCCGCAGCAGGGCAGAGGTGGCGACGTCGTGGTGCACGGTGGCGGCGCCGATTTCGATCCTGCCATCCTTCTCACGAATGCCGGAGAGACCAGGGATGCGAGCGATGTCGATCAGGACCTTCGGCTGGCTCAGGCGCAGCTTCATGAGCGGAACGATGCTGTGGCCGCCGGCGATGAACTTCCCTTCGCCTTTGCTGGCCGCCAGCTTCGCCAGCGCGTCGTCGAGCGAGGTCGCCCGCACGTACTCGAAGGCCGTGGGGATCACGCGCGGCCTCCGTGAGCGGGTGCAGGTGGGGTGCCAATGATGCGCCACAGCTTTTCCGGCCGCAGCATCATGTCGATGTGCTTCACGCCCAACTCACTCAGGGCGTCGACCGCCGCGCACACGACGGCGGGGGTCGACCCGAGCGTGCCCGCTTCGCCAATGCCCTTGGCGCCGAAGGGGTTCAGCGGCGTCGGCGTCACGGTGTTGTGGAGCTCGAAGCGCGGGAAGTCGGTGGCGCGCGGCAGGGCGTAGTCGAGGAACGAGCCGGTCAGGAGCTGGCCGGACTGATCGTAGACCGTTTCCTCGATCAGGGCCTGGCCGATGCCCTGGGCGAGCCCCCCGTGAATCTGTCCCTCCACGATCAACGGGTTGATCAGATTGCCCGCGTCGTCCACGGCGACGAACTTCAGCAGCCTCGGCTCGCCGGTTTCGCGATCGATTTCGAGCATCGCGATGTGGCAGCCGAACGGGTAGGTCATGTTGCTCGGCTCGAAGAACGCCTCCTCGCTCAGGCCCGGCTCGAGCCCCTCGGGGAGCGGGACCGGAACGTAGGCGTAGGCGGCCACCTCCGCAAACGTCTTCGCGGCGGCCGGCGCCCCTCTGACGAAGATTGTCCCGCTCTCGAAGACGAGGTCTTCCTCGTGCGCCTCCAGGAGCTCGGCCGCGAACCTGGCCATCTTTGCTTTCACCCTGGCGCCGGCCAGGTGCAACGCCGTTCCCCCGACGGCCTGCGAGCGGCTGCCAAACGTGCCGATGCCCTGCTTGACGACGGCCGTGTCGCCGTGATGGATGGTGATGTGCTCGAGCGGCACGCCGAACTGATCCGCCAGCATCTGCGCGAACGTCGTCTCGTTGCCCTGTCCGTGCGGCGATACGCCCGTCACCGCGGTGATCCGGCCGTCGCGCTCGACGGTGACCTGGGCGTGCTCCCATCCGCCCGTCGCCATCCCTGACGAAGGTCCAAAGCCGCACACCTCGACGTACATCGACAGGCCCAGGCCGACCAGCCGGCCCTCGGCTCGGGCGGCATCGCGCGCGCCTTTCAACTGCTTCCAGTTGGCAGCCTCGAGCGCGCGATCGAGCGCCGCCTCGTAGTTCCCCGAGTCGTAGACGGCGCCCGTCTGCGTGGTGAAGGGGAACTTGTCCGGCCTGATGAAGTTCTTCCGGCGAACGTCGGCGGGATCCATCTTCAACTCACGCGCCAGCATGTCCATCGCGCGTTCGACGAAATACGTCGCCTCGGGGCGGCCGGCGCCCCGGTACGCGTCGGTCGGCGTCTTGTTCGTGAAGACCTCGGTGAGCGTGGCGCGGATCGCCGGGATGTCGTAGGTGGCACTCGCCATCATCATCGTCAGCGTCGGGATGGCGGCCGTGAGCAGCATGTTGTAGGCGCCGACATCGGCAATGAGGCGCATCTTCAGTCCGAGAACCCTGCCGTCGCGCTTCGCGGCCAGATCGACGTACGCGATGAGGTCGCGGCCATGGGTGGTGGCGACGAAGGCTTCCGAGCGGTCCTCCACCCACTTGACCGGAATGCCGAGCCGTTTCGAGATGGCCGCAGCGACGTAATCTTCGCCGTAGATGTTGATCTTGGCGCCGAAGCCGCCGCCCACCTCCGGCGCGATCGCCCGGACCTGGTGCTGTCCCAGTCCGGTCATCGCGGCAATCATCGTCTTCAGGATGTGCGGGGCCTGCGTCGACGACCAGATGGTCATCGACTCCTTCCCCGGCTCGTAGTGCGCAACGACCCCGCGCGGCTCCATCGTGTTCGGCACGACCCGGTGGTTCACCATCCGCTGCGAGATCACGACCTCCGCCTCGGCGAACGCCTTGTCGATGGCGGAATCGTCGACCGTCTTGCCGTCCCGGCTGACGCCCGTGCCGTTCGGGAGGGGCGGCAGCGCCACGTTGTTCTCGAACTCCGGGTGGAGGATCGCCGGCTTGCCCGTCATCGCCAGCTCCGGATCCACGACGGCCGGCAGGATCTCGTAGTCGATGGCGATGGCGTCCGCGGCGTCCCGGGCCACGTAGCGGTCGCGGGCCACGACGACCGCGACCGGCTCGCCCCCGTAGCGGACGACGTCCACCGCCAAGGCGCGATGAGGCGGCGACGGGAAGGACGTGCCGATCGGCATCGGGGCGAGAAGCTCGGCGATTTGCGCGCCGGTGAAGACCGCCTCGACGCCCTCCATCGCCTCGGCCGCGCGGGTGTCGATGGCGCGGATGCGGCCGTGGGCCACATCGCTCCGCTTGAACGCCAGGTGCTGCATGCCGGCGATCTTGATGTCATCGACGTACGTGCCCCGGCCCTGGATGAGGCGCGGGTCCTCACGGCGCTTGACACGCTGGCCGACAAGCTTGGGGAGAACGGGCGTGACCATCACTTCCTCGCAGCCTTGTTCGCGGCGTACTGGATCGCGTTGACGATGTGCTGATAGCCCGTGCAGCGGCAGAAGTTCCCCGCAATCCCCTCGCGGATGTCGCGCTCGGACGGCGTCGGATTGTCGTTGAGGAGGTCGACGGCCGACATGATCATGCCGGGTGTGCAGTAGCCGCACTGAAGGCCGTGCTCTTCCCAGAAGCCCTCCTGCAGCGGGTGGAGCTGGCCGTCCCGGGCCAGGCCCTCGATGGTGGTGACGTCGCAGCCGTCGGCCTGAACCGCGAAGATGGTGCAGGACTTGGCGCTCCTCCCATCGATGAGGACCGTGCACGCGCCGCACTGGCTGGTGTCGCAGCCGACGTGCGTGCCTGTGAGGTTGAGGTGCTCGCGCAAGAAGTGCGCGAGGAGGAGGCGGGGCTCGACATCCCCCTTGCGCACTCTGCCGTTGACGCGTATCGAAACTTGGGCCATGTGTCCCTCTGCTACAGCCACATCGCTCACGCGAGACTATACGCCGGAAACCGGCGAGTAGAAACGGGTCAGCCCTGCCCGGAGTCGAGTTGGCTCGCCAGGCACTGGTAGAACCGGTCCATCATCATCCGCGCGACGCCTTCGAGCAGCCGCTGGCCGACGCGGGCGATCAGGCCGCCGGCGTTGGCGCTCGCCGCCACCTGCACTGCGGTTCCACTCTCGTGCGGCGCCAGCGTGATCGTCGCCGTGCCCCGCACAAAGCCAGGGCGCCCCGTGCCGCTGACGATCAGTTTGTACGACTGCGGAGGGAGCTTGTCCGCCAGCTCGATGGTGCCCTTGAAATCTCCCGAAATCGCCGCGACGGCGACCGACAGCTCGGTTTCGTAGCGGTCCGGGCCCACGGGACGCAGCTCGCGGCACCCGGGCACGCAGCGCGCGATCGCGGTCGTGTCCATCAGCAGGCTCCACACCTGCCGCGGCGGCGCGTTGAACAGGTAGGTGCCGCTAATGTCCATCGATCGCGCCCCAGCCAAGTCACAAGTCAGAAGTCACAAGTCACAAGTCACAAAGAATGTGCGTGTTTGTGACTTGTGACTTGTGACTTGCGCCTTGTGACTTGCGCGCTGCCGAGGTATTCGGCCAGCTGCTCCAGGCTCGCCAGATTGTGCGCCGGCAGGAAATCGTCCACCTGGCGGAGCGCCGCCTGCATGCCGCGTGTCAGCGGCTCGTAGCTCGACGACCCCAGCAGCGGGTTCAGCCAGATCAGGCGGCGGCACTGCCGGTGCAGGCGCGCGACCTCCGCCCGAAGCCGCAAAGGGTCGCCGCGGTCCCAGCCGTCCGACACGATGAGCACCACCGGACCGTGGCGCATGACCCGCCGCGCCCACCGCGTGTTGAAGGTCCGGAGGGCGTCGCCGATGCGCGTGCCGCCGCCCCAGTCCTTCACCTCCCGCATGAGGCGCTCGATGGCCGGCGCGCCGCCCCCCCCGGCGAGGCGCCGGGTCACCCGCGTCAGCCGCGTGGCGAAGACGAAGCTTTCCACGTGCCGGCTGTGCTCGCTCAGCCCGTAGAGGAAGTGCAGCAGCATGCGGCTGTAGCGATCCATCGACCCGCTGACGTCCGCGATGAGCACGAACGGCCGCGGCAGCTGGCGCCGCCTGCGCCGCGGCAGGTCGAGGAGCTCGCCCCCGCGCAGCACGTTGCGCCGCAGGATCCGGCGAAGGTCGATCGCCCCGGCGGGCGTCCGCCTCCACCGCCGCGTCCGCCGCACGCCGAGCTGCCATGGAAGCCGCGCCAGCAGGGCGCGCGCGCGGTCGATCTCCGCCGGCGTGAAGTCCGCGAAATCCTTGGTGCGCAGCACCTCGACGGCGCTGTAGGCGCCGACGGCGCGCGGCGCCTCCCTCGAGTCGCCCGCGTCGCGATTCTCCATCTCGATGCTGACGGCCGTCCCGGCCACCGGGTTGGCGCCGACGCGCGGCCGTTCGCCGAGGGAGAACAGCGGCAGTCCGCCGGAGGGAGCCGCCCGCGCGCGGAAGAACAGGTCGAAGGCGTGGTCGAAGCGCGCGAGATCCTCGTGACGGTGTACCAGCAGGCAGCGGAGCGCCACCCGCACATCGGTGCGGCTCCTGACGCCGAGCCGTTCAATCGCGCGGAGCGCGTCGAGCATCCGGCCGTGGTGCACGTCGAGTCCCGCCGCCCGGAGCACGCGTCCGAAGCGCAGGATGTTGGCGACGAGCGCCCCGCCGGTCATGGCCCGCCCTGGCCGGCGCCGCGCGCCAGCGCGCGCGCGAGGATCGACTGAATCCGCTCACCGCGCACCGACTCGATGTCTTCCTGATTCTTGAGCAACAGGCCGAGCGTCTCGTTGATGACGTCCGCCTCGAGCACATCCTGGTTGAGCGCGACCAGGGCCGCCGCCCAGTCGAGCGTCTCCGAAATCCCCGACGCCTTGTACAGATCGACCGTGCGAAGCTCCTGGACGAAGGCGGTAACCTGCGCGGCCAGCCGCGCCGACAGCCCGGGCACCTTGGTCGAGACGATGCGGTGCTCCTTCTCGAAGTCCGGATAATCGATCCACGCGTACACGCAGCGGCGCTTGAGCGCGTCGTGGACCTCGCGCGTGCGGTTGGAGGTGATGACGACCACCGGCGGCTGCTCGGCGCGGATCGTCCCGATCTCGGGGATCGTGATCTGGAAGTCCGAGAGCAGCTCCAGCAGGTATCCCTCGAACTCCTCGTCGGCACGATCGATCTCGTCGATCAGCAGGACGGGCGGCCGTTCGCGGCTCTGCTCCACCGCGCGGAGGAGCGGGCGTTTGATCAGGAAGGCTTCGGTGAAGATCTCGCGGGCGGCCGACGTGCGATCCAGCGCCTCGGCGGTCTCGAGCAGCCGGATCTCCAGCAGCTGACGCGAGTAGTTCCACTCGTAGACGGCGTGGCTGATGTCGAGGCCTTCGTAGCACTGCAGCCGGATGAGCGGCGTACGGAGCGCCGCGGCCAGGACCTTGGCGACCTCGGTCTTGCCGACGCCGGCCTCGCCCTCGAGGAACAGCGGCCGCTGGAGCGTCAGCGCGAGGAAGATCGAAACCGCGAGGCTCCGGTCGGCGACATACTGTTCCCGCTCCAGCAGCGTCTGGAGCTCGCCGATCGAGGCGGGCAGTACGAGAGCGTCAACCGCCAACTACGCCAATCCCGCCCGCGCCGCCGCGGCCGCCAGCGCCCGCTTGACGTACACCGGCGCCATCGCGGCGCGGTATTCCGCTGACGCGAAGATGTCGCCCAGGACGTCGCTGCCGAGGTCGTCGCGAACGCGGGCGGCAGCCGCCGCGAAGCTGGCGGCCTCCGCCGGCTGGCCGCTCAGCGCGCGTTCGACAGCGGAGGCGCGCCGGGCGTGAGGCACGAGGCCGCCGACGGCCACCCGAACCTCCGCGCACGTTCCCTTGTTCACCGCTACCAGCGCCGCCGCGCCCACCACCGCGTAGCGCGATGCCGGGTGCGCGAACTTCGTGTATGCGGAACCGACGCCTCGCGTTGCCATCGGCACCAGGACCGCGGCAACAATCTCATGGTCCCGAAGCGCCGTCGTCATGACGCCCGTGAAGAACTCCGCGGCCGGGATCGTGCGCTCGCCCTTCGGACCGGCGGCCACAACGGCCCCCTCGAGCGCAACGAGCACCGTCGGGAGGTCGGACGCGGGATCGGCGTGCGCGACGTTGCCGCCGATCGTCCCGCGGTTGCGCACGGCGGGATCGCCCACCCCGGCCGCGGCCTCGGCCAGCGCCGCCGCAGACTTCCGCACCTCGGCCGACGCGGCAATCTCGGCGTGCGTCGTCAGCGCGCCGATCCGCAGGTCGTCGCCGCGGCGGGCGATGCCGCGCAGCTCGGCAATGCGTCCGATGTCGATGACGGCTGGCGGCGCGGCCAGCCGCAGCTTGAGCAGCGGGATGAGGCTGTGGCCGCCGGCCAGCAGCTTGGCTCCCGGATTCGCCGCCAGCAACCGGTGCGCCTCGGCGAGCGACGACGCCCGCAGGTAATTGAACTCGGCCGCGTACATGGTCACGCCTCCTTTCGGCCGGCACTGGCGGACTGCGAAATGGCGCGCCAGATGCGTTCCGGCGTCAGCGGCATCTGCAGCGTCCGTACGCCAAACGGCTCGAGCGCGTCGATCACCGCGTTGTAGACGGCGGCCGTCGAGGCAATCGTGCCGGCCTCACCGATCCCTTTGACGCCGAGGGGATGGTGCGGCGAGGGCGTCACCGTCGAGAGCACTTCCATGTCCGGCAGCACGTCGGCGCGCGGAATCGCGTAGTCGGTCAGCGATCCGGTCAGCAGCTGCCCGTTCGGGTCGTACACGGCCTGTTCCCACAACGCCTGGCCGATGCCCTGGGCCACGCCGCCGTGGACCTGGCCTTCGACGATCATCGGGTTGATCTGATGTCCGCAGTCGTCTGCGGCGACGTACCGCTTCAGCTCGACGTGACCGGTTTCGGGGTCGACTTCCACGACGGCAATATGCGCGCCGAACGGATAGGTAAAGTTCGGCGGGTCGTAGAAGCTCGACGCCTCGAGCCCGGCTTCCATCCCCTGGGGCAGGTTCCAGGCGACGTTGGCCATCAGCGCGATGTCCTGAATCGTCTTGGACCGATCCGGGAATCCGCGGACGAAGAATTTTCCGCCCGCGTATTCGATGTCCTCGACGGCCGCCTCGAGCAGGTGGCTGGCCAGGAGCCGAGCCTTCTCCTTGATCTTTCGCGTCGTCACGGCGAGCGCTGCGCCGCCGACCGCGGTCGCCCGGCTGCCGTAGGTGCCCCAGCCCATGGGCGTGTTGTCGGTGTCGCCGTGCACGATCTTCACGTCCGTCACCGCCACGCCGAGCTCGTCCGCCACGATCTGCGCGAAAGTGGTCTCCTCCCCCTGGCCGTGCGGCGAGATGCCGACGAACACGTGGACCTTGCCGCTCGGATGGAACCGGACGATCGCGCTCTCCCACAGACCGCCCTGGAAGCCGACCGCGCCGGCCACCTGCGACGGTCCGAGGCCGCAAATCTCGACGTACGTCGAGACACCAATGCCGATATAGCGCCCCTTTGCCCGCGCCGCGGCCTGCTCCTGGCGCAGGTTGTCGTACCCGACTTGCGCGAGCGCCTTGTCGAGCGCCCCCGGGTAGTTCCCGCTGTCGTAGGTCAGGCCGGTCACGACCGCGTGACCGTTCTCGAACGGAGGAATCAGGTTGCGGCGGCGTACCTCCACCGGATCCACTTTGATCTCGTCGGCGAGCAGCTCGATCAGGCGCTCGAGCATGTACGTCGCCTCAGGCCGACCGGCGCCGCGGTACGCCTCGACCGGCGTGGTGGTCGTATACACGCCGAAGACGTCCTCTTTGATCGCCGGAATCTGATACGGGCCCGACAGCATCAGGCCGTGAAGGATCGTCGGAATGCCCGGCGCCGCGGTCGACAGATATCCGCCCATGCCCGCCCACACCGTGGCGCGCAGGCCGAGAATGCGGCCGTCCCTGGTCGCCGCCAGCTCGACCTCCTGGACGTGGTCGCGGCCGTGCGTCGTGGAGATGTAGTTCTCCGACCGCGTCTCCACCCATTTCACCGGGCGGCCGAGCTGCATCGCGCAAAACGCGGTGATGAAGTCCCCCTGGATCTGTGGAATCTTGCTGCCGAAGCCGCCGCCGACCTCCGGAGCGACCACGCGCAGGCGATCCTCGGGGACGCCGGTCACCACTGACATGATGAACCGCACGATGTGCGGATTCTGGGTGGTGTTCCACAGCGTCAGCTCGCCCGTGGCGCGCACGTACTGCGCCACCGCGCCGCGCGGTTCCATGGCCGTCGGAATCAGCCGCTGCTGCACGATGCGATCGCGGACGATCACGCCGGCGGCCTTGAACGCCGCATCGATGTCGCCGCCGGCCACCGTCCAGTGGAAGGCGATGTTGCCAGGCGCCTCGGCGTGCAACTGCGGCGCGCCGGCTTCAGCCGCCTTCTGCGGATCGACGACGGCCGCGAGCGGCGTGTAGTCGACGTCGATGAGCTCGAGCGCGTCGTACGCCTGGTGCGCGGACTCGGCGACCACCACCGCGACCGCATCGCCGACGAACCGGACGACATCCTTCGCCATCGGCCGGTACGGCGCGGTCTTCAGGTCCGAATTGGGAATCAACCACGCACAGGGAATCGGCTTCAGCACCCCCTCGCTGTCCGCGCCTGTGAAGACCGCGACCACCCCCGGCGCCGCGTTCGCGCGGGCGGTGTCGATCTTGCGGATTCGGGCGTGCGCGTGAGGACTGCGCAGGATGGCGGCGTAGGTCTGGCCAGGCAGCGTGAAATCGCCCGTGTAGAGCGCGGTCCCGGTCAGCAGGCGCGGATCTTCGCGCCGCCGGATGCCGGATCCGAAGACGCGCGCGGGAGCCGGAGCAGCGACTGTGGCACTCATGCGCGTCCTCCCGCCGCCGCAGCGGCCTGCACGGCGCGAACGATGTTCTGGTAGCCCGTGCAGCGGCAGAGGTTGCCTTCGAGGCCGTGCCGGATCTGCTCGGGCGAGGGGTTCGGGTTCGTGCGCAGCAGCTCATGGGCGGCGAAGAGCATTCCCGGCGTGCAGAAGCCGCACTGCAGGCCGTGCTTGTTCCAGAACGCCTCCTGGAGCGCTGTGAGCTGGCCGTTGGAGGCGAGGCCTTCGACGGTCGTCACGGCGCAGCCGTCGGCCTGCGCAGCCAGGCAGGTGCACGACTTGACCGCCATGCCGTCGAGCAGCACCGTGCAGGCGCCGCACTGGCTGGTGTCGCACCCGATCTTCGTTCCCGTCAGGCCGACAACGTCGCGCAGGAACTGCACCAGGAGAAGGCGCGGCTCGACCTCGGCGGTATGCGCCCGGCCGTTGATGCTGACTGTGATGGACACCTTCATGGGACCTCCCGGGACGAAGCCTGGGACGGACACGTCTGGAGGCCACGCAGCTTAAGACCGCCGATAGGGGAAAGTCAATCGCGGGAGCGTACCTGTACCGCTCTAAGGTGCCTGGAGTGCCTGCACCCCAGGCACCCCAGGCACGATAGGCACCCTATCTCTTTGCGTACTTCTTCAGCGCCATCCCGCCGGTCAGCGATCCGTAGATGTTGCCGTGCATGTCGGCGGCGACGCCTTCCTGCGACCCGTCCGGATCCGGATCGGGAATGAACGCCGTCACGTTGCCGTCGCGGGCGCTGCCGATCCTGATCCCCTTCGTGAAGCCGGGATTGGTCTTCTCGTTCGACTGGTGATCGGCCACGTAGAGCGTGTCGTTCCGGTCGATGAACACGCCGCTCGGCCGGCCGAACTGCTTCCATTCCTCCAGGAACGTCCCGTCCTGGTCGAAGATCTGGACCCGGTTGTTCCCGCGGTCGCCGACGAACAGCCGGCCGCGCGAGTCCATCGCCAGCGCGTGCGGCGTCTCGAAGTCGCCGGGCGCGGTGCCGCGCTTGCCCCACGTCTTGAGGAACTTGCCGTCCTTCGAGAACTTGACGATGCGGGCGTTCGACGTGCCGCCGTGGCCGTCGCCGATGAAGATGTCGCCGGTTGGCGCCACCAGCACGGCCGACGGCATGTTGAACGTGTCCGGACCGTTCCCCGCGATGCCCGCCTTCCCGAGCCTCATCAGGAGCTTTCCGTCGGCGGTGAACTTGAAGACCTGGTGACCTTTTCCGTTCCGCTTGGGGTCCTTGCCGTCCGGTCCCTCGCCGTCGGTCACCCAGACGTTCCCCTCGCGGTCGATATGGATGCCGTGCGGGCGGATGAACATCCCGGCGCCGAAGCTCTTCACGACGTTGCCCGACTGGTCGAACTTGAGGATCGGCGCCACCCCCGATTCGGTGCAGTAGTTCCCGCCGCAGCGTTCGAACACCCAGATGTGGGTCCCGTCACGGTCAATGGTGATCCCGGCCGTCGATCCGACCTTCCTCCCGTCGGGCATCTTGAAGAAGCTCTCGATCGTTCGATACGGGTTGGCCTGCGCCTGGACGGCCGCGGCCAGTGCGAGCACTGCCAGAATGACCCCGAGCGCCACGCGGGCGCGACGTGTGCGGAACATGGCGACCTCCTTCGGCTAGCCGGTAGCTGGTAGCCGGTAGCCTGTAGCCGGTAGCCTGTAGCCGGTAGCCGGTAGCCGATAGCCGATAGCCTGTAGCCGGTGGCCACTAGCCGGAAGGTCTTCCTACCGGCTACCACCTACCGGCTACCGGCTACCGGCTACAGGCTACGAGCTAGCGGCCAAGTATATGATCGGCCGTGTGATTGACGCCTTCTGCCATATCATTCCGCCAAAGTACGAAGAAACCCGCTGGGCGCGAGCCGGGTCGGCCGACTTTGCCGCCGGCAGCCCCGCGCACCTGCAGTACGTGCGCACGGGGCGCAAAGCGCCGAACTACGAAGGGCTGACGAGCCTCGACGCGCGGTTCCGCATGATGGACCAGTTCGACGGGTACCGGCAGATCATCAGTCTGGCCGGTCCGCCGCCGGAGCATATTGCCCCCCAGGCGAGCGTGGAGCTCGCGACGATTGCCAACGACGAGCTGGCCGGGCTCGTGGCGAAGCATCCGGATCGCTTCGCCGGCGCCGCCGCGGCCGTGCCGATGAACGAGCCCGATCGCGCCTGCCGCGAGATCGAGCGGGCCACCGGAGAGCTCGGGCTCTGCGCCGTGCAGATCTACACGAACGTGAACGGCCGTCCGCTCGACGCCCCGGAGTTCCGTGTGGTGTTCCGGACGCTCGCCGAGCGGCGCGTGCCGATCCTGCTGCACCCGGCGCGCGGCCGGACCCACGCAGACTACGCCGCCGAGCGTGAATCGAAATACCTCGTGTGGCAGGTGTTCGGCTGGCCGTACGAGAGCACGGCCGCGATGATGCGGCTCGTCTTCGGCGGCATCATGCAGGACCACCCCGGGCTCAGGATCCTCGTCCACCATACCGTCGCCATGGTGCCGTTCTTCCACGGCCGCATGCAGTCGATGTTCGACATGTTCGCCGAGGAGCTTAAGGTCGAGACGGACGGCCGGCTGGCCGAGCCGCCGCTCGAGTACTTCCGCCGGTTCTACGGCGACATCGGCGCGTTCTCGGCGGGCGCCGTCAACGTGGCGCGCGATTTCCTCGGCGCCGACCACCTGCTCTTCGGCAGCGACGCGCCATTCGACGCGACCGGCGGCTACTGGTCGATCCGGGCCAGTATCGAGTCCGTCAGAAAGTCGTCGTGTACGGAGGCCGAGAAGCGGGCGATCTTCACCACCAACGTGGAGCGCTTTTTCAATCTGGGTCGGGCGTAACGAACCGTGAACCGAACCACCAGCCACCAACCACCAATCACCAACCGCTCGCCCTGGTGGGTCGTCTTCGGCGCCACGCTCGGCCTGATGGTGGCCAACGGACCGATCGTGTTCTTCACGTTCGGGCTGTTCCTCGGTCCGATTACGAGCGAGTTCGGGTGGGACCGGGCAACCTTCTCCTCGTCTTTACTCGCCGGCCACACGCTGGCGGCCCTCGCCTATCCGTTCATGGGTCGGGCCATCGACCGCTTCGGGATCCGGCCCGTGACGCTCACTTTCATCCCGATCTTCGCGCTGGCGACCGCCGCCGTCGCGCTCAGCCCCGCCTCGCCCGTCGTTTTCATCGCGCTGGCGGGCTTCTGCGGGCTCGTCAGCGTCGGCCAGGCGCCGCCGGCGTACGCGAAAGCGGTGTCGGCCTGGTTTGACGAGCGGCGCGGGCTTGCGCTCGGCATTGCGATGGCCGGCATCGGGCTGGGCGCCACGCTGGTGCCGCAATTCGCGCGATGGATGATCCAGGGATACGGGTGGCGGGCAGGATATGTCGCGCTTGGCGCGCTGACGTTTGCGGTCGCGTTTCCGGCGGTCGCGCTGTTCATCCGCGAGCCGGAAACCGGCGCGCACGCCTCCGATCGCGCCGGTCCGGCGCTGGGCACCCCAACGCGCAAAGTCCGCGCGTCGGGGGCCCCGCTGCCGGGTCTTACCATTGCCAACGCCATTCGCTCCGCGAGCTTCTGGCTGCTGGCCGTGGCCGTGTTCCTGGTGGTCACCACGATCAACGGCATGGTCGGGCATCTGGTGCCGATGCTGACCGACCGCGGCGTCGACGTCCGGCAGGCGACCGCCACGCTGTCGGCGGTCGGCCTCTCGACGATCGCCGGGCGCGTGGTCTCGGGGTATCTGCTCGATCGCTTCTTCGGGCCGTATGTCGCCGCCGCGATCTTTCTGCTGCCGCTCGTGGGGATCGGCCTGCTGACATCGGGCGCCGCCGGCATGGCGCCGGTGTTTGCGGCCATGGCCCTAGGATTCGGTCTCGGCGCCGAAGTCGACGTGATCGGCTTCCTCACGGGCCGGTACTTCGGCCTCCGCGCCTACGGCGAGATCTACGGCTATCTCTTTGCCATCTTCACCCTCGGCACGGGCCTCGGACCGGTGCTGATGGCGCTGGCCTTTGACATGACGCGGTCCTACGACACGACCCTCATCGCGTTTGGCGCCGCTTTGGTATTGGCGAGCGTGCTCGTCTCGCGTCTTGGAGCGTACCGATATCCGGCGGAGGCCGTCGCTCGTCATTCTGCGCGCGTGTAGCCCGCAGCACCGGCGCGATTGTTCATCGTCGTGTTGCGGTCGGTGCAGAGTTGGTGTATAGGATTACCGGTCTCAGACCACGGTGAACGGTCGTGAAGCCGCCGCCGACACGACGGCGGAGAGATACGGCGGTGAAGGCCAGCACCGCGTCGCTCTTGTTCCTCACGGCGGTTATGTGGCCGTCGCAGTCGATGGCGCAGCCGCCGCTCAAGCTGCTGTACACCGACTGGACGGTTGTCCCGGGCCGCGTGTTTTATCAGGGCAGCGGCGGCGAGCGGACGCTTCTTCAAGCGGCGGCCGGCCGCGTCTACGGCGTCGCGGTCGGCCCCGACGGTGTGACGTACCTCGCCGACGCAAATACATTCGATGTACTAAGCTGGGTGAGTGGTGCGCCACAGGTCGTGTATCACCACACGACGTACGTGCGCGACATCGCCTTCGATGCACAAGGGCGGCTCTACTTCAGCGAGGCGACGGGCGCGACAGGAACCGGGCGGATCTACCGCCTCGATGACGCGGGCGCTACGCTCTTCTACAGCGTCACCCTCGCAAGCGTAAGCGGATTCTGGGCCGGAAATTTCGCCTTCGCTCCCGATGGCACCCTGTATCTGTCCAGCGGAAACCGGGTCGGTGCAAGCATTTACCGAGTGACCGGTGGCACGCCGGTCGTCTTTTACACAGACCCGGCTGGCGCCATCAAGGGCTTCGACTTCGATCCGGCCGGCGACATTTTCTACGCGGACTGGTTCACCCGCATCTACCGGGTGACGCCCGCGGCGGTTCGGACCACCGAAATGATCGTGCCCGGTCGCCGGCTGGCGGATGTCGCTGTCGTCACTCGTTCGATCGCGCTGGGTCCTGAGGCGGGGCGAGTGAATTCCGTCGCGCTCCATCCGAGCAATCCCAACATCCTCTACGCCGGCGGCTCGACCGGTGGGGTGTTCCGCTCGGCCAACGCCGGTAGTCGCTGGTGGCTACGCTCCCGCGGGATCACCGATCCGCACGTCGACGGTCTGCTCGTGCACCCGACCGCGCCCGCGACAGTCTTTGCTGTGGGGCCGTCGGGAGTCTTCCGGTCGACCGATGAGGGATTGAACTGGACACAACCATTGGTGATCGCCCAACCGCTGCCACCATTGGCCGCCTGGCCGAACCTCCTCAGACAAGAACAGAAGAATCCGATTCGTTACGAGCCGACGACCGGCGCGCTCTACGCGGCGCCCTTCTGCGCCGGTTTGTATCGCTCGCCGGATGGCATCTCCTGGACGCAGGTGTATCCGGTCGGCCCGGCGGCGCCGCTGGAATCGTGCGTGACGTCCATCGACGTCTCGTCCTCGGGCGGCGGCACCGTCTACATCACTACGCCGCTCGGTATCCGGCAGAAGATCGGCGGCGGTGCGTGGACGCCGACAGGCGCCGAAATCAACGACGCGGACCCGGTCGTGCTCAGCGTCGCGCCGTCGGATCCGAGCCGGCTCTACGTGGCCGCGACGCAATTCGACGCGTGGCCGCCGAACACCAATGTGTGGGTGCGTGCGACTGCAGGCGGCGCATTCACGCGCACCACCCCGATGCCGCCGTGGCCGAACTGGTTCTGGGCCTTTTCGCTTGCCGTCCATCCGAGCGACGCGCTGCGTCTCTTCTTCGGCAGTGTCTCGCTCTACAGGACCCAGAACGCGTCGACGTGGACAGCCGTCACCGGCTCGACAGCCGTCGACCGCTGCACGGACAGCGCTGTGTGCGGCGCCGATTACCGAGGCCTTTTCTTCGATGCCGCCGGCTCACGCCTGTTCGCCGCGCACGACCAGGGGATCTTTCGGCTCGACCTCGCGACGAACACGTACACCGCGCTCGACGCAGGGCTCGTCAACACCCAGTTTTACGATCTCGACGTCGGCCCGGACGGCGCGTTATCCGGAGGGACACAAGACGTCGGCTCCTACCGGCGGTCGGCTACAGGCAGCTGGACGCTGCTAGCGACGGGCTGGGGTGACGTGCTCGACCTGCTCGCGCATCCCACCAATCCGCTGAAGCTCTTCATCCGCGACAATTCCCAGAGTGTCATGCGGAGCGACAATGCGGGCGGGACAATCGCGCTCGCTCCATTTGTTCCGACCGGTGGTTTCTGGAACCACCAGCTCGCATACGACGCGGCGAGCACGACGATGTACGTAGGCACGCAACTTCAAGGCGTGTACAAATCGATCGACGACGGCATGAGCTATGCCGCGGCGAACATTGGCATTGAGAACCGCGAGATTCGCTGCCTCGCCCTCCAGCCCGGCTCGAGCAACGTCGTGTATGCGGGGACCTATACGAACGGCGTGTACAAGACGATGAACGGCGCCAACTGGACACCGCTCGGATCGTTCCCGGAGACGGGCGCGCTCGTGCTCGCCGTGAATCCCGCTGCAACACGCGTGTTTGCCGGCACAAGAAGTGGCGTGTACGTCTCCCCCAACGGTGGGACGTCGTGGACCGCGAGCAGCACCGGATTGCCGCCCGTTCGCGTCGTGAGCGAACTGCTCATCGACCCCGTGTGCCCTTGTCTGATGTATGCGGGCCTCGGTTTCTACGATAATGCTGGGTTGTACGGTGGCGGCATTTACCAGAGCACTGATGGCGGCGCCATGTGGACGCGGCTGACGGCCGCCGATGAATCGCGCGCGTCGGTGACGTCGATTCGTATTGACCCGGCCGATCGTTCGCGTCTGAATTTCTCGACCTTTGGGTCCGGCGTGCGGGCCATCTTCCGCAGCACCGCTGCCCCGGGAGGGTGCTCGTGCTGAAGCGGCTGAAGCGATGCGCGGCGGTCGTCCTGTTCGTCGCCGCCTGCGCCGCGGGCAGCGCCCATTGCAGGGGCGGCGAGCAGCGGGTCGACCCCGATGCGGAGCTACAGTCGTTTGCGCAGGCGGAGCTCACCGAAGGACAGCGGTTGTTGAACGCACGCGAGCCCGCGCTCGAGGAGCGCGTGCGCCTCGCGCGACTGCACTTTGCCAATGCCGAGGCCGTGCTCGTGCTGCCCCGCGATGCGCGGACGCTCGCGGAGCTGCAGGTCTGGCTCGGTATCGCCGAGATGCAGCTCGCGCAGGCAAGTCAGACACCCGGCCCGCAGTTCGAGCGGGCGCGCGATTATTTTCGCGTCGCGCGCGAGCTTTTTGCGTCGGTTCAAGCCACGAGCGAAGTGGAAGGTGTCGACCATCTGCTTCGGCGCTCAGCAGATGAAGAGGCGCACCTGCGCCCTTGAATTCCCAATCGGAACTCGTCACTTCGTTCCTATCATCTTTTTCACGAAGTACGGAACCCTGAGGCGCGGCAATCCGCGCGGCCTGCCGATGTAGTATGGACGCCTTCGGAAACCGCTCGAAGCGCGGAGGGTTCAATGCGCCGAATACTGAGGACGTGGACTTGTCTGTTCATTGGTGCGCCTCTGGTTGCGGTTGCAGCCTGTTCGTCGAGCGTAGAGAACCAGACCCCAACCGGGGCCGCGACAGTATTCGAAGGTGCCCGGCTGATCACTGGCGACGGCGGCGCGCCGATCGAAAACTCCGCCTTCATCGTCGAGAACGGCCAGGTCACCGGCGTCGGGCGCCGGGGTACGCTGTCGGTTCCGCCGGGAGCCAGACGCGTCGACCTCACCGGCAAGACCGTGATGCCCGCCATGGTCGATCTCCACGGCCACATCGGCTTCCAGAACGTGCCGGCCGGATCGATGTCGAAGGACATGTACACGCGCGAAAACCTCATCGATCATCTCGAGCGCCTGGCCTACCACGGCATCAGCGGCGTGGTGAGCATCGCCGACCTCATGGATCGATCGGACCTGCGCGGCGGGCGCACGCAGTGGGGCGACGTGCCGCTGCGCGTGCGGAACGACATCATCCCGGGCGCGGCGCTCTTTCGCACGGCAGGACCGGGCATCGCGTGGCCCGGCTCCGGCGCGCAGGGCCATCCGTCGCGGGCCGACGTGCCGTACCCGGTGACGACGGTCGAGGAGGCGCGCGAGGCGGTGGCCGACTACGCGCGCATGAAGCCGGAGTTCATCAAGATCTGGGTCGACGATCGGGACGGGCGCGCGAAGAAGCTGACGCCGCCGATCTACCGCGCCATCATCGAGGAAGCCCACAAGAACGACATTTCGGTGGCGGCCCACAACGTCACGCTGGCGGACGCGAAGGAGCTGGTGCGCGCCGGCGTGGAAGGATGGACGCACGTGCCGGTGCGCGGCGGCGACGTGGTCGACGAGGAGCTCCTCGCGCTCGTCAGAGCGCGGGTCGCGAACAACAACCGGCCGACCGCGGCGGGGTCTCCGCCGCGCACGCCTGCGCGGCGGGGTGCCATGTGGATGACAACCGGACTGCGTCCGGCCTGGATGAACTCGACCGGTGGCGGCAGACCGGACTGGCTGGACGATCCGCTGCTCAACGAGACGTATCCGCCGCAGCACAACAAGGAGCACCTGGCCGACGAGCTGGCGCGGCTGACGCCGGCGCAGGTGGAGGAGGCCCGCCGGGAGCTCGAGCGCGACGGGCGTAACGCCATGCGGCTCCGCGCCGCGGGCATCCGCATCGTCCTCGGGACCGACACCGGGCAGATCCGGCACCGGATCGGGTATTTCGCGCATCTGGAGCTGGAGGCGCTCGTCGCGATCGGGATGACGCCGGCCGAAGCGATTGCCGCCGCCACGCGCGACGCCGCCGACATCGCGCAGATGAACACGGGGCTGGTGGCCGCCGGCCGGAGCGCCGATTTCATCGTGCTCGACGCCAATCCGCTCGAGGATATTTCCAACACGCGCCGGATTGCCGACGTCTACCTGCGCGGCCGGCCGGTGGATCGGGCGGGTCTCCGGGCGCGCTGGCGCTCGAGCGCCGACCGGCGCTAGAATGCCCCTCCCCCCCCGGGGCCTAGCAAGACATCGCATTTCGGCGGGACCGCCGACTCAAGGAGGGTCGTAATGAGATCGATCGGTATTGCCTCGTTGGACCGCTATACGGCTCCAAACGAGAATTTTGTACCCGCTGTGACAAGCCGTATAGCGGTCCTAGGCGCGCGAAGCGCGCCAAGCAGATACTGGCCAACCAGCCAAGGGCTTGCATCTTCTCCCTCACGAGTACGGGA
>JACPTI010000009.1 GCA_016192845.1 Acidobacteriota bacterium
GAAGCGGCCCGTCTGGCCCGGGGCCGTCGCGTGATCCACCCCGGTGGGGCGGTCGGGCGAGACCCAGTTGCCCCGGGTGTGGAAGGCGCTGGGCCGGTCCCGGGGCTCGGTGGTCCCGAGGCGGGTGCGGCCGGGGGTCCAGGTCCTCGTGCCCGTGTTCTCGTACTCGACCCAGGCCACCTTGCTCTCGCCCTCGACGAGGCTCGCGTCGTGGTGCTGGGCCTTCCAGCGGCCGTCGTAATCGGGGCCGGGGTTCGTCGGGGGCGGGCCCCCGTTCACGAGCCGGAGGTAGAGCCCCCAGTCGAAGTGGGGGCCCGGGTCCCAGTGGGTGTTGGGGTAGGGGACGTCCTTGTGGGCGATGATGTGGCCCCGGTCCTTGGGGATCCCGTAGTGCTCGCAGAGGAAGCGGGTGAGGGCCGCGCTCGCGCGGTACTGGTCCATGGTCCACAGGTTCCGCCCCGCGTAGCCCTCGTGCTCGATGCCCACCGCGCGTTCGTTGTAGGACCAGTTGCCCGCGTGCCACGCGATGTCGTGGTCCGCCACCATCTGGGTGATGGCCCCCCCGAAGGAGACCACGTAGTGGGCGGAGGCGCGGGCGGCGGGGTTCCGGAACCACGCGATACAGCCCTGGTAGCTCCCCTCCACCGTATGGATGATGACCCGGTCGATGCGCCGCGAGGCGCGCCGGGTGAAGTTGCCCGGGTGGGCGGATACGAACTGCACGGGCGGCTTCGGGGCCGCGGCCTGGGCGGGTAGCGCGAGGCCCGCCGCCGGCGCCGCCGCCCCCGCCGTGCAGGCGGGGCGGTCCAGTCCCATGGTGTCCCTCCCGGGGAGCCCCTCGGGGGTTCCCGGTCTCCCGCCTGCGAGGGCGCAAGGGCGGCTCCCCGCGAAAGGCCGTCGCGGGGTGCGTCTTGGGGGATGCCCGGCCTGTCCGCTTCCCGACGCCGTCGGCGGACGGACGCTAGAGCCCGAGCTTCTTCAGCCGGTGGTAGAGCGAGGTGCGGGGGATCCCCAGGATCTCCGCCGCGCGCACCTTGTTGCCGGAGGCGGCCTCCAGGGCCGCGAGGATGGCCCGCCGCTCCGCCTCCTCCAGGGTGAGGGGCGGCCCCGCGACGGGGGCGCCGGCCCCACCGCCGCTCGTGGCCGCCGCGGCCCCGGCGCCCGAGCGGACCTGCGGGGAGAGGTCCTCCAGGCGGATCGACTCGCCGGCCACGGCGGCCAGCCGGCGCATCTCGTTCTCGAGCTCGCGCACGTTGCCGGGCCAGTCGTGGCGCAGGAGGGCGTCCAGGGCGCGCCGGTCGAGCCGCGGGGGCTCCCGGCCGCCCTCCGCGGCGGCCCGCGCCAGGAACTTTTCGAGTCGCGTCATCGGCGGCGCGCTGTCGGTCGTGGTGGAGCGTCGGCGTTTCATTTCGTGTCCTCCGGCGGCGCAGGAAGGCCGAGCCGTTGCAGCGCCATGAGGAACTGGCGACTGGCCGCCCGCGCCGCCTTCCCGTCGCGGGCTCGTCGCGCCCGAGTCGAGTCGTCGAACGCTTCCGCCGCGATGCGCAAGATGTGGCCCTCCGTGGCGGTCACTTCGCATTCGGTGTAAACCGCTCGGACAAATCGCTGCGCTGCCACGCCGAGCCCGGTAAGCAGCCACCCAGGCGGCTCCACTGGCGACAGCGCCGGCATCGGCAGGACCTTCGCGCGAGCGGGCGCCAGCGGGCCGTGCCGGTCGCGACGATGCCCGCCCACGACTCGGCGCTCCTCCGGCGATCGTCGAGGACGCCCCGCGCCGGGTCGAGCGCCTCCGCTACCTTGGCCGCCCATTTTTTGATTTCTCAGTCATAAACAAAAAACTTTGGAATTCGCCCTTGGTTGAAGAAACCGTGGGCGCGGTAGCGCGGCGCCAGTTTCCTTAACAATTCGTGACATAGAGGGTGCCGGATCACCGGATCTCGGCACGTCACGGATCTCGGTCGTCACTGCACGGCCTCGTCGCGACGCCAATAGGTCGGACTCTGCCGACAGAGCCGGCATTCCAGACGTAACGGTCCTCCCTCACAGCACCCCTTTTCGGGCTCCCGAAGCGTTACCTCGTTACCGGAGCCCGTATTCATTCGCGTTTTCTCCGTTTTCGGGTCGTTACCGCCGGAACGCTGGTAACGGTCCGTTTCGGGTGATTCAGGCCCGGATTCATTGGGCGAGTAACGTGGTAACGCTTCCGAGTCGGAAACCTCTGGCAGGTACCGCTCCCAGGCGTCCTCGAACGTGGCTCGGCGGTACGCTCGGGCCGGGCGGCCGGCGATCTTCACCAGACCCGCCGGCACAACGCTGAACTCACCCAGGCGCCGAGCAATGGCGTGTGGCGTAATTGGCTTGCCGGATTTGCCCCACGCCGGCCAGGGCCGGTCCTCCATCTTGATGAGAGCGTCCCGGATCTCGGCGGACGAGAGCACGTCCGGATCGCCCGCGTCGGCGAACACCTGTCGGATGTCAGCCAGGAGCTGGACGTTGACGGTGTCATCGTCGGGCGTCTCGCCCATTAGGGCGACAGCCGCGCGTCTCGCGCGCGTCGGCCAGGCGCCGCCGGCCGCGTCGGCGATGGCCAGGAGCGGCTCCCACACGTCCTGCGCGCGATCGCTGAGCTGATCGGGCAGCTCCGGTCTGGCGTCTCGGAGCGCCGCGGCCTCCTTGGCCCAGGTGGCCAGTCGGTCCCGGATCGGCATTGCCTCCGCGCGGCCGTCACGCTCTCGCCATCGGGCGCACGGCTCGTCTCGACGACGACGGCGCAGCACGATCGGAATACTCCGATCGGCTACGGTGTCCGGCAACCGGCCAATGCCGGCGATCGCCTTCGGGCAGAACGTGCTGAAGTCGGCGAAGTCGGCGCCGCCCGCGATGCACACCGTCGCGCGCCCGCTCTTGCGGTAGCCGGAGTTGAGCAGGCCGCGCAGTGCCTCGGTGTACTCCGGCTCGCCCCCGAAGGCCGCGTCCGACTCATCGAGCAGCAACGTTGGATGGAACCGGTCCACCTTCCGGGCGAGGGCCGCGGCCGTCGTTCGTCCCGTCAGCCAGGGCTCGCGCACGATGGGCTCGAGTACCTCCAGCGTCCTCGTCTTACCAGTGCGCTTGGTTGCGGAACGAACAGCGAGATAGGGCGTGCAGTCCGCGTGCGCGATCGCGTGCGTATGCGCGGCCCACAGCGTCACCGCCACGGCCTGATGCTCGTCGAGCACGACGTACCGGCGGATGTAGGTCTCGGTGTCGTCCAGTAGGTCGGCGAGCACGAGAACGGTATTTATAGGCAGCGTGCAGGCTTCACCGGCAGTCACGACACACGCTCCCGCCAGCGCCGCACAGCCGCCTGACTGAGGGCTGCGTTCGGCTCTGGTGCCGTGTCCCGGTGCCGGCGCACGAACTCTTCGAGGTCGGCAACGGCGATCAAGATGCGCCGCGACTGCTGGCCCGGTCGGCGCGTTGACGGGAACTTCACGGCCGGCAGCAAGCCGGAAGCAATCCAGGCGCGCACGTCGGATACATTGGCACCGATCATTTCCGCCGCACGCGGGATGTCCACGGCCAGCGTGGGCGCGGCTGTGACGCCGATATCAGTACTGCCGGACATCGCTCCGCTTCTCGGCCAGGGCATTGCTCCGCTCGGCCAGGGCAGCAGCCAGCAATCGGCGCAGGAAAGCAGAGACGGACCGCTCGTCGGCCCGTGCCAGGCGCCGTAGTTCCTCTGCCATCTCGCGCGGGATCTTGACGCCGAGAAAAACGTCGTACCGAGCCATAAGCCCCAGCATAGAGCCGACCTGTCACACGGGTAAATTAGATTTAACGTTTACGGAAGATTACGCGGTATACTCGTTTTACCGTTAGGTGCTTATGAGGCCAGAGATGCAGCAGAGACCCGCGTGGATGATGTCGGACCGCGAGCGCATCCTGTGGCTGCTCGACTTCCTGCGCCAGGATCTAGCCGCCATACGGCCGGGCGCGCTCTGGGATCTCCGCGACGGCGCGATCCGCGTGCTCCAAAACGCACACGTTCGGGTCGCGTGGCCGCGCGAGGGTCGTCTGCAGGCTGCGATCGCTCGGGATCTCACCGCCGTCCAGTCGCGACTTCGCGCCGGTATCGTCGAGCTACATCAGGGCCACCACTGGTATCCGTTCCATCGTCAGTCGCCGCCCGCGCCCGAGTGGGTGGTACGCACAACCGATGATGGCGGCGTCCTCTTCCGCACGCACAGCAGCCCAGAGATGGTAAGCGTCCTTATCGCCTCCGCTGTCGACCTGCTGATGCGCTGGTGGCCGCAGCTCCGCCGCTGTCGGCATTGCGAGGCGCTCTTTCTCCCGCGACACGGCCGTCAGTGGTACCACGATACCCGCTGCTCCGGGTCCGCGCGCTACGTAAAGTTCAAAGCCAAAGCCGCCAAGAAGAAACGCGATTACATCGCTGAAGAACAGCGCCGCGCCGCACGCGAATACGCGCGGAAGAAGAAAGCGAGGAAGTGATGGGCAGCGTCTACAGACCGAAGGACCGGGCCGTGTGGTGGATTTCCTACTCGCGCGGCGGCAAGCGGTACGCCGAATCGAGCGAATCAACAAGGAAGAAGGACGCCACCACGCTGCTCCAACTGCGCGAGGGCGACATCGCGCACGGCAAGCCGGTCACGCCGCAGATCGGCAAGTTGACCTTCGGCGAAGCCGCGGCCGACCTGCTGAACGACTACCGCACGAACGGCAAGCGGTCGCTCGTCGTCGTCGAGCGGCGGGTCACGAAGCACCTGACGCCATACTTCGGCGGCCGGCGGATGGCGGACATCACCACGTCGGACGCGCGGGCCTATATCGCGCACCGGCAGCAGCAGGGCGTCGTCCATCACCGGACGCACGAGCGCATCGGTGATGTCTCGAACGCGGAGATCAACCGAGAACTCGCCCTACTCAAGCGGATGTTCTCCCTCGCAGTGCAGGACGGGAAGCTCCTGCACCGGCCGCACATTCCGATGCTGGACGAGGACAATGTGCGAGTCGGATTTTTCGAAGCCGAGCAGCTCGCCTCCGTGCTGTCCTACCTGCCGGCCGAGGTTCAGCCGGTCATCCGATTCGCGGCGGTCACCGGCTGGCGCATCGCGTCGGAAGTGCTGCCGCTGGAATGGCGCAACGTCGATTTCGCGGCAGGCGAAGTCCGGCTCGATGCCGGCACGACGAAGAACCGCGAAGCGCGCGTGTTCCCGTTCACGTCTAACCTTCGCGCGGTCCTCGAACAGCAGCACGCGGTACACCTGCGGCTCAAGCGCGTAGGCCGCATCGTGCCGTTCGTGTTCTTCCGACTCGTGGCTCACGGGCGCGGAGGCGAGAAGGAACCGCGCCGCATCATCGCGTTCGGGAAGGCGTGGAAGTCGGCGTGCCGGGCGGCCGGCTGTCCCGGTCGCATCCCGCACGACCTGCGACGCACCGCCATCCGCGCGATGGTCCGCCGTGGCGTCCCTGAGCGAGTCGCGATGATGCTCTCCGGCCACAAGACGCGCTCCGTGTTCGAGCGGTACAACATCGTCTCGCACGGCGACCTCCGCGATGCTGCCCGCAAGCTCGACGCGCCAGCCAGCCAGTCTGCCGCCCGGTAGTTCCCACTTCCCTTGCTCCGCGCCTGCCGGTGAACCCGCTCCGGTTCCCGGCAGGCGCCGGCCCGCAGTACTACGGTTTTACTACGGTCAGACCGTTAACCGGTTAACAGTGCGGCGAAAGTCGCTGATTTACTGAGGAAAATGGAGGCGCCGTCCGGATTTGAACCGGAGATGGAGGTTTTGCAGACCTCTGCCTTGCCACTTGGCGACGGCGCCGATCAGAAGGTCGGCAGGAGGAAGTTGGAGCGGGAAACGGGATTCGAACCCGCGACTTCGACCTTGGCAAGGTCGCACTCTACCACTGAGTTATTCCCGCTCGCGACGAACATTCATGATAGCGCGGGGGCCCGGACCCAGCAAGGCCGGGTCCGGCTGAAGCCGGACGCCACGTACTAGACTAGACCCGCACGTCCCGCAGCACCTGGGCCGCTTCCTCCGGCGCCGTCGGATTCAGGTAGAACCCGGTCGCCCACTCGAAGCCGGCCACCTTGGTCAGCTTCGGGATGATCTCCACGTGCCAGTGGTAGTACTCCCCCGCGGGCTCCACGACGGGCGCGTTATGGATGAGCAGATTGTACGGCGGCATTCGGACCGCCTTGTTCATCCGCCGCAGCACGTCGCCGAGGAGCCGCGCCAGCGCCGCGTACTCGTGCCGCGGCGCCTCCTCGAACAGCGCCTGGTGCCGCCGCGGCAGTATCCAGGTCTCGAACGGAAACCGCGGCGCGTACGGCGCCACGGCCACCATGTCGGCATTCTCCGCGATCAGGCGCCGCGCCGTCGACCTCGTCGCGCACCTCGCGCGGCACGATCGGCAGCGCGATGAGCTGCGTGTGCGAATGGTCGAGCGAGGCGCCCGCCGCGGCGCCGTGATTCTTGAAGATGATCATGTAGCGGAACCGCTGGTCGCGCTTCAAATCCTGCACGCGCTCGCGACAGGCCCAGAGCACCTGCTCCACCGCGCCGGCGTCGAGCGTGGCCAGCGTGTCCTCGTGCCGCGGCGACTCGATGATCACCTCGTGCGCGCCGATCCCGTTCATCTTGTCGAACAGCCCCTCCCCCCGCCGCTCGAGCGTCCCTTCGACGCGCAGGACCGGAAACTGGTTCGGAATCACGCGCAGCGTCCAGCCGGGCCCGTTGGCCGCCGACCCGTTGCGCCGGTACGCGAGCAGCTCCCGCGGCGTCATCTCCTCGTGCCCCTCGCAGAAGGGACACGAGCCGTCCGGCGCGATCTGCACCGACTCGAGCCGGAAGTCGGTCGGGCGCTTCCGCCGCTCGGTCGAAATGATCACCCAGCGGCCGGTGACGGGATCTTTGCGAAGCTCGGACATCTACGCGGTAAAGGCGTGTGTGTAGATCTCGATGCGCGGGCGGCCGGCGTCGAACTGCACCGAAACGACGTCGAAGCGGCACGGCGCGTCGACGAGGCCGTGGCGCGCGAGATAATCGGTCGCCATCCGCACGATCCGCTGCTGCTTCCACGCGGTCACCGCCGCGCCGCCGCCGCCAAACGCCTCGTCGCTCCGCGCCTTGACCTCGACGAACACGATCGTCTCCCCTTCCCGCGCGATGACGTCGATTTCGCCGTATCGGGTGCGATAACGGCGGGCAAGAATTGCGTACCCGCGACGGCGCAGCTCGCGGCATGCGAGATCTTCGCCTATTTTACCGAGAGATTGACGGGGATCTCGAGGCATGGCACACGGCTCACGCATCTTGTGTGCCATGTGGGGCGGGTGGGGCCAGTGGGACCTACCCGCCCTACTCGCCCTACCCGCCCTACCCACCTACTGCCCCCAGCGCCTCGTCGAGGATCTCGACCGCCGTATCGGCCTGCGCCGTCGTCAGCACGAGCGGCGGCGACAGCCGGATGGCGTTGCGGCCGGCGCCGAGCACCAGGAGCCCGCGCCGGAAGCACTCCTGTACCAGCGCGTTGCGCTCGGCGGTGGCGCGCGCCTTCGTCTGGCGGTCGCACACGAGCTCGATCCCGATCATCAGGCCGCGCCCGCGCACGTCGCCTACGAGCGGGTGCCTGGCCATCAGCGCCTCGATCCCCGCCTTCAGGTGCGCGCCGACGGACGCGGCGTTCTCCATGAGCCCCTCGCGGAGCAGCCGGATCGTCGCCAGCGCCGCCGCGCACGCGACGGGATTGCCGCCGAACGTGCTGGCGTGCGCGCCCGGCGGCCACGACATGATCTCGGAGCGCGCCGTGGCGACGCCGAGCGGCAGCCCGGACGCAATACCCTTGCCGATGGTGACGATATCGGGCTCGACGCCGGCGTGCTCGATCGCGAACATCCGGCCGGTGCGCCCCATCCCCGACTGCACCTCGTCGACGATGAGCAGGATGCCGTGGCGGCGGGTGAGCTCGCGGAGCTGCTGCAGGAACGCGTCCGGAGGCACGATGTACCCGCCCTCGCCCTGGATCGGCTCGACGATCACGGCGCCCACTTCTTCCGGTGGCAGCACGTGCACGAACAGCTGCTCCTCGATGAAGCGGATCGCGTCGGCCGCGCACGCCTCCGGCGACGCGGTCGAGCGGTACGGATCGGGATACGGCGCGTGGAAGACGCCCGGCACCATCGGCGCAAAGCCCCGGCGCTGCACCACCTTGCTCGCCGTGACCGAGAGCGATCCCATCGACCGGCCGTGAAACGCGCCGAAGAAGGCAATGACGCTCGGCCGCTTCGTGTAGTACTTCGCCAGCTTGAGCGCGGCCTCGTTCGCCTCGGTGCCGGAGTTGCCGAAGAACGAGCGGTGTGGCCCCGGCATCGGCGCAATCGCCGACAGCTCCTCGCCGAGCCGCACCTGCGGCTCGTAGTAGAAGTCGGTCCCCGACATGTGCAGGAAGCGCCCGGCCTGCTCCACCACCGCCGCCACGACGTCGGGATGCGAGTGGCCGGTGGCGGTGACGGCAATGCCCGCCGTGCAGTCGAGGAACACGTTGCCGTCGACGTCCTCGACGGCCGCTCCCTCGCCGCGCGCGATGACGAGCGGATAGTCGCGCGTGTACGACGGCGACACCACGCGGCCGTCGCGCTCGATGATCGCCTTCGCGGCCGGCCCCGGCAGGGGCGTCCGGATGCACGGTACGGTCTTCACACCGGCGATGGTGCTCATTTCTTCTTCCAGCGCGTGCCGCCCGGGTTGTCCTCGAGCAGGACCCCCTGCTCCGCCAGCCCCTGCCGGATCCGGTCGGCGGCGGCGAAGTCGCGCCGCTGCCGCGCCGCCTGCCGCTCCTGGATCAACCGCTCGATCTCCTCCACCGGGATCGGCGGACGCGCATCCTCGGTCTGCCGGAGGCTGACCACTCCCAGCACGCGGTCGAACTCCTCGATCGCCTGGCGCACCACCCCGGCATCGGCCGCCGAGATGGTCCTGGCGTCGATCGCGGCATTCACATCCCGGACCAGATCGAAGACCGCCGCCAGCGCGGCCGCCGTATTGAGGTCGTCCTCGAGCGCCGACCGGAACGCCTGCCGGGCGCCTTCGACGGCCTGCAGGACCGGCGGGTGGGAATCACCCGGCGACACGTCATCCAGCCGCGCCAGAAAATCGACAATCCGGCGAAGCGCCTCCTCGGCCTGGTCCATCCCCGTCCACGTGAAGTTGAGCGGCTTGCGGTAGTGGGCCGAGAGCAGCAGGTAGCGCAGCGCCGACGGCCGGTGCCCGCGCGCCGTGATGTCGGCAATCGTGTAAATGTTGCCGAGCGACTTCGACATCTTCTCGTGCTCGACGAACAGGTGCTCGACGTGCACCCAGACGCGCGCGAACGGCCGCCTGGTTGCGCCTTCGCTCTGCGCGATTTCGTTCTCGTGGTGCGGAAAGATCAAATCGACGCCGCCGGCGTGGATGTCGATCGGCGGCTCGCCCAGCAGGCGCAGCGCCATGGCCGAGCACTCGATGTGCCATCCCGGACGGCCGGGGCCCGTGCCGAAGTCCCACGACGGCTCGCCCGGACGCTCCCGCTTCCAGAGCACGAAATCGCGCGGGTCGTCCTTCGAGTACTCGTCCAGGTCGACGCGCGCGCCGTCCTGCATCCCCTCGCGGTCGAGCCGCGCCAGCTTTCCGTACTCGGGCAGCGTCGAGATCCGGAAGTAGATCGACCCGTCGCGGCGGTAGGTGTGGCCGTTGCGCTCGAGCGCCAGGATCATCTCGCTCATCGCGCGCAGGTTCGCCTCGTCTGTGGCCCGCGGCGCCTCCTCGGGCGTCTCCAGGCCGAGGACCGCCGCATCCTCGCGGAACGCCTGAATCCAGCGGTCCGTGTACTCGCGCAGCGGCACGCCGGCCTGCTGGGCGCCGCCGATCGTCTTGTCGTCGACGTCGGTGTAGTTGACCGCCTGCCGCACCTCGTAGCGGCACACGTGCTTCAGCGTCCGGCGCAGGACGTCGAGGCAGACGAACGTGCGGAAGTTGCCGATGTGGGCGCGCGCGTAGACGGTCGGCCCACACGCGTACATGCGGACGGTGTTCCCCTGCGCGGGCGCAAACGGCTCTTCCCGGCGCGTGAGCGTGCTGTAGAGACGCAGCATGATCAGACGGACAGGCGGCTGAACAGCCGCTCGGCGCGGCGGCAGTCGGCCTCGATCTGCGCGCGCAGGCCGTCGACCTCCGCGAACCGGCGCTCGTCGCGGAGCCGCTGCACGAAGCCGAGCTGCACGCGCCGGCCGTAGAGCTCCACCCCGTTGTAGTGCAGCACGTGCGTCTCGATGCTCGTCGCCGTGCCGTCGCCGAATGTCGGGTTCACGCCGATGTTGGTGATGGCCGCATGCACGACCCCGTCCACCTCCAGGGTCGTCGCATAGACGCCGTGCGGCGGAATCAGCTCGTTGGCGGTCTGCAGGTTCGCCGTCGGGAAGCCGAGCTCGCGCCCGCGCCGCCGCCCCTCGACAATCGTCCCGACCAGCACGTACGGATGCCCCAGCAGCGCCCCTGCCTCATCGACCCGCCCCTCGGCGACCAGCCGGCGGATGCGCGTGCTGCTGACGACGAACTCCTTGTAGCGCACCGGGTCGATCTTCTCGGCGCAGAAGCCGTAGCGCTGGCCGAGCGTCCGCAGCAGCGTGAAGTTGCCGCTGCGCCCGTGGCCGAACAGGAAATTGGCGCCGACCCAGACCTCCGCCACGCGCAGCCACTCCACCAGCACGGTGCGCACGAACGTCTCCGGCTCCCACCGCGAGAGCTCCGGCGTGAAACGGACCACCGCGACGCTGTGGATGCCCGCGCGGTCGATTGCCTCGAGGCGCTGCTCGACCGTCATCAGGAGCGGCGGCGCCTTCTCGGGCCGGACGACCCGCGGCGGATGCGGGTCGAAGGTCATCGCCATCGCGACGCCGCCGTGCTCGGCGGCGCCGCGCTTGACGCGCTCGATGATCTTGAGGTGCCCGCGATGCAGGCCGTCGAAGTTGCCGAGCGCGAGCACCGGATGGAGGATCCACGGCGGCCGCGGATCATCGGGAAAGTGCAGGACCTGCATCCACGTTACGTCGCGTCGACGCCGACATCGAGCACGAGGCCATCATATGCCAGTTCGACGCCGGCCGGCAGGCGCGCGCTCGTGGCCGCGTGCCCGAGCTGATGCGCCATGTGCGTGAGGTACGCGCGGCGCGGCGCGATGGCCGCGATCGCCTCGAGCGCCTCGGCCACGGTGAAGTGCGTCGAGTGCGGCGTGTCGCGCAGCGCGTCGATCACCAGCGTGTCGACGCCGGCGACGAGCGGCCACGACGCGTCCGGGATCGCGCTGCAGTCGGTGAGGTACGCAAAGTCGCCGAACCGGAACCCGAGGATCGGCGTGTCGCCGTGCAGGAGCGGCACCGGCACGACGCGCACGCCCGCGGCCGTGAACGGGCCGTCGATCTCGTGCGGCTCGAGCCGCGGCACGCCGCCCCCCTTGCGCGGCAGGCCGTCGAATGCGTAGTAGAAGACGCGGCGGATGTGCTCCCAGACGTCGGCGGCCGCATAGCACGGCATCGGCGCCTTCTGCGCGAAGTTGAACCCCCGCACGTCGTCCAGGCCGAGGACGTGGTCGGCGTGGCCGTGCGTGAAGAGGATCGCGTCGATGCGCCGGATGCCGTAGGCGAGCGCCTGCTGGCGCAGGTCCGGCGTCGTGTCGACCAGAATCGCGGCGCGGCCGGACACCTCGAGGTAGATCGACGGACGCAGCCGCTTGTCGCGCGGATCGGTGGAGCGGCAGACGTCGCACGTGCAGCCGACCATCGGGACGCCGGCGGAGGTCCCGGTGCCGAGGAACGTGACGCGCGCGGAAGTCACCCTTCGACCAGGCTCAGGGTTCAAGGGATGATGATGCGCGATGTGGGTTCGGCCTCTCCCGGCTGCTTCGTCGCCTCGACGTAGCGCATGCGGAGCTCGAAGAGCACCTGATCGAGGAGCTGCCGCTCTTCCGCCGTCAGGTTGCCGCGCGTCTTCTCCTCGAGGAGCGCCAGGATCTCGATCATCTGCTGGGCGGCCGGCAGGTCGGCGTCCTTCGCGCCGCTCGACGGATCGGGCAGGTCGCCGAAGTGCACCGCCGCCGTGTGCGCCAGCGACAGCACGAACGCGGCAAAGCTGATCCCGGACGACCCGGCGTGACCGGAGTGCGCTTCGTCAGTCATATCAGCACGTAGGGGCGACGCATGCGTCGCCCCTACGCGGATGGTACCATACGCGCCGGAGCGATCATGGCTGAGACCGCCGGCACCCGGTTCGACCGTCTTGTCGCGATCATGCGCGCGCTGCGGGCGCCCGACGGCTGCCCGTGGGACCGCGAGCAGACGCTCGCCTCGCTCCGCCCGTTCGTGCTCGAGGAGACGTACGAAGTGCTCGAGGCGATCGAGAGCGGCTCTTCCGCGGCGCTGCGGGAGGAGCTTGGCGACTACCTCTACGAGGCGGTGTTTCTGGCGCAGATCGGTGAAGAGGCGGGTCATTTCTCGATCGGCGACGCCATCGACGCCATCTGCGACAAGCTCGTCCGGCGCCATCCGCACGTTTTCGCGCGGCAGGAAGGGGACGCCGGGATCACCTCCGATCAGGTCATCGAGCGATGGGAGACGATGAAGGCGCGCGAGCGCGCCGCCCTTCAACACGGCTCAGGGCAAGAAGCGGAGCGCGATCGGGTCCGGCCGAAGACGACCTTGAGCGGTATCCCGAAGACGCTCCCGTCGCTCCTGCGGGCGTACGAAATCAGCGCCAGGGCGGCGGCGGTCGGCTTCGACTGGGCGCGTGCCGAGGACGTGCTCGACAAGATCGAGGAAGAGGTGGCGGAGGTGCGGCACGAGATCGAGACCGGCGCGACCGGCGATCTCTCGCGCGCGGAGGAGGAGATGGGCGATCTCCTCTTTGCCATCGCCAATCTCTCGCGGAAGCTCGGCATCGAGCCGGAAGCGGCGCTCCGCCGCGCCAACGACAAGTTCACGCGCCGGTTCGACGCGCTCGAGCGCGCCTTCACCGCGCGCGGCCGCGCGCTCGCGGACGCGTCGCTCCAGGAGATGGAGGACGAGTGGCAGCGCCTCAAGGAGCTCCCGTGAACCACGAAGGCACGAAGATCACGAAGGTCACGAAATTCTCTTCTCACGTTCCCTCACAACACCACTCTCCTCAAGCCCCGCTGGAGGACCGGCACTCGGAAATTGATCAGGAGTCCGCCGCGCAGACCGGTCGTGCGCAGGTACGAAATCAACTGAGCGCGATGTACGTCATCGAGGCGGATCACGGATTTCAACTCGACGACGATTTCGCCTTCCACGATGAGATCGACCCGCTGGCCCGTAATCTCGACTTCGCGGTATCGAACTCGTACGGGCCGCTCTGATTCGTACGACAAGCCGGAGGCCCCAAGCTCAACGTGCATGGCCTTTCGGTAGATCGATTCCAGAAACCCAGGCCCAAGTGTCCGATGAACTCTAATAGCGCAGCCGATCGTCTCCGACATGATCTGCTCGGCACGCGCAGTCAGCGGTGACGGCAAGCGCATGCGATGTTGCGGTACAAGAATTGACTCGTGTCCTTCGTGATCGTCGTGATCTTCGTGGTTCATTTCCGTTCTCCTATGTAGGTATCGACCTGCACTCGTTGCCCGTCGGTCTCGATCGTGATCTGTCCGTCCAGATCGGTCCTGTAGATCGCCGCGCCGATGGCGTCGAGGCGCTGGAGCACCTCGGGCGCGGGATGCCCGAACGTGTTCCCCCGGCCGGCGCTGACGATCGCGATCTGCGGGCGCCAGTGCTCCAGCAGCTCCCGCGAGGTGGACGTTCGGCTCCCGTGATGTGCGACCTTCAGAATCCGCACGCGCGCCGGCGTCAGCCGCGCAAGGAGCGTCCGCTCCACTGCGGCGCCGACGTCGCCCGGCAGCAGCACCGCGACGTCGCCGTAGCGCACTTCCAGCACAACCGAGTCGTCATTGCGCACGCGTCGCCGCTCCCAGTCTGGCGCCGGCGGATGCAGGACACGGAGGCGCGCGCCGCCGACCGCCATCTCCTCGCCCGCCTGCCGCCGCTCGGGCCGTGCGCCGATCTGCCGCGCCCGTTCGAGAACGGCTGACACACCGGCGTGCGCCGGCACGGCAGTCCCCTCCCAGACGCGCGCGGGCGCGAAGTCGGAGACGACCGCGGCGGCGCCGCCGATGTGGTCGGGATCGCCATGCGTGACGAGCAGCTCGTCGAGCCGCCGCACTCCACGCGCCCAGAGTGCCGGCGCCAGCACGCGGCTGCCGACATCGAAGTTGCCGCCGAACGGGAGGCCGCCCGCGTCGACGAGCAGCGTCGAGCGATCGGGGAACTGCACCAGCGTCGCGTCGCCCTGCCCCACATCGAACGCCGTGACGCGAAGGGTCGACGCCGCGTGGTCCGCGCGCAACCAGCCGGCGGGCTCCCCGCTGACGATCGCGACGGCCGCCGCCACGACGGCCGTCACCCCCGCCAGCCGAGACGCGCCGCGGCCGGCGAGCGCCACGCCGAGGCCCACGTAGTACGCCGCAATCAGAGCGGCTGGCGGCGGCGGCACGCGCACGACGAGCCACGGCGCGACCTCGACGAGCCGCGCGCTGCCGACGAGCGCCGACGCAGCGGCGTGCGCCATCCACTCCGCCGGCGCGGCGACGAGGTCGACGCGGTCGAGAGCGGCGACCAGGACGCCGCCGATCTGTACCAGGCCCATCAGCGGCACCGCCACCAGATTCAGCGCGAGCCCGGCGCCGGTGATGCGCGAGAACGTCGAGGCGTTTACCGGCATCAGCGCCAGCTCGACAGCCAGGGAGGCGGAGATCGAGGCGAGCACCCACGCGGCGACGCGGTGACGTACGGCCGTCGTCGACGCCCGGCGTGCCACCTCGAGAAGCGCCGCCGTCGCGCCGAAGGTGAGGAGAAAGCCGGCATCGCGGACCTCGAGCGGCCGCGCGCAGACGACCAGTGCCGCCGCCATGCCCATCGCGTGCCACGGCGGACTGCGGTGGTCGAGCAGCCGGGCTGCGAGATACAGCACGGCCATGAGCGTCGCCCGCCACACCGATGCGCTCGGCGTCACGATCTGCGCGTACGCCACGAGCAGCAGCAGCGTGAGGCACGCCGCCGGCCGTCCGGTGATGCCGCAGAGCAGAAGCGCGCCGACGGTCAGCGCCGCGAGGATCGCAATGTTGCCGCCGGAAATGGCAATGACGTGATAGGTCCCTGCCGCCTGGAGCCGCAGCCGGATCGGATCGGGAAGGGCGGTCCGGTCGCCAATGAGCACCGCCGTGACAATCGCCGCGGACACGGCATCGCGGGGTGCCACCCGGCGCTCGATGCTGCGCCGCGCATGGCGCCGGATCTGCGCCGCCGCCTCCTCGAAGACGCTGCCGCGCGCCACCACGTCGACGAGCAGGCCGCTCTTGACCGACCCGAAGAGCGTGGTGCCGTCGAGCGCGAGCTGCCGTTCGAAGTCGGGCACGCCGTCGTTCAGGTAGCGCGCCGGCCGGCGGAACGTGGCGAACAGGTCGAGCGTGCGGCCGGCGCGCCACTCGCCCACACGCGCTGCTGCCGCCGTGCCGCCGACCGCCAGCGTCACCCCTCCGCCCGCGGGGCGCCACTCGCCGTCGAGACGGATCGCCGTGACGCGCGCGCGCAGCCCGATGAAGCCGTCTTCGTGCGACGCATCTTCGACGAGCACCGCGCGCACACGAATCGGATCGTGGCGGGCGCCCGGTCCGATCGTCCGCAGATCGAATCCACCAAGCTCCCGATCGAGCACCGTACGCAGCGGTGTATCGAGCGCCGCGTCGCGCACGTTGACAGTGAGCGCCGTCGATGCGCAGAAGAACCCCGCCGCGAGGACAAGGGTCGAGAGACGGGGTCGATGGAAGTGCCAGCAGACCCAGCCGGCAAGTGTCAGCGCCGCGAGCACCCAGCCCGCAACCGCGACGCGATCCGTGACGAGCGCGCACGCCGCGCCCGCGACGAGGGCGAGTGCAGGCAGGAGGCCGACCGACACCATGGCGGGGCTGCCTGCAAACACCGCCACCGGCGCCGATCGCCCCGCATCAACGAGTTACGGCGATCGCAGGCAGAATTTGCCACCTTGCGCGCGGCCGGACGCGGCAATTTCGTCGCGGTCGTCGTGTCCGCTGGCGGTCTAGAGAGGCATACGGTGTATCACTACGTCCGTTCGACGGCATCGGGAACGACGCCGCATCTCGTTTGTTTTCTTGCATTTCCGGGATCGCGCTGCGATACTGGCTGCGCCTCGGACTGGTCGCGGACCGAATGACTGAGCCGACCCCGCCGGAGACCCCGCGCGAACGTCTCGTGCACGAGTTCAAGAATCACCTGTCGATCATCGTCGGGTTCTGTGAGGTGCTGCTGCGCGAGCTCCCCGAAAACGACGTGAAGCGCGCCGACGTCGCCGAGATCCAGCGGGCGGCGCTCGCGGCGCTCGCGCTGCTTCCGCAGCTGCCCGGCCGCGTTGCCGCCGCGGATGTCTGAGGACAGGCGCCCGCGTCTCCTCGTCGTCGACGACGAGCCGGGCATACTCGCGCTCGTGCAGCGCTTTGCCGCGGCGGAAGACTTCGAGGTCGTCACCCGAACCGGCGGCCATGCCCTGCTGACGGAGCTCCCCGCGTTGAAGCCCGACGTGGCGCTCGTCGATCGCAACATGCCGGAGGTGGCCGGGCTCGACGTCCTGCGCATGATCCGCGAGGTCGATCCGGACTGCTCGGTAATTCTGATGACCGCGTACGCCACGGTCGATTCAGCGATCGAGGCGGTGAAGCTCGGCGCGCTCGACTATCTGAGCAAGCCGCTCGACTTCGACCGATTGCGCGAGCTGCTCAATACCGTTCGGCACGGCATCGAACGCCGCCGGCGCCTGCTGGCGGTCGACAGCGATCTCGCCAGCCGGTTCGAGTTCTGCGGCATGGTGGGGCGCAGCCCGGTGATGCAGGACCTGTTCGACATGATCCGCCGCCTGGCGCCGCACGCCCGAACGGCGCTCATTTCGGGCGAAACGGGCACGGGTAAGGAGCTGGTGGCCCGTGCGCTTCACCGGCTCGGGCCACGCCGCGATCGGAAGTTCATCGCCTTCAACTGCTCCGCCGTCGTTGAGACGCTGTTTGAAAGCGAGCTCTTCGGCCACACGCGTGGGGCGTTCACCGGCGCCATGGAGGCAAAGGCGGGGCTCTTCGAGCTCGCCGACGGCGGCACGCTCTTCCTGGACGAGGTCGGGGAGCTGCCGCAGTCGGTGCAGGCAAAGCTTCTGCGGGTGATCGAGTACGGCGAGGTGCAGCGCGTCGGCGCCGCCGAGGGGCGCCGCGTCGACGTGCGGATCATCGCCGCCACCAATCGCCAGCTTTTCGACGAGGTGGTGGCCGGCCGGTTCCGCCAGGATCTGTACTACCGCCTGAACGTCATTGAGATCGGCCTGCCGTCGCTCCGGGAGCGGCCCGAGGACATCCCGTACCTGACGGCCGCGTTCATCAAGGAGTTCGCGGCGCGATTCGGCAAGGCGCTCGTCGGCGTCAGCCCCGGCGCCGAGCGGCTCCTTCACAATGCGCCGTGGCCGGGCAACGTGCGCGAGCTGCGCAACGTGATCGAGCGCGCCTGCATGCTGAGCGACGGCCGTATCCTGAGCGAACGCGACGTGCTCTCGGTGCTTGGCGCGGTCGCCCCATGCCCTGCCCCCGCACCCCGCCCCGCCGCGCCGGCGTCGACCGACAAGGCGCGGGAGGTCGAGGCGGCGCTCGATCGAAGACTGGTCGAGCAGGTCCTGCAGCAGGTCGGCGGCAACCGGTCAGCGGCTGCCCGGCTGCTCGGCATCAGCCGCCGGGCGCTCTATCGACGCCTCGATTCCTTCGGGCTGCGGTAGGCGCCGACTCCCCGTGCGCTCCCGGGGCCGCACATCCGCGCCCGCACAGCGCACACTCCTCCGGCGCACAGGCACTCACCATAAGCCATGTATTTTCAGTTACTTGAGCACGATGGTTTCGACGGCATCATCCTCGCTCTTTCCGGGGGCATGATGCGACTCATCGCCACTCTCGCTATTCTGACGCTCACCTTTTCAGCGGCGCCGGTGTTCGCCGCCGACGAGTCGGTCGCCACCCCTGCCGCGAATGTCGTCTGGGGTGGCGGGCCGCTGACCGCGACCGCGACATCGGCCGCGACGTCGCTGACTGCCTCTGCGCCAACACGGCCCGCGTTGCTGCCGGTGCTCTACGCGAGCTATGTGGCGCTCCAGGCGTACGACGTGTACTCGACGCGCCAGGCGCTCGGCCATGGCGGGCTGGAAACCAATCCACTGATGCAGGGCGTGGTGAACAACTCGGGCGCGTTCTGGGCGATGAAAGCAGGCGTCACGACCGCGACGATCCTGGCCGCCGAGCGGCTGTGGAAGAACGACAAGAAAGCAGCCGCGCTCGGCGTCATGATCGCCTCGAACGCGGTCGCGGCCATCGTCGCCCGCAGGAACGCGGGAACGCTGCGCCAGCTTCGCTGATTCGGCCTGGAGTCGATCCGTGGAAAGCACCAACCTCCGGGTCCGCGTCAACGTCACCTGCGCGGGTACGCTCGTCGCGCTCAGCGAGAGCGGGGCGGTCATCCGGCTGCCAAAGCCCCAGCGACCGGATCAGCAGACCACGATCGCCATCGAAGATTACGCGAGTGACACGATTTATATTCCGGCGCGCGTCGTCCGAACGGAGCCTTGCACGCCTCCCGCAGCCGCACGAGCAGAGCATCACGTGTTCGTGGAGTTCCTCGCGCTGTCGCACCGGACCGCCGCCGCAATTCGCAGGCTCATCGGTGACGCCGATACGGTTGTTCACGGCCTCACCGCGTAACGCTCGGCGAATGCGTTGATGCAGCCCGGCCGGCAACGAGGGCGCCGCGATCGCCATGCCGGTCGCGTCCCATGCCGTTGCCGCCGTCGTAGCGGCGCGGAATCACGCTACGACAACACCGAGCGCACCTTGCGTGCCAGCTCGGCGGGTGAAAACGGCTTCTGCAAGAAATGGGTGCCGGGGTCGAGCACGCCATGGTGCACGATCGCCGTATCCGCATACCCCGACATATACATGACCTTCGTTTCGGGCCGATGCTCGAGCACCCAGTCGCCAATGTTCCGCCCGCTTCCGCCAGGCATGACCACGTCGGTGAGCACGACGTGAATCGGGCCCCGGTGCTCGGTGCACACGCGCATTGCGCCCTCCACGTCTGCGGCCACGAGCACGTGATACCCGTAGCGTTTCAGGATCCGTTCATCGAGCGCCCGGAGTCGCGGGTCATCTTCGACGACGAGGATCGTTTCGGAGCCGCTGAGATCACGGTCGACGTCTTTCGCTGGTAAGGCGGCGGGCCGAGGGGCGTCGACGGCCACGGGGAAATACAGCCGGAACGTCGTGCCGAGGCCGGGCTCGCTGTAGACGAAGATGTGGCCGCCGCTCTGCTTGACGATGCCGTACACCGTGGCCAGCCCCAGGCCGGTGCCGTGTCCCGGCGACTTCGTGCTGAAAAACGGATCGAAAATGCGCGCCTGCACCTCGGGGGTCATGCCGTGGCCCGTGTCGCTGACCGACAGCATCACGTGAGGTCCCGGACGGACGTCACCGTGCGTCTGCGCATACGCGTTGTCAAGCTCGGCGTTCGCGGTTTCGATCGTCAGCTTGCCACCCTGCGGCATCGCGTCTCGCGCGTTGACGGCCAGATTCAAGACGACCTGCTCCATCTGGGAGGGATCCACGTTAATAGCGGCGAGATCCTGCGCAAGGTGAAGATCGATCTGGACGCTCTCCTCGATGAGACGCCGCAGCATGGGTGCGATGTCGGCCACGACGTCGTTCAGGCTCACGATCCGAGGCGCGAGGACCTGCCGGCGGCCGAACGCCAGGAGCTGACGCGTGAGCGCCGCGGCCCTGTCGACAGCGAGCCGGATTTCGTTGAGGTCACCGAGCATGCCCGCCTCGAGCCCCGATCTTTCCTGCAACAGCTGACAGTAGCCGGCGATCGCGGTGAGCAGATTGTTGAAGTCGTGCGCGATGCCACCGGCCAGATTGCCAATGGATTCCATCTTCTGCGCCTGCAGGAGCTGCTGTTCGAGCCGCCTCCGCTCGGTGATGTCGACACCGATGCCGGCCGCACGGACGGGACGCCCCGCCTCATCGCGAAACCCGCGGCCGGTGCTCGCGATCCAGTGTACGGAGCCGTCGCGCCACTTCACCCGATACTCGACCCATGAATGCCCCTGGCTCGCGAGAAACATCTCCCGTATCCCCTGCAGTTGCCGATGATCGTCCGGATGCACGAGATCGTAGAACGCGTCGATCGTCCCGCGGAACGACCCGGGCGCGAGGCCATGCAGGCGCTCCTGCATGTCTGACCACACGACGGAACCGGTGAGGATGTCCCATTCCCACGTGCCGACTTCGACGGCTTCGAGCGCGAAGCGCATGCGCTCGCGCATGTCCGTGAGCGCGTGCTCTACCTCACGCCGCCTGTGACGTTCCTCCGCATCTTTCAGTTCCCGCTCGATGGCGGGAATGAGCCGGCTCAAGTTTCCCTTGGTCATGAAATCGTGCGCCCCGGCCTTCAGGGCGGTTACGGCGGTTTCCTCCCCGATCGTGCCGGACACGATGATGAAGGGAATATCGAGCCCCTCCTCCCTAAGAAGTGCCGCCGCCGCAGGGGCGCTGAACCTCGGCATGGAGTAGTCGGACAGCACGACGTCCCATCGCCGCTGCTGAAGAGCGGCTCTCATGGCGTCGGGAGTCTCCACGCGCAGCCACTCGACCTCGAGGTCGGCCCGCCGGAGATGCCGCAGCAGCATTTCCGTGTCGTCTTCGGAGTCTTCAACGATCAACGCTCGCAGTCGATCGGCCATACGCAATCCCCAATTCCCTACCGTGGCGGCGGGGGCTGGTTGAGCACCAGCCAGTACAATCCGAGCTGTTGTGCGGCTTCGGCGAAGTGCGCGAAGTCCACGGGTTTCCGAACGAAGCTGTTGGCCCCCAGGTCGTAGCTCCGGAGCTTGTCCTGTTCCTCGTTGCTCGACGTCAGGACGACGACCGGCAGTGGTCGCGTCCGTGGGTCGGCGCGCATGCGTTGAAGCACTTCCAGGCCGTCGATCTTTGGCAGCTTGAGATCCAGCAGTACGACTTCCGGCATCAGGGCCGCTGCACGTCCCGCATGGGCCCCGCGCGCGAACAGGTAGTCGAGCGCCTCTTCCCCGTCGCGAACGACGACGATGCGGTTGACCACGTTGCTCTTCTCGAACGCCCGCAGCGTCGCCGCCCAACTCCTGAACAGGATTATCGGAATATACGGAAACTCATGTGAGCTGCACAGTCGGAAAAAGCCGTAGGTGGCGCATAAGTCACGTATTTGCCTCTCGTGTCATAAAGGACGACCTCGGAAGGGATCGAAGGGGTGTGCGGATCGGACATTGTCTGCGCGGATAGGACACGGACGCGCTCGCGGAACAAATCAAGCTGAACGCTTCAGGAGTCCGGTGCCAGCCAGCGCAGCCGTTCAAAGCATCCAGGTAGTAGTAGAGTGCTGTCCAATGTCCGACCGGCGCCCCCGACTGCTCGTAGTCGACGACGAACCGACGATGCGCTCCGTCGTCGAGAGATTTGCCGAAGCACGGGACTTCGAGGTCGTCGCGCACGCGGGCGGGCACGCGCTGCTGGCCGAGCTCCGCACGCTGAAGCCCGACGCGGCCCTCCTCGACAAGAACATGCCCGAAGTCGGCGGCCTCGACATCCTGCGCACGATCCGCGAGATCGATCCCGAGTGTCAGGTGATCCTGATGACCGGCGACGCCACAATCGAATCGGCGATCGAGGCTATCAAACTCGGTGCGCTCGATTACCTGAGCAAGCCCCTCGATTTCACCCGACTCGACGAGCTGCTCACGACCGTGCGGCAGGGGATTGAGCGGCGTCAGCGCTTCCTTGCGGCCGATACCGAGCTGGCGGGCCGCGTCGAGTTCTGCGGCATGGTCGGTCGCGGGCCGGCGATGCAGCAGTTGTTCGATCTGATCCGGCGCCTGGCGCCGCATGCGCGCACCGCACTCGTCACCGGCGAGACCGGCACCGGCAAGGAGCTCGTCGCCAGGGCGCTCCACATGCTCGGGCCCCGGCGCGATCGCAAGTTCATCGCCTTCAACTGCTCCGCCGTCGTCGACACCCTGTTCGAAAGCGAGCTGTTCGGGCACACGCGCGGTGCGTTCACGGGCGCCGTCGAGGCCAAGGCAGGGCTGTTCGAGCTGGCCGACGGCGGGACGCTGTTTCTCGATGAAGTCGGCGAGCTGCCGCAGCCCGTGCAGGCCAAGCTGCTGCGGGTGATCGAGTACGGCGAGGTGCAGCGCGTCGGCGCCACCGAAGGCCGGCGCGTCGACGTCCGAATCGTCGCCGCCACCAATCGCCGCCTGCTCGACGAGGTGGCCGCCGGCCGGTTCCGCCAGGACCTCTACTACCGGCTGAACGTCGTGGAAATCGCCCTCTCGCCGCTGCGGGAGCGGCGCGAAGACATCCCGTACCTCACGGCGGTGTTCATCAAGGAATTCGCCCGCCGGTTCGAGAAGACGGTCGCCGGCCTGAGCCCGGGAGCGGAGCGGCTGCTCCTCAACGCGCCCTGGCCGGGCAACGTGCGCGAGCTGCGCAACGTGATCGAGCGCGCGTGCATGCTAAGCGAAGGACGGGTGCTCAGCGAGCGGGAAATGCTGGCGGCCCTCGGCGGCCGGCCACCCGAGCGTGCGGACACCTCCGCGGAACCCGACGAGGACGAGGAGAGCGGGCCGGAGCTCGACCGGACAACCGTCGAGCAGGCGCTGCAGCAGGTGGGCGGCAACCGCGCGGCGGCCGCGAGGCTGCTCGGCATCAGCCGCCGCGCGTTGTACCGCCGCCTCGACGAGTTCGGGCTTCGGTGAGGCGAACAGCCGAAGTCTGATGGAGCAGCAGGCAATCCAACCGAGCGCGCGGATCCTGGTGGTGGACGACTCGTTCGCCATCCGCGATGTGCTGCGGCGCCGGCTCGAGCGGGAGGGCTACCTCGTCGAGACCGCCGCTAGCGGGGAGGAAGTGCCCGCATGCCTCGCCCACGCGACGCCTGATCTCGTACTCCTCGATGTCGTGATGCCTGGCGCGAGCGGCCTGGAAGTCTGCGCGAAGCTCAAGGCTGACCCGGCGACACGGCTCCTGCCGGTGGTGCTGATGACCACGCTCGAAAGTCCCGAGGTGCGACTCGAATCGGCCGAGGCGCTGCTCTTCAGCCTCGCCGCGATCGTCGAGGCGCGCGATGCCTACACGGGCGGCCTGCTGCATGATCTCGGCAAGATTGCCGTTCCGGACTCCGTGCTGAACAAGCGGGGGCCGCTCTCGAGCGAGGAATACGACCTCATGAAAGCGCACCCGGTCGTCGGCGACCAGCTCTGCAGCCGTCTGCGCTCGCTCGGCGCAGTACGCCCCATCGTCCGGCATCATCACGAGATGCTCGACGGCAGCGGCTATCCGGACGGGCTGCACGGCGACGAGGTACCGCTCCTGGCGCAGATCATGGGCATTGCCGACGCGTTCGACGCCCTGACCTCGGGTCGCCCTTACCGGCATGCGCAGCCGGCCGCCGTTGCCGTCGCCCAGCTTCGCGACGACGTGGCACGGGGCCGGCGGGCACCCGAGCTGGTCGAGACTTTCATCGACTGCGTCGTGCGGCGCACTGCCGGGCTAACCGATTGAACCGCCCCGCGGCGGGGGCGCTCCCCAGCCGCGCACACTCCGGCGGCCCACCGCACGCGCGTGCCCGCGCACGCTGACCGTGCATAACCCCACCGGTTGCTGCATGTGGCACATGCGGCACGCGCCTCGTACGGGTCATCGCGATTGAAGGCAAAGTCGTTCTCCCAGGGGACAATGGCCAATGACGTCACCCACGCGGTTGAAGGAGATGCGCGTTCGCGTCGACGTTGCCATAATTCGAAGGTTCATCGGCGGTACTGGTACGGTGCTTCACGGTCTCACCGCGTAATACCCGCGCCGCGCGCGGATGAAATACGCGCCGCTCTTCACCCGCACGCGGATCCCGCGCCACTGATCGTCCGGCGCCTTGATCGGCACATACCCGAGCGTATACTGCTTGTTTAGCTCGTCGGCAATCCGCTCGGTCGCCGGCCCGAGGTCGGCCGACCCCTTGACCACCTCGGTGTAGCCGCCGCTCGTCGCCGTGATCTCCTTCAGCGCCTCGACGTTCACCCGACGGGTGACGGGCGCGTCGGCTGAATCAATTGCAATCGCGTACACCAGCGGGTCGGCGCGCTGCAGCACCTCGCGCGCCTGCCGCAGCGTCCAGTCGCTGGCGGTGTCGACGCCGTCGGAGACCACGACGAGCGCCGCGCGCGGGTGCAGGCGCCGTCCAAAGTACCCGGCGGAGGCCACGAGCGAATCGTAGAGCGCGGTGCCGCCCGAAGGCAGCACCCGGCCGAGCTCTCCTTCGAGGGCCGAGGGCGGACGGGTCCACGGCGCCACGAGCCGCGGCTGATGGTTGAACGCGGCGACGAACGCCTCGTCTCCTCGTTCGAGCAGCGCCGTCAGGAAGCGGTCGACGGCGGCGCGGGCGTCGGCCATCGGCTGCCCGCGCATGCTGTCGCTCGCGTCGAGCAGCACGCCGAGGCTGACCGGCACGCGCCCGTTGGTGAACACCGTGATCGGCTGGAGCACGCCGTCTTCGAAGATCTCGAAGTCGTCTCTCGCGAGGCCGGTGATAAGCCGCCCGTTGGCGTCGCTCACCGTGACCGCGACCTGGACGGTGTCGATCCGCGCGCGGAACGTCTGCGCCGATAGTGAAACCACGAAGCACACGAAGACGAAGGTCACGAAGATCACGAATACTTTTGATAATTCGTGTCCTTCGTGACCTTCGTGATCTTCGTGGTTCATCGGGTTAGGCCCCCGCTTCCACCCCCGCGTAATAGTCCTGGAGCGACCGCACCGTCAACGCCTGCGAGCGCAGCGCCTTGATGGCGGCGACGGCGGCCGACGCGCCCGTCAGCGTCGTGATGCACGGCACCTGCGCCATGGTGGCGGCGCGCCGCACCGCCCGGTCGTCGAAGAACGACTCGCGCCCGAGCGGCGTGTTGATCACGAGGTCGATCTTCCGGTTGACGATGTGATCCGCGACGTTCGGCCGCCCCTCGTTCACCTTGTACACGACCTCGACGTCGATGCCGTGCGCGCGCAGGAACACCGCGGTGCCGCGCGTTGCCGTCAGGGCGAAGCCGAGCTGCGCCAGGTCGCGCGCGATCGGCAGCACCGTCTGCTTGTCGCTGTTGTTGACGCTGATGAAGACGCACCCCTCGACGGGCAGCCGCTGCCCGGCACCCATCATCGCCTTGCCGAATGCCGCACCGAAGTTCTCGGCGCCGCCCATGACCTCGCCCGTCGACTTCATCTCGGGCCCGAGGATCGTGTCGACGCCGGGGAACCGCACGAACGGGAACACCGGCGTCTTCACGAACACGCCGCGCACCTCGAGATCGTCCACCAGCCCGAGCTCCGCCAGCGTTCTGCCGGCCGCGATCCGCGCCGCCACCTTGGCGAGCGGCACGCCGGTCGCCTTGGCGATGTACGGCACGGTGCGCGACGAGCGCGGATTCACCTCCAGCACGTAGACGACGTCGTCTTTGATGGCGTACTGGACGTTCATCAGGCCGACGACCTTGAGCGCGCGCGCGATCCGCCGCGTGTAGTCGCGGATCGTGGCGAGGTGCCGCTCGGCCACCATGAACGGGGGCACCACGCAGGAGCTGTCGCCGGAGTGGATGCCTGCTTCTTCGATGTGCTCCATGACGCCGGCGATCACCACGGCGCCCGTGCCGTCGGCGACCGCGTCGACGTCGAACTCGAACGCGTCTTCCAGGAAGCGGTCGACGAGGACGGGGCGGTCGTGCGAGACGTCGACCGCGCCGGCCATGTAGCGGTCGAGCGCGCCGGCGTCGAACACGATCGCCATGCCGCGCCCGCCGAGCACGTACGACGGCCGCACGACCACGGGATAGCCGATGCGCCCGGCCACCTCCCGCGCCTCCTCGCGCGAGATGGCGGTGCCGCTCGCCGGCTGCGGCACGCCGAGGTCCCACAGGAGCTGGGAGAAGCGCTGCCGGTCCTCCGCCAGGTCGATCGAGTCGGGGGAGGTGCCGAGGATCTGCACGCCCGCCTCCTGGAGCGCCAGCGCCAGCTTGAGCGGCGTCTGGCCGCCAAACTGCACCACGCAGGAGACATCGCCGCCCGCGCTGCCCTCGCGCTCGATGATCGCCATCACGTCCTCGAACGTCAGCGGCTCGAAGTACAGGCGGTCGGACGTGTCGTAGTCGGTCGACACCGTCTCGGGGTTGCAGTTGACCATGACGGTCTCGAATCCCTCTTCGCGGAACCCGAAGACCGCATGGCAGCAGCAGTAGTCGAACTCGATCCCCTGCCCGATCCGGTTGGGGCCGCTCCCGAGGATGACCACCTTCCGCCGCGGCGTCGGATCGGCCTCGCACGCCTGCTCGTACGTGCCGTAGAGATACGGCGTGAACGACTCGAACTCGGCCGCGCACGTGTCGATCCGCTTGTAGGCGGGCACCAGGCCCTCCTCGAGCCGCCGCAGCCGGACGAGCTCCTCGCTGACGCCGTGCACCGCCGCGATGTCGGCGTCGCTGAAGCCGGTGCGCTTGAGCGTGCGCAGCAGCTCGGGCGACATGTCGCGGAACTCGCCGAGCGCCGCCATCTTCCGCAGCTCCTCGATTTCCACGAACTGCCGCAGGAACCATGGATCGATCCGCGTCAGCTCGTGGAGCGTCTCCACGCTCCAGCCGCGGCGGAGCGCGCGGAAGAGCGCCCACATCCGGCGATCGTTCGGCACGACCAGCCGCCGGCGGAGCGCCGACTCGTCTTCCGCCTCGTCGGAGGCGTCCTCGGGGCCCGCGGGAAACACGCTCCCGAACTTGCCGAGCTCGAGCGACCGCACCGCCTTGAGGAACGCCTCCTTGAACGTGCGGCCGATGGCCATCGCCTCCCCTACCGACTTCATCTGCGTCGTCAGCGTCCGATCGGCCTGCGGGAACTTCTCGAAGTTCCAGCGCGGGAACTTGACCACGATGTAGTCGATGGTCGGCTCGAAGGAGGCGGGCGTGAGGCGCGTGATGTCGTTCGGGATCTCGTCGAGGTGATAGCCGAGCGCCAGCTTCGCCGCGATCTTGGCGATCGGGAAGCCGGTTGCCTTCGAGGCGAGCGCCGACGACCGCGACACGCGGGGGTTCATCTCGATCGCGACAATCCGCCCGTTCTCCGGGTTGACGGCGAACTGGATGTTCGATCCGCCGGTCTCGACGCCGACGCGGCGGATGATCCGGCGCGCCATGTCGCGCATCCGCTGATATTCCTTGTCGGTGAGCGTCAGCGCCGGCGCCACCGTGATGCTGTCGCCGGTGTGCACGCCCATCGGGTCGACGTTCTCGATCGAGCAGATGACGACGAAATTGTCGGCGACGTCGCGCATCACCTCGAGCTCGAATTCCTTCCACCCGATGACCGACTCCTCCACGAGGATTTCGTGCACCGGGCTGAGGTCGAGCCCGCGGCCCGCCACCTCGCGGAACTCCTCGATGTTGTAGGCGATGCCGCCGCCGACCCCGCCGAGCGTGAACGAGGGGCGCACGATCGCCGGAAACCCCACCTCGTCGACGAGCGCCAGCGCCTCGTCCAGCGTCTTGGCCAGGCCGCTCTTCGGCACCTCGATGCCGATGTCGCGCATCGCGTTGCGGAAGAGCAGCCGATCCTCGGCCACCCTGATCGCGTCGATCGAGGCGCCGATCAGCCTGACGTCGTGCCTGGCGAGGACCCCGCGCTCGGCGAGCGCGACCGACAGGTTGAGCGCCGTCTGGCCGCCGACGGTCGGCAGCAGGCAGTCGGGGCGCTCCTTCTCGATGACCGCCTCGACCAGCTCCGGCGTGAGCGGTTCCACGTAGGTGCGATCCGCCATCTCCGGGTCGGTCATGATCGTGGCGGGGTTGCTGTTGACCAGCACCACCTCCAGCCCGTCGGCGCGGAGCGCCTTGCACGCCTGCGTGCCCGAGTAGTCGAACTCGCACGCCTGCCCGATCACGATCGGGCCGGAGCCGATGACGAGGACGCGCCTGAGATCAGTACGACGAGGCATCAATCCCAAAACCAACCACGAAGCACACGAAGATCACGAAGGTCACGAAATTTTTAAAACATATTCTCGTGTTCTTCGCGGTCTTCGTGGCCTTCGTGGTTAAAGGGGTCACTTTTTCTCCATCGCGTCGAGGAACTGCTGGAAGAGATAGTCGGCGTCGTGCGGACCGGGCGACGCCTCGGGATGATACTGCACCGAGAACATCGGCTTCGTCGTGTGCCGGAAGCCTTCAACCGTCCCGTCGTACAGGTTCAGGTGCGTCACGCGGACGCCGGGGGGCAGCGTATCGGGATTGACTGCAAAGCCGTGGTTCTGCGACGTAATCTCGACCTTGCCCGAGTCGAGCTCCTTGACCGGATGGTTCGCGCCGCGGTGGCCGAACTTCAGCTTGAACGTCTCGCCGCCGACCGCCAGGCCGAGGATCTGGTGGCCGAGGCAGATGCCGAACATTGGCAGGTCTGCCTGCACCAGCTGCTTCACGTTGTCGATGGCGTAGTGGAGCGCCGCCGGATCGCCCGGGCCGTTGCTGAGAAAGATGCCGTCCGGGTCGATCGCCAGGAGCTCCCTGGCGGGCGTCGCCGCCGGAAACACGTGCACGTCGCAGCCGTACGCGTCGAGCCGCCGCAGGATGTTCCACTTGACGCCGAAGTCGTATGCCGCCACGCGCAGCCGGCGCGAGGCCCGGCGGCCCGGCGGCAGCCCGAACTCGGCATGCGCCGCGTCGCCTTCGGCGGGCGCGCGTTCGCGCCAGGCGTACGGGCGATCGCAGGTGACGCCGCGCACGAGGTCCGAGCCTTCCATCTTCGGGATGGCGCGCGCCTTCGCCACCAGCTCGTCGGGATCCACCTGGCCGGTGGCAATCACGCCGCGCATGACGCCTGCCGACCGCAGCACGCGGGTGAGCGCGCGCGTGTCGATGTCGGAAATCGCGACGATGTGGTGGCGGATGAGGTAGTCGCGGAGCGTCCCGTCAGCGCGCCAGTTGCTCGCAAGCGGTGACTCTTCCCGCATCACGAAGCCGGCCACGTGCGGCCCCTGCGATTCGGTGTCGCCCGGCGCCACGCCGTAGTTGCCGATCTGCGGCGCGGTCATCGTGACGATCTGCCCCGCGTACGACGGATCGGTGAGCACCTCCTGGTAGCCGGTCATGCTCGTGTTGAACACGACCTCTCCGGAGGTCTCCCCCTGCGCGCCCGCGGCCACGCCGCGGTACCAGGTGCCGTCTTCGAGTGCGAGTACTGCGTTCATCCTTTGCTACCAGCTACCGGCTACCGGCTATTCCAGCGACGCTCCCACGAACAGCTGCTCCCCTTCTTTCACCGTCACCGACGTCCTCCATGTCTCGCGTCCGAGCATCTCCACGCGCACCTGGTGTGTGCCCGGCATGACCGTGTTCATCGTCAGCGGCGTGACACCGACACGGACCTCGTCCAGATAGATCGTGGCGCCCGGCGGGCGCGAGTCGAAGCGGACGGTGGCCGGCCGGACGACTGGAGCCGTGGGGCGAGCCACAGGTGTCTTTACGACCGCAGGGGCCGGCGGCCGTACTTCCGGTTCCTGCACTTCCACAGGCGCTTCGACGACAGGTGACACCGGAACATTCTCAGCGGGTGTCACAGCCGGCTCGAGCGGTGGCGGGCTCGGCGCCGCAGGTGCGGCGGGCACCACGGGCGCCGGGCGCGGTACCTCGACCGCACGTGGCGGCGGCGGCGGCGCCAGACGCTGCCCGACCACGAACCCCGCGCCGAAGCCGGCGAGCAGGCCGAGGACGAGCATCCCGATGATGATGCCGCGACTGCTGCCCGGCGATGCAGGCGATGGCTCGGCGGCGGCGACGGTGTCTCCGAGCGGCGACGGCTCCTCGCGAACGGCGGGCTCCGGTTCGTGGAGCGGCAGATCGATCGGCGGCTCCGACTCGGTCGCGTCGGCACGCACGGGTCGGATCGCCTCGCGATCCGACCAGCCAGTGTTGGCCAGACGGTCCGCTGGCGGGGACCGTCCCTCAGATCCGTCCCGGGTCAGTGGCGGAGCTCCTTTGAGCGGAAAGGTCGCAGCGAAGATGCGGTGTGCGTTGATCGTAGCACGTTGCTTGACACTCCGCCGAGCGCTCTGCGACAGTAGCCTCCGGTGCTCCCGCAGACTGGCCTCTCCGCCACCAGCACGCGCCTGCCCGTCGAGATTCGCCGCTTTCCCTGGATCAAACGCCTGGCGGCCGACTACGCGTTCGAGTACGCGCGCCTGGCTGACTTCTTCGCCGGCAACCCCGCCGATCCATCGGCGTGGCGGGAGGCGATCGCCCGCGCGCAGCGGCACCCGCGGCAGCGCGACACGATTGCCGACGTCGTGGAAGCTCAGCAGCGCCGCCGAGGCGCGCCGCCGGAAGCGCTCGCCGCCGCGGCCCGCCTGCGCGATCCACAGACGATCGCAATCGTCACCGGCCAGCAGGCGGGGCTCTTTGGCGGGCCGCTCTTCACGCTGCTCAAGGCGCTCACGGCGATTCGTCTGGCCGAACGGGTCGCGGGCGAACATCGTGTCCCTGCGGTGGCGCTGTTCTGGATCGACGCCGAGGACCACGACTGGGACGAGGTGAAGGCGTGCGGCGTGCTCGACGCCGAGCTGAACTTCGCTGAGGGGACGCTCGGACGCCGCCCGGGCGCGGGCGAGGGGCCCGTCGCGCGCGTCCGCCTCGACGCGTCGATTGCCGAGGCCGTGGGCGCGCTCGCCTCGAGGCTGCCGGCCACGGAGTTCAGCCCTTCCGTCATCGAGGCAGTACGCGCCGCGTACCGGCCCGGCAACGGCATGGTCGACGCCTTCGGCCAGCTGCTCGAGTCGATTCTGGGGCCCCGGGGCCTCATCGTCTTCGATGCCGCCGATCCGGCGGCCAAGCCGCTGGCGGGCCCGATCTTCGCGCGCGAAGTCGAGCAGGCGGGTACGACGCCGCGGCTGGCGGCAGAAGCGGGCGCCGCGCTGGTGGCGCGCGGCTACCACGCGCAGGTCACGCCCGCGCTCGACCACCTGGCGCTGTTCCGCCTCGACGGCGTACGCGCGGGCATTCACGTCCGTGAGGCGGCGGCGCTCCTGGAGCGGGTGCGCGCACGGCCGGCCGAATTCAGCCCCAACGTGCTGCTGCGCCCGATCGTGCAGGACGCGCTCTTCCCCACCGCGTGCTACGTCACCGGACCGAACGAGCTCGCCTATCTGGCCCAGCTGCGCGGCATCTACGGCACGTTCGGCGTGCCGATGCCGCTGATGTATCACCGCACGACGGCGACGATCGTCGACTCGAACACGATGCGGTTCCTGGCGCGCCACGATTTGCCCCTCGAAGCGCTGCGGGCGCAGGACGAGGGGGCGCTCAACCAGTTGCTGGCCGCGCAGATCCCCCCGGCCGTCAACGCCTCGCATGAGGAAGCGGCTCGCGCGGTGGCCGAGCGGATGGAGGCGCTGGCGCGCGCGGCGGCCCAGCTCGACCCGACGCTGGAAGGCGCGGTGCGCTCGACGCTCGGACGGATGCAGGACGACTTGAAGAAGCTGCACGCCAAGATCATCCAGGCCGTCAAGCGCAAGGACGAGACGCTGCGGCGCCAGTTCAGGCACGCGCAGGCGCAGGCGTTTCCCGGCGGGGATCCTCAGGAACGGGCGATCGGCTTCGTGTACTTTCTCAACAAGCACGGGAGCGCGCTCATCGACCGGCTGGGCGACGATCTGCCGCTCGACCAGGGCACGCATTGGGTGGTCACGATTTGATGCTGAGCTGGGAACGTGTCGTTCGCGCTTCTCCGTTCTCGTTTCTGGGTTCGTGTTCACGTTCGGTTCGGGTTCGGTCGTTCATAGTTCGACGTTCAGGGTTCGGGTGCGCATTTTGCAGAGTGTACGTAGACGTACGTAGTGTCCGGCTTCAGCCGGACCGGGGAGATTGGAACCGCGAACCTCGAACCCAGAACCCTGAACCGAACGTGAACACGAACCGAGAAGCGAGAAGACAGAAGGGTGAACGAAGGCTCGTCGATGATGACAGCGTCCACGTCCGGTCGTAAGGCCCGGCCGTCAGGTCGATCCTGGCGGCGGTACGCGGCGTATGCCGCCGCCGGGCTGGTCGTGGCATCGGTGGCGACCTTCGGGTACGCCTATTTGTCCTTCGCGCGGCTGATCGACGAGCGGCTGCACGGCGAGCGCGAGCGGACGCTGCCGCGCGTGTATGCGCGCCCCGTCGTGCTGCGGCGCGGCCAGGCGGCCGGCCAGCAGGAGCTCGTCGCGCTGCTCAACGATCTCGGCTACACCCAGCGGCCGCAGGCGGAGGCCCCCGGCGAGTTCGCCCTCGAGCGCGCGGCGCTGACGATCCGGCCGCGCGCGAGCGATCTGGGCGGCGCCCCCGTGCGGGTCCGCTTCGCCCGCACGATCCAGAGCATCGAGATCGAGGGGCGCGGCGCGAGGGAATCGGTCGAGCTCGACCCGCCGCTCCTGACCGCGCTGATGACGAGCGGCGGACGGCAGAAGCGGCGCACCGTGCCGCTCGCGACCATTCCCACCTACATGCAGCAGGCGGTGCTGGCGATCGAGGACCAGGGGTTCTACGCGCATCCAGGCATCAACCCGATCCGCATCCTCGCCGCCGCGGTGACCAACGTCTTCGGGAACAGCCCGAACCTGGTGGGCTACAGCACGATCACGCAGCAACTGGCGCGGATGTTCTTCCTCGTAAACGAGTTCAACGCGGAGCTCCAGGCCGGCGAGCGCTCCTACTGGCGGAAGCTGCGGGAAGCGCTCATGTCGCTCGTGCTGGAGCGGCGCGCGACCAAGGACGAAATCCTGGAGCTGTACCTGAACGACGTCTACTTCGGGCAACGGGGTTCGTTCGCGATTCACGGCGTGGCCGAGGCGGCGCGCCTTTTCTTCGGCAAGGACGTGAGCAACGTCTCGCTGGCCGAGGCGGCGCTCATTGCCGGCGTCATTCAGAGCCCGGGGCTGCACTCGCCGTTCACCCGTCCCGAGCGCGCGTCCGAACGCCGGAACGTGGTGCTGCGCGCGATGGCAGACGAGGAGTACATCACGCCCGAGGCGGCCGAGCGCGCCTCGCGCGAGCCGCTCCGGGTCGTCGCGCTGGCCGTCGACAACGAGGCGCCGTACTTCGTCGACCTCGTCGGCGCCCAGGTGGCGGAGGCGTTTCCGGGCGTCACGGCGCAGGCGGGCCAGGTCGACGTCTTCACCACCCTCGATCTCTCGCTGCAGCGCGCCGCGATTGGCGCGGTGCGCGCCGGCCTTGCCAGCGTCGACCGGCTGCTCGCGCGGCGCAAGCGTGCCCAGCCGGCGCAGGCGGCGCTCATCGCCGTCGATCCCCGCAGCGGCGAGATCCTTGCCATGGTCGGCGGCCGTTCGTACCACCAGTCGCAGTACAACCGCGCCATTGCCGCGCGCCGGCAGCCCGGCTCCATCTTCAAGCCGTTCGTGTACCTCGCGGCGTTCGAGCTCGCCGCCGAGGAAGGGCGGACCGACCTGACGCCGGCCTCGCTGACCGTCGACGAGCCGGCGACGTTTTCCTTCGACGACCAGGTCTGGGAGCCGCAGAACTACGACGAGTACGACGGCGAGATTACGTGGCGGCGGGCGCTCGCCATGTCGCGCAATCTCGGCACCATTCACGTCGGCGAGACGATCGGGTTCGACCGCGTTGCCGCGCTCTGGCGGCGCATCGGCGTCGGCACGCCGCCGAAGGCGGTCCCCGCCATCACGCTCGGCGTCTTCGAGCTGACGCCGCTCGAAGTGGCGCAGGCCTACACGCTCTTCGTCAACGGCGGCCGGGTCCGTCCGCTCCGGGCCATCCAGCGCCTGACGACGTCCGAGGGGGACCTGCGGCCGAAGGTGTCGCCGCCGCGCGTGGCGGCGCGCGAGGACACGACGTTTCTCGTCACGAACATGATGCGCAGCGTGCTCAACGAAGGGACCGCCGCGGGGGTGCGCAGCGCCGGATTCGTCCTCGATGCCGCGGGCAAGACCGGCACGACCAACGACCTCCGCGACGCCTGGTTCGTCGGTTTCACGCCGGAGCTGCTCACGGTCGTCTGGGTGGGATTCGACAACAACCAGCCGCTCTCGCTCACCGGCACGCAGGCGGCGCTGCCGATCTGGACCGAGTTCATGAAGACGGCGCTCGCCGGCCGGCCGAGCGTCCCGTTCACCGTGCCGGACGGCGTCACGTTCGCGGAGATCGATCGCGACACGGGCAAGCTCGCGCTTCCCACGTGTCCGCGCGTGTACAACGAGTCATTTCTGGCGGGCACCGAACCGACGGAGTACTGTGAACTGCATCGATGGTAGGAACCTGTCGTTCACACTTCTGGCTTCTCACTTCTTGGTTCGTGTTCTCGGTTCGGTTCGCGGTTCCGGGTTCGCGGTTCCGGTTCCAGTCCGCTTGAACGACTACCGCCTGAAAGGCGGTAGTCGTTCATAGGCGCGCGCCACGGCGCGCGCATCGCTAGTCCCACGTGCTCGTTAGACCTGGCACGTGGGACTAAAGGCGGACGCTACGTAACGCTGATCTCGACGTCCGTGGCGGCCGGCTTCAGCCGGCCCGGAACCCCGAACCCGGAACCCCGAACCCTGAACCGAACCCAGAACATGAACCGAGAACCGAGAATTGAGAAGTGTGAACGACACGGTCTTATAATCTAGCTATGAACCAGGAGGTCTTTGCCGCGCTCAACGAGGCGCTCCAGCGCGGCGAGGAAGTGGCGCTCGTCACCATCGTCTCGTCGGTCGGCTCCACGCCGCAGCGCGTCGGCGCGAAGATGCTCGTCTACGCCGACGGCCGGACGGTCGGCACGATCGGCGGCGGCTGCTACGAGAACGAGGCCTTCTGGAAGGCGCGCGAGGCCATCAAGACGCGCAAGCCGGTCACGCTGAAGTTCGAGCTGAACGACGACTTCGCGCAGGAGACCGGGCTCATCTGCGGAGGCCAGATGGAAGTGTTCGTCGAGCCGATCGAGCCGTCGCCCGAGGTGTACGTCTTCGGCGCCGGGCACGTCGGTTATCACGTGGCGAAGACGGCCCAGGAGGTCGGCTTCCACGTCCACGTCATCGACGACCGCGAGAAGTTCGCCAGCACCGAGCGCTTCGGCGACGGGATCGATGTCATCGTCGATCACATTCCAACCTGGATCGAGGAACACCAGCTCCCGCCAACCGCGTACGCGGTGATCGTGACCCGCGGCCACACGTACGATCTCGAGACGATGCGCGCCCTCGTCACCCGGCCGCTGCGGTACCTCGGCCTGATCGGCAGCAAGGCCAAGATCAAGCGCATCTTCGACGCGCTCCTCGAGGAGGGGCTGCCGGCCGACGCGCTCAAGGGCATCCATGCGCCCATCGGCCTCGACATCGGCGCGATCACGCCGCAGGAAATCGCGGTCAGCATCGTCGCCGAGCTGATTGCGGTCAAGCACGGCAAGGTCACCGACCCGAACGCGCCCGCCATCAGCATGCGGTGGGACGGCGCTCTCGCCAAGCGCTGAGCCGTCCTTTCGAGACCGCAGCGCTGGGGCTGTCGCTGGGTTGATTATCATTGACAATAATTGATAATCACAATAGACTCATCCCCCGGGAGGTGTCATGGCTGCTCATCACTTGATCCTGGAGGCGGCTCAGCGACTGTGTGCCGGTCGCAAAGAGCCCGTCTTCACACCCAACGAAATCGTTCGAGCGTTGCCGCACTTGAACCCGCAGACGGTCCGAACCCACGTCACCAGCCGCTGTTGTGTGAATGCGCGCCCGCACCATCAGAGCCGGCTCGAGTACTTCAGAAAAAGAAGTCGAGGACAGTACGAACTGCTTCCTCAGCACCGCCACCCCGACATCTCTCCTGTCGCGCGTCCCGTGCCGGCGCGTGCGGCGGGGCCGCAGCGAGACACCATCCATGCGGTCATTACAAAGGATGGCGATACGTACGTGGCTGACTGCCACGAGGTGGCCGTCGTGACCCAGGGCAGAACGATCGACGAGACCCTCAGGAACCTGCGGGCGGCGGTGATGTTGCATCTCGAAGGTGAAGATCTCAGAACAATGGGGCTGGGACGTCTGAGACGCATTCACGTGTCGTACGAAATGCCCGCAGATGCCTCTGCGGCTTAGACGACTCTCGGGTCGCGAGGTGGCGGCGGCCCTGGTCCAGTGCGGGTTCGAAGTGGTGGCCACACGCGGGAGTCATTGCAAGCTGCGACGCACCTTATCCTCTGGCGAACGGCAAACGCTCACGATCCCGCTGCATTCGGTCCTCGCCACGGGGACGCTGCACGCGATCTACCGGCAGGCCTGCCGCTTCGTGCCTGAGACGGAACTGCGGTCGCACTTCTATAGCGGAGCGCCGGAACCGGGAGAATCCGAAGGGCGGACCCAACCGCAGCCGGGTGAGATCCCGAAGCCAAGGGCAGCCCCACAAAGGCCGAGGCCTCACCGCAGGAAACGGTGAACGCTTCCCCTTTCTCCTCAACGGCAATCGGGATCACGCCTGTCGCGCTCGCGCTGGCGCTCGCAACCGCGTCTCTCGGGCTGCGGTTCGGCACCTTCGCGGCCAGCGGCGCCGACTCCTACGGCTACGTCAGCCAGGCCGACCTGTGGCTCGAGGGCCGGCTGATCATGGAGGAGCCGCTCGCGGACGAGGCGTCCTGGCGCAACGCGAACTGGACGCTGACGCCGTTCGGCTACCGGCCCGGCGACGACCGCGGGACCATGGTGCCGACCTACGCGCCGGGGCTGCCGATGGTGATGGCGGTGTTCAAGGCGTCGGGCGGCGCGACGGCCGTCTTCTGGGTCGTGCCGCTGCTCGGGGGGCTGTCGGTGTGGCTGACCTTCCTGCTCGGCGCGCGCATTGGCGGGCCGTCGGCCGGCCTGCTCGCGGCCGCGGCGCTTCTGGCCAGCCCGCCGTTCCTCTTTCAGCTGATGTGGCCGATGAGCGACGTGCCGGCCATGGCGTGGTGGCTCGTCGCGATCGTGCTTGCCGTGCGCGGCACGACGGTCGGCCTGGGCGCCGCCGGCCTGGCCGCCGCGCTCGCCGTTCTGACGCGACCGAACCTCCTCGTCCTCGCGGTGCCGATCCTCGTGTTCATTGCGACCCGCTCGGGCACGCCGCGCGACCGGATCCGCCGCGCCGCGCTGTTCACGGCGGCCGTGCTCCCGGGGCCGATTGCCGTCGCGGCCATCAACCAGCATCTCTACGGCTCCGCGCTCGCCTCGGGCTACGGCACGTTCTCGAACATCTACGCGAGCCGCTACGTGCCGGCGAACCTGGCGAACTACACGACGTGGCTGCTGCAGACCCAGACGCCGTTCATCTTCCTCGGCCTTGCTGCGCCATGGGTGCTGCGGCGGCGCGGCCCGATCGACGTGCGCCCGATCGTGCGCCTCGGCGTCGGCGTGGCCGCCCTGGTCGCGCTCTCGTATCTCGCGTACACCCCGTTCGACCACTGGACGTTTCTGCGCTTTTTGCTGCCGGCGTTTCCTGTGATGCTCGCGCTGGCCTCGGCCGCGTTCGCTGCACTCGTGCCGTCAGCGCGGCGGCCGCGCGCCGTCGCGTTCGCGGCCGTGGCGATCGTGCTCGCCGGGTGGGGACTGTGGACCGGGCGCGCGGCGTTTCGCGTCCGCGCCGAGGAAGCGCGCTACGTCGCTGCCGGACGCTTCGCCAGAGAGCTGCCCGAGGACGCCGTCATCCTCTGCAACCAGCACAGCGGCAGCCTGCGGTACTACGCCAACCGGATCACGATGCGCTTCGAGTGGCTCGAGCCCGAGCTGTACGGCGAAGCGCTCGACCACTTCCGCCGGCTCGGCCGGCCCGTGTTCGTCGTGCTCGACGACTGGGAGCGCGACGTCTTCCGGGCGCGGTACGCGAGCGTTGCCGACCTGTCGTGGCTCGACGAACCGCCGCTCCTCGTCGCCGCGCGACGGGTGTACTTCTACGCCGTTCTACCGCCGGCGCCGCGCCGGGCGGCCGCGCACGCTGGGCTATAATTTGGAGACACGCTTAGCGTCGTTTGACGCGCAATGAGCTCCTTCGAACTTGCCGATCGTTCGCGCCGCCTGCTGGCCACCCTGGTCCGGGAGTTCGTCGAAACGGGCGAGCCGGTCGCGTCGCAGATCCTTGCCCGCCGCAGCGGGCTCGGCGTGTCGCCGGCCACCATCCGGAACGTGCTGGCACAGCTCGAAGAGACGGGCTACGTCCATCAGCCGCACACGTCGGCCGGGCGCGTGCCGACCGACCGCGGCTACCGCGCGTTCGTCGATCTGCTGCTCGAGAGCCGGAAGCCGACGCGCGCGCCGGCGGTCGTCGAACACCGGCTGCGCGAGCAGGCCGAGCGGTCGCCGCTCATGGACGACCTGCTCGCCAGCGCGTCGCATCTGGTCTCGCGGGCGGTGCGCTACGTCGGGTTCGCGCTGGGCGGCAGCCCCTCCGCGGTGCTCCAGCGCCTGGAATTCGTGCCGCTGGACGGCTCGCGCGTGCTGGTCGTCGTCGTCTCGCGCGGCAACCAGATTGCCCAGAAAGTGGTCGACGCCGGCGAGGACGTGGTGCCCGAGGAGCTCGTGCGCGCCGCGAATTATCTGAACACCGAGTTCGGCGGCCTGCCGCTCGCCGAGGTGCGCGCGGCGGTGCTGGCGCGCCTTCAGCAGGAGCGCACGCTGTACGACCGGCTGCTCGCGCGGGCGCTCCGGCTGGCCCGCTCGACGCTCGAGGAGATGCCGAATCCGCACACGTTCCACGTCGAGGGGGCGGCGTCGCTGCTCGGCCGGCCGGCGCAGGAGCGGGGCCCCCACCGCGCACGCCTGCGCGGTGGGGTAGAGGAAGGCGTGTCGCTTGCCACGCTGCGCGCCCTGCTCGAGATGCTCGAACAGAAAGAGCGGATGGTGTACCTCCTGAACCAGTACATCGACGGGCCGGGGCTGACGGTCGTGATTGGCGCCGAGCACGCGACGCCGGGCCTGCGGCCCTTCAGCCTGGTGGCCTCCACCGCGTCCGACGCTACGGGCATCCGGACGGTGGGCGTCATCGGTCCAACCCGGATGCACTACTCCCGCGCGATCGCCTTCGTGGACGGCACGACCCAGGCGGTCTCGCGCGTGCTGCGCGCTGCGAACTGACGCATGTCTGAGTCCTTCGACGACAAGGACCCGAATCAGCGGGCTGGCGCGGCCGAAGCGGCCGTCACCGATCCGCCGGCGGACACGTCCGCCGGCGTGGTGTCGGCCGCGGATTCGTCCGCCGAGGCGGCGCCGGCCCGGGAGGAGGACCCGCTCGAAGCGCTCGAGCGCGAGCGGGACGTACTGCAGGATCGGCTGCTGCGCCTGGCGGCCGAATTCGACAACTATCGCAAGCGCGTCGAGCGCGACCGCCGCGACCAGGCCGACGCCGCAACGGCGGCGGCGCTCGAGGACCTGCTCCCGATCATCGACGACCTGGAGCGCGCGCTCGAGGCGCCGGCCGGCAGCGACGTCGAGGGGTACCGGAAGGGTGTGGAGCTGATACACCGCCAGATGACCGAGCTGCTGCGCAAGCGGGGCGTCACGCCGATCGAGGCGGTCGGCGCCGACTTCGATCCGCGCATCCACCAGGCGGTCATGCGTGAGGTCAGCGCCGAGCACCGGGACGGCGAAGTGATGGAAGAGCTCCGCCGCGGCTACAGGCTGGGCGATCGCCTGCTGCGGCCGTCGATGGTCAAGGTGGCCAGGCGTGAGTAAGCGCGACTACTACGAGGTGCTCGGCGTCTCCCGCAACGCCACCGAGCAGGAGATCAAGAGCGCCTACCGCAAGCTCGCCTTCAAGCACCACCCGGATCGGAATCCCGGCAGCAAGGAAGCCGAGGAGAAGTTCAAGGAAGCCGCGGAGGCGTACGCCGTGCTCGCCGACGCGGACAAGCGCCACATGTTCGACCGCTTCGGCCACGCCGGCCTGGGCAGCGCCGCCACCGGCTTCGATCCGACGGTCTTCACCGGCTTCGAGGACATCCTCGGCGGGTTGGGCGACATCTTCGGGTTCGGGGACATCTTCGGTGGCGCCCGGCGCCGGGGCCCGCAGCGCGGCGCCGACCTCCGCTACGACCTCGAGATCTCGTTCGACGAAGCCGCCAGAGGCACCGAAACGACCGTCCAGATTCCGCGGCAGGAGACGTGCGAGACCTGCCACGGCAGCGGCTCGGCGCCCGGCACCAAGCCGTCGACCTGCCCGCACTGCCACGGCCGCGGCCAGATCCGGACGCAGCAGGGTCCGTTCATGCTCGCCCGCACCTGCGGCTACTGCCGCGGCGCCGGCTCGGTGATCACCAAGCCCTGCCCGACGTGCCGCGGCGCCGGCCGGGTGGAAAAGGAGCGCAAGCTGACGGTGCGCATCCCCGCCGGCATCGCCACCGGCCAGCGGTTGCGCCTCAGCGGCGAAGGTGAGGGAGGACCCGCCGGCGGCCCGCCCGGCGACCTGTATGTTGTCATCCACGTGCAGAGTCACCCGTTCTTCCAGCGCGACGGCAACGATCTGTACTGCGAGATTCCGGTAAGCTTTCCGACGCTCGCACTCGGGAGCGAGATCAGGATCCCGACGCTCGAGGGCGAGGAGAGCTTCACCATCCCCGAAGGGACGCAGAGCGGCGCGACGTTCCGCCTGCGCGGCCGCGGGATGCCGGACGTGAGCGGGCGCGGCCGCGGCGACCTGCTGGTCACGGTCAGGGTGGTGACGCCGACCAAGCTCACGCGCGAGCAGAAGAAGCTGCTGCAACAGCTGGCGGCATCGCTGCCGGGGGAAAAATTCGAGCCCACCCCCCTCGGCGATCAGGAGGACAAAGGGCTGTTCGACCGTGTCAAGGACATCTTCGGCTGAGCCTATGCGGACCTGGCCTGCACTCGAACTTGCCTCAGTAAAGCGACCGGAGCTGGTCCAGGCCGCGCTGGTCGACTATCCCATCACCGCCGTCGACGAGACCAGCCAGCCCGACGCGTGGCGCGTCGTGTTTCGCAGCGCGGCGGACCGCGACGCGGCGGCGGAGGCGCTGGCGCGGCAGTTTCCCGACGAGGTCATCCGATCGGTAGACGTCCCGGATGAAGACTGGGTGGCGCGCTCGCAGGCGACGCTCCGCGCCGTGCAGGTGGGCGGCATCATCGTCGCGCCGCCGTGGGACGTTCCGCACACGGGGCGGCTGAGGCCGCTCTCCCCGGCCGAGGCCGGCGCCACCGGATTGCGCCGGCCGCTCGTCATCGTCATCCGCCCGTCCATGGGGTTCGGGACCGGCCACCACGCGACGACGAGGCTGTGCCTGACGGCGCTGCAGCAGGTGCCGGTGCAGGGGCGCAGCGTCGTGGACGTCGGCACCGGGTCGGGGCTGCTGGCCATTGCCGCCAGCCGGCTCGGCGCCTCGCGCGTCCTCGCCATCGACGACAACCCAAACGCGGTTCGCGCGGCCGAAGAGAACCTCGGCCTGAACCGCGGCGCCGACGTCACGCTCCGCGCCGCCGACGTGCGCGGCGACGCGAGCGGCGCGTTCGACATCGTGCTGGCCAATCTCACCGGCGCCCTGCTGCGCGGCATCGCGGCGCGGCTGCGCGATCTGGCCGCGCCCGGCGGCCACCTGATCCTCAGCGGCTTCATGCGCAACGAAGAAGCCGGCGTCCTCGCCCCGTATGGCGGCCTCCCGGTGAAGAATCGGACGGAGGAAGAGGAATGGCTGTGCGTGACGCTGCAGCGGCCGTAGCGGGGTACGTGGGGCGGGCCTTTACGGCCCACCTGGCGCGGCGTAAAGCCGCGCCCTACGTAACGGTCCTCTTCCTGGCGCTCGTCTGGGTGTCCGTCCCCTCGGCGGAGCGCATCGGCTATCCGCCGGAGGAGTTCGCCGCCCGCCGCGAGCGGCTCTCAAAGGCGCTCCAGCGCGGAACGGTCGTGATGTTCGGCGCCACGACCCCGTCGCCGAGCGTCCGCTTCCGGCAGGACAACGACTTCTTCTATCTCACCGGCAACGCGTCGCTGAACGCGGCGCTCGTCATGGACGGGGCCACGGCGGAGGCGCATCTCTTCCTGCCGAAGCTCAGCCCCGCTGAAATCCGCTACGAGGGGCCCAACTGGCTCGAAGAACCCGACGCCGCGCGCAAGTACGGCTTTGCCTCGATTCAGCCGCTCGCCGCGATGCCCGAGTTCCTGGCGCGCCGCCGCGGCACTGCCGGCACCGAGCTGCTCTGGACCCGGCTGTCCGAGCGCGACACCGTGAACCACGGCCGGGCCGACGCCGCGATCTCCACGGCGCGGCGCCTGACGAACCCGTTCGCGCAGCACGCGACCGAGGACGCGCTGCGGGTGGCCGCGCTCAGGGAGAGATTCCCGTACTACACGCTGCAGGACGTGACACCGCACCTCGACCGCCTGCGGCTGATCAAGACGCCGCGCGAGATCGAGATCCTCCGGTACAACGGCCGGGTGAGCGCCGAGGCGATCCGCCGCGCAATCGCCGTCACGGCGCCGGGCCGCTTCGAGTACGAGCTGGAGGCGGAGGCGACGCACTGGCTGCTCAAGCACGGTCTGCAGGGCGCCGCCTACCCCGCCATCGTCGCGTCAGGGCCGATGGGGAACCGCTGGCATTACGAGGACAGCGGGCGCCGGATGAACGCCGGCGAGCTGGTGGTGATGGACTACGCCGGCTCGCTCGACTACCTGACGGTGGACATCACGCGGACGTGGCCGGTGTCTGGCCGTTTCACCGACGCGCAGCTCCGGGCGTATCAGACGGTCCTCGAGGCACACAAGGCGATCATCGCGGCGATCCGGCCGGGCGTGGCGCGCGAGGTCGTGCGCACGATCGCCGAGGACATCTTTCGCAAGAACGGCTTCGATCCCCGCCACGCCTACATCGGCCACTATGTCGGCCTGTCGGTGCACGACGTCGGCGACTGGTCGCTGCCGTTCGAGGCCGGGATGGCGATGGCGATCGAGCCGATTCTCGACATGCCCGAGCAGCAGCTGCACGTCCGGATCGAGGACACGATTGTCGTGACCCCCACCGGCGCGGAGATCCTGAGCGCCGACGTGCCCAAAGAGGTCGACGCGCTGCTGGCGCGGATCAAGCGGTAGGCGTTGCGATCGCACCGACGAGCGTCAGTGCGATCGCACCTATTTCAAGAGATCCGCGACCGCGGCAATCCCCGCCTTGGCGCAGGCGGCGTCGGTGTCGAGCGTCGACCCGGCGCTGCCGACGGCGCCAATCGTGTCGTTGCCGACCTGGATTGGCACGCCGCCGCCGAGCGCCAGGATGTCGGCCAGATCGCGCTGCGCGTACCGCGCCGGATCCTCTTCGGTCCGCTTCTGGAACTCCGCCGCCGGCACGCGGAACATCCGTGCGGTATACGCCTTGCGGCGCGCCATGTCGGCGGTCTGCGCGGTCGCCTGCTCGCTCCGCATGATCACCAGCACCTGTGCGGCCCGATCGACCACCGCCACGGAGGTGTTGTAGCCCTTCGCCGTGCACGCCGCGAGCGTCGCCTCCGCAATCGTCTTCGCCATGCCCAGCAAGAGATTGCGCTGCATGACCACTCCCTGTGCAAGCGCGCGATCGGCCGGGCCGGCCGCCAGGCCGATCGCGATGAGCGCCGTCAGCGTTGTATGCATTGGACCGCTATACGGCGCCAAACGAGAATTGTGTACCTGTTGTGAGGAGCCGTATAGCGGTCCTAGGCGCGCGGAGCGCGCCAAAATGATACTGGCCAACCAGCCAATGGCTTTCATTTCTCCCTCACCACTAAGGCACATCGAGTGCGAAGCCATTGGCTGGTTCACTCCGCTCGGGCGGTCGTGGTGGCGGGCCGTGTCACGAAGTCCCAGTGGTCGCCCGCGCGCCGCACGATGCGCGCCACGTCCTCCGCGAGCAGGTAGCCTTCCCTGACGAGCGGCGCGGCGGCCTCCTCCACCAGCTTCAGATAGTGCTCGCGCGACTGATAGCGCTCCTCGATGGAGGGGCGCGGGTCGCCGGCCTGCGCCCGCTCGCCCTTCGTCCGCGCAAACGGCACATAGGAGCCGTTCAGCGGCACGAACTGCTCGGTGCCGCCGATCTTCGCGTGCCGGAAGATCCATCCGGTGTGGGTCGCCAGCGGCACCGCGACGTCGGGGAGGCGGATGCCGCCCCGGCCGTTCCCGTCACGATCGACCTGGGGCACCAGCAGCGGGAGCGGAGCGCCTGCGCCTCCCTCGCGCGGCAGCCGCGCGTTCGCGCCACGGACGCCCGGATACGCCGTGCGCGGCGATGTCACGCCGCGCAGCGCGGGAAACGCCACGTCGGCGGCGCGGACCAGCGTGCCGTCCTGGAGCCGCGGATAGCGGCTGGGCGGCGGCACGGTGCCGTCGCGCACCCAGCGCTCCATCGCCACGAGCAGCGCGCGCATCGCGATCCGGAGGTCGAAGGGGTTGTTGGCCACCTCGCCGTTGGCCACGGCCGGCGGAAACTGGCCGATGTTGTGCGGCGCGCTCGCAAAGTGATACAGCCTCACGTTGTCCGGCAGCGCGACATCGCGCGACCCGTCGGGTGTCGTGTGCACCAGCGCGCCGCCGCGCTCCCAGTACTCCGTGTCCGACAGCGTGTGGAACACCTTCGGCTGATGCTCGGCGGCCCGCGGGTTCTCGAGCAGGCCCTCCTCGGCGCCCGTCACCGGATCGCGCTGCTTCCTGTCGGAGAACGGAAACCGCGTGGCCGTTTCCATCAGCAGCGACGTCGGCGTCGACCACCGCTCGTTGAGCAGGACGGCGCCGCCGCCGCCGATGTGCGGCATCACGCCGTCGAACACGCGGCGGTTGCGCTCGTCCGCGTTGAACCCCTCGTAGACAAAGTCGCGGAGCCACCGGCCGGTCTGCGACGACCCGAACGCGATCGTGTATTTCGCCGAGACCGTCGCGTCCGGCGCGTAGCGGACCCACGACGCCGCGTCGCGCACGGCCGCGAACCCGAGTCCCGCCACCGGCGGATTGGTCGCGACGTACGCCACCTCGTAGGTGTGGCCCGGCTCGAACCCGCCCTCGAGCGTCACGGTGTTGTTGGCCGCGAGCGTCCACTTCTCGCGCGGAATCGTCGTCCACTCGGCGCCGAGCCGGCGGCGGACGCGCAGCGTGTTCTGCGCGGAGCCGGGATCGCCCGGCGTGTAACCGACCAGGTCGCCGGCGGTCACCGGCTCGCGGCTGTTCGGGGTGAACCGGGCGCGCACGAGACCGGTGACGCCGACCGCGTTCGGCACGTCGATGCGCACCGCGCCGCGCGCGTCGAACTCCCAGCCGACCTGCACGACGGTGTAGCCGCGGGCGAGCAGGAAGCCGTCGCCCGCTTCCCCGTCCGGCGTGTTCGTCACCGGCCCGCTGAACACGTTGAACGCCACCGTGTTGCCGCGGTTGACGATGTCGAAGAGCGCGATGCCGTTGCCGCGGGCGGGGTCACGGGGTCGAAAGATCACGAGATCGGCGGACATCTCGACCTTGCCCGCGGCGTTCCGCGGCGCCTTGTCGAAATCGACAATGACCTGGTTCCGCCGATTGGCGGGATCGATCGTGAAGTAGATCTTGCCGGCCAGGCGCTCGTAGACGCCGACCGCGCCGAACGTGCGCCCGTTGGCCACGTCGCGCCGCGACGTGATCTCGACGCGCGCGACCTCCGCGCCGGCGAGCGCCGGCAGCACGAGCAGCACGATCACCGACTGGGCCACCTGGGAAAGGAGCCGTCTCATCGCCTACCTCCTGTTCGCGGCCGACCTCACGTGACGGCCAACCCCAGCCAAGGGGCGCTGCCCCCTTGGATCCCCGCGCCCCTCGGCTGGTGTGCCAATATCTCTTGGCGCGCTCCGCGCGCCTGGCCCGTTATGCGGTCGCGGCAAAGGAGTACGAAATTCGCGTTTGGGGCCGCATAACGGGCTGGGCGCCCCGATCGTGCCGTCGTTTGGCGCCGGAATCAAGGCCCTGCCGGCGGCCGGCGCGTGGAGCGCCGGCGTCTCGAGGTCGGCAGACGGCCCGGTCATCGCACTGCGGTGTGATGTTTCTGCATGGCGGCCACGCTACGGCGCCACGCAGGCGAAACTGGCCGCCTCGTCTATGCTTCCCCTCCCTCGATATTTCGCGACCTGCGGATAGGGACACAGGGGCCGGGACCGGGTCACCTTTCCATCGACACGGCGCGTGGCGATGATCTGTCCGGGTGCCTTGCCCTGCTCGACCCACTGTTCCAGCGCCGTCACCGGGTCGAACGCATTCGGTCCCTCACCGCCCCCGCAATGCCCCACCCCCGGCGCCAGAAACAGCTGCACCCACTCTTCGGTCCGGGCAGCGCCAACCGTCTCGAGCGCGCTCTTGTAGTAGTTGATGGTGGACTGAGCCGAGAAGTTCTGATCGCGCCAACCGTGATACAGGAGCAGCTTGCCGCCGCGCTGTCTGTACGCGCGAAGGTCGGCGGTCACGTTCAACGTACCGTTATCGAGCCGGTCCGCCGGCGCCACCGCGCTCTCGAGGTCGAACGTCCGCCAGTTCCAGCTGGGATCCTTGTAGACGATGTACTTGAAGAACTCGGTGCCGAGGGGGCTCGGTTCCGGTCCCCCGATCTTGGTGGCCCACCCGAGCTCGGTGCCAAGGGCGAGACCCGGAAATATCAGCTCGCCCGTCTGTGAGTGCACTGCCGGAGTCGTGACGGTCCGCGCCGTTTCCACCTGCGCGGGCGTCAGGCACGACGGGGCGTCCGCACCTTTGCATTCGAGCGCCGCGAAATCGAAGCGGCACGCGGCCGGGTCGCCGATCAGGCCGTCCTGCAGCCCGTCACGGCCGTCGCAGGCGTTCAACACCGCCCTGTGAATCATCGGGTACTTGCTCGGGGGAATCGCGTGCATCGGACGGGCCGCCATCTTTCCCACGTGCACGTTCCACGCGCTGAGCCGTGTCTGCGGGTTCGCGGGCGCCCCGGCGATGATCCCGTCGTAATCGGACGGGAACCGCTGTGCTTCCATGAGCCCCTGCCGGCCGCCGGTCGAGCACCCATTCCAGTACGAGAGTCTTGGACCGGTCCCGTAGAAGGCATCGATCATCGCCTTGGCAGCCACGGTCATCTCGTGCACCGCCCGGTAGCCGAAGTCCACCAGTCTCTCCGGGTGGTCAAGGAAGGGTGCGGCCGTTCCGCCCACGTGGCCCGTATCAGTCGACGCGGTCGCGTAGCCGCGCTTCAGCGCTTCGGCCATCCCGCGTTCGATGCCGCCGCTCCCGGACGTGTAGGTAATGGACCCGGCGAATCCGCCGTTGCCCACGCCCTGGAACTTGCCGTTCCAGCCCGCGAGCGGCATCCAGACCTCGATCCTGATGTCCGAGTCGATCGACGGCCGCAGCGTGGCGGCGACGCGGCAGAACGCCGGCAGCTGTGTGAAAACGGCCGGCTGCGGCGGCGGACCCCCGCCCGTCGCGGGCGGCGCAAACGCGCCGGCGGCCACCGGCTGCGCCAGCGTGACCGTCGTATTGGGCAGACCGAGCGTCAGCAGGCTCGCGCAGGTTGCCGCGTGTGCGTCCGGCGTCATCAGAAGCACCATCGCCAGACTGGAACCCAGGCTCTTCAGGTACATCGGCGACTCCTCGGTGGCACGGCCCCAATTGGCGGGGTCCCCAACCGGGGTCCCCATCGCGCCCGCGCGATGCGGGGTCCCCACCGCGCACCCTTTTGCGCGGTGGGGTGCAGGTGGGGTGGCGTCGCGCGGACTTTGCGCGTTGGGGTGCCATGATGCCGTCGTTCGGCGGCGGAATCAAGCGCGTTGACGCATAATCGCGCCGTGCTCCCGCGATTCTACGGGCCGGATGCCGAACGCCCCGGCGACATTATCCAGTTGCCCGAGGAGGAGGCCGGCCATCTCACACGGGTGCTCCGATTGAAAGCGGGCGCCCCGGTGTGCGTCTTCAACGGGCGAGGCGGTGAATTCGACGCAGTGGTCGGCGCCGCTGCGAAAGGGCGCGTCCGCGTGCGGCTCGGCGCCGCGCGCACGGCCGCACCGGAGCCGCGGGTCGCGGTGACGCTCGCTCAGGCGGTCCTCAAGGGCGACCACATGGACGAGGTGGTGCGCGATGCGGTCATGATGGGGGTGGCCGCCATCCAGCCGATCGTCACCACGCGGACCGAAGCGAGCCTGGCCGCGCTCGAGCGCGGCCGCCGCCGGGAGCGCTGGGAACGGATCGCGATCTCATCGGCCAAGCAGTGCGGCCGCGCCACGGTGCCGCCGATCCTCGAGCCGCGCGTCTTTGCCGACGTCGCCGCCGCGCTCGCTCACCTGTCGCTACCCGGCCCCGGACTGATGTTCGTCGAGCCCTCGGCCGCGAACGGGGCGCAAACCCTCGCCGAGCTGGGCGTCGCCCCGCCGCGCGAAACGACGGTCGTCATTGGACCGGAAGGCGGCTGGGACGCCGACGAGATCGATCGCGCCGCGGCCGCGTGCCGGCTCGTCACGCTCGGCGGCCGCACGCTGCGCGCCGACGCCATGGCACTCGTGGCGCTCGCGGCGCTCTACGCGGTCTGGCGCGAGTTCTGAGCGCTGCTATACTCGTTCCTACCTCCAGATGTTCTTCCGCGGTCAGACCATCGGCAAGTACCGCATCGTCTCCTCGCTCGGGAGCGGCGGCTTCGGCACGGTCTACCTGGCGGAAGACACGTGGATCGACAAGAAGGTCGCCCTCAAGGTCCCGCACAAGCAGAACCTCGACTTCAGCGAGATGCTGAAGGAGCCGCGCCTGCTCGCCTCGATGAGCCACCCGAACATCGTCACGGTACTCACCGCCGAGAAACAGGACGATGTGTTCTTCATCGTGATGGAGTACGTGCAGGGCGAGACGCTCGAACAGATCATCCTTCGCGAAGGAGCGCTCGACCTGACGCGCGCGCTCGATTTCACCTGCCAGATCTGCAACGCCGTCGACCACGCGCACCGCGCCGGCATCCTCCACCGGGATCTGCGGCCCGGCAACATGCTCGTCTCCGACGCGGGCCTGCTCAAGGTCACCGACTTCGGCACGTCGCGGTTTCTCGAAATCGCGGCGCACGGCACGACCGTGATCGGCAGCCCGCCGTACATGGCGCCGGAGCAGTTCCACGGCAAGGCGGTGTTTGCCAGCGACGTCTATTCCATCGGCGTCACGATGTACCAGATGCTGACGGGGACGCTGCCGTACGACACGCCGGCGCCCGCCGACCTCGAGCGCCTGATGCGCGGCGGGCTCATCACCGCCCCGCGCCTGCGGAACCGCCGCATTCCGAAAGCGATCGACGACATCGTGCTGAAGGCGCTCGAGCCGGACGTGACGAAGCGGTATCAGCGCGCGTCGGAGCTGCTGGAGGACACGCTGGCGGCCCGGCGCACGCGGGGCCCCCAACGCGCGGACTTTGCGCGTTGGGGTGCCACATCGCCCCGCCGCACGCCGCGCCGGAGCGGCGCGGCGCCCGCCGCCGCTCCCCTCGACGCGAGCGTGTCGGAGATCCAGTCGCGCCTCCGGGCGCGCGAGACGCCGCAGCCGCGCTTTTGCTGGCACTGCCGGAAGCCGCTGCACGCCCGCGCCGACCGCTGCCCCTTCTGCGGCGAAAGCCAATAGAGTACGATCGGCCAAAGGAGCAGAGAGATGGCTTTTCCGGGCACCGGCAAGATCTGGATGAACGGGTCGTTGGTCGACTGGAAGGACGCGAAGATCCACATCGCGTCGCACGTCGTGCACTACGGGAGCGGCGTCTTCGAGGGCGCCCGGTGCTACGACACGCGGCAGGGGCCCGCCTGCTTTCGGCTCGACGCGCACCTGCGCCGCCTGATCGACTCGGCGCGCATCTACCGGATGGAGGTCCCGTACGACCAGCAGGCGCTGACCGACGCGGTCATGGAGACCATCCAGGTGAACGGGTTCCGGGCCTGCTACATCCGGCCGCTCGTCTATCGCGGCTACGACTCGCTCGGCGTCCATCCCGGCGCCTGCCCCATCGACGTCGCCATCCTCGTCTGGGAGTGGGGCGCGTACTTCACGAAGGAGGCGATCGAGGAAGGGCTCGACGTCAAGGTGAGCACCTGGATGCGCAACGCACCGAACACGACGCCCGCCATGGCGAAGAGCATCGCCAACTACGCCAACGCCCAGCTCATCAAGATGGAGGCGGTCGCCGACGGCTACGCCGAAGGCATCGCGCTCGACACGAGCGGCAACGTCAGCGAAGGAAGCGGCCAGAACGTCTTCATCGTCCGCGATGGCGTGATCTACACGCCGCCCATCGCCTCGTCCGTGCTGTGGGGCATCACTCGTGACTCGGTGATCACGATTGCGCGCGACCTCGGCTTCGAGGTCCGCGAGCAGGCGCTGCCCCGGGAGACGCTGTATCTGGCCGACGAGGTGTTCTTCGTCGGCACCGCGGTCGAGGTGACGCCGATCCGGTCGATCGATCGGATCAAGGTCGGCCGGGGCCGGCGCGGGCCGGTGACCGAGGCGATCCAGCAGCGGTTCTTCCAGATCGTCCGGGGGGAGGCGCCCGACGCCCACGGCTGGCTGCAGTACGTGCACGCCCCGGCCGCGACTACATCCGGAGGCGCCTCGCGCCGATAGATCAGGGGCGATGCACGTCAACGACCTGCTGAAGGTGGCCGTCGAACGCGGCGCCTCGGACCTGCACCTCAAGGCCGGGAGCTACCCGATGATGCGGGTTGGGGGTGACCTGTACCCCCTGGCGCAGGAGCGGCTCAGCCACGACGACATGATGGCGATCGCGCAGACCATCCTGCCGACGGAGGTGCGCGAGAAGTTCAAGGACACGCACGAGGTGGACCTCGCTTACAGCGTGACGGGCCTCAGCCGTTTCCGCTGCAACGCCTTCCAGCAGCGCGGCACCCTCGGCATGACGTTCCGCGTCATCCCGATGCGCGTGCTGACGATTCCCGAGCTGATGCTCCCGCCGGTCCTCAAGAAGATTGCGCATGAGGAGCGCGGACTCGTGCTGGTCACGGGCACCACCGGCTCGGGCAAGAGCACGACGCTCGCCTCGATGATCGACGAGATCAACACGGCGCAGACGGTCAACATCATGACCATCGAGGACCCGATCGAGTTCCTGCACCGCGACAAGCGCTCGATCATCTGCCAGCGCGAGGTCGGTACCGACACCAGCTCGTTCGCGCAGGCGCTGCGGAGCGCCCTCCGGCAGGACCCGGACGTCATCCTCGTCGGCGAGATGCGCGATTTCGAGACGATCGAGACCGCACTCCTCGCGGCCGAAACGGGCCACCTCGTCTTCTCCACGCTGCACACGCTCGACGCGACCGAGACGATCAACCGGATTATCAGCGTCTTCCCCCCCCACCAGCAGCAGCAGGTCCGCATCCAGCTGGCAAGCGTCCTCAAGGCGGCGATCTCGCAGCGGCTGATGCCGCGGGCCGACGGCAAGGGGCGCGTGCCGGCGGTCGAGGTGATGATCACGACGCCGTTCATCCGCGACTGCATCCTCGACCGCGACAAGACGAGCCAGATCCGCGGCGCCATCGCGCAGGGGACGTCGCAGTACGGGATGCAGACCTTCGACCAGTCGATCTTCTTCCTGTACGAACAGAAGTTCGTCACGCCGGAGGAGGCGCTCCGCTGGGCGTCGAACCCGGACGAGTTCAAGCTGCGGATGCAGGGGATTACGACGACCTCCGACATGGCGCGCGACGAGATGGCGCGCGCCGGTGCCGGCGGCGCGCCGCAGATTCAGCGCTTCGGCGGCTGACGCCGGCCACCTCACAAGTCACAAGTCACAAGGCTCAAGTCACAAGTCACAAATGGTCCGCACCACAGCGGACGTTGTGACTTGTGACTTGTGACTTGTGACTTGTGACTTGTGACTTGTGACTTGTGACTTGTGACTTCCAAGTACAAAGCTGCTGGCGCGCCGCGAGCTGAGCGAGGCGCAGCTGCGCGCGCGTTTCCTGCGGCGGCAGTTCGACGAGGACGAGGTCGACGCTGCGGTCGCCCGGCTCCGGCGCGAGGGGGCGCTCGACGATCGCCGGACGGCGCTCGCCTGCGCCCGCACCGAAGCGCACGTCAAGCGGCACGGCCGCCTGCGCGCGCTCCGGCAGGTCGAGGCGATCGGCATCCCGCGCGCCGTTGCCCGCGCGGCGGTCGCGGAAGCCTTTGCCGACCTGGACGAGGACGCGCTCATCGCGCAGGCGCTCGAGCGCCGGCTGCGCCGGGGCGGAGGCGGCGCCGAGCCGACGCCGGCCGCGCTCGCGCGCCTCCACCGGTATCTGCTCGCGCAGGGCTTCGACGCGGGCCGCGTGACGGCCGCACTCCGGAGCCGCCTCAAGGTTGCCGTCCATGACGATTAGCGCGAACGAGGTTCGCCGCTCGTTCCTCGCCTACTTCGAGCGCCACGGCCACCGCGTCGTCCCCAGCTCGCCGCTCGTGCCGCACGACGACCCCACCCTGCTCTTCACCAACGCGGGGATGAACCAGTTCAAGGACCTGTTCCTCGGCCGCGAAAAGCGCGACTACACGCGCGCCGCCACCGCGCAGAAGTGCATGCGCGTCAGCGGCAAGCACAACGACCTCGACAGCGTCGGGCCGTCACTGCGCCATCACACGTTCTTCGAGATGCTCGGCAACTTCTCCTTCGGCGACTACTTCAAGCAGGAGGCGATCCCGTTTGCGTGGGACCTGCTGACGAAGGAGTGGAACCTGCCGCCGGACCGCCTCTACGCCACCGTGTTCAGAGGTGAAGCGGGCGTTCCGCGCGACGGCGAGGCGTACGACGTCTGGGCCCGGTTCCTGCCGCCCGAGCGGATTGGCGAGCTCGGCACCTCCGACAACTTCTGGCAGATGGGCGACACCGGCCCGTGCGGCCGCTGCTCCGAGATTTACTACTACCACGGCCCGGACATTGCCTGCAGCGCAGAGGGCACGAAGGCCGGCTGCCGCGGCCTCGAGTGCAGCTGCGACCGCTACATCGAAATCTGGAACAACGTCTTCATGGAGTTCGACCGGCAGGCCGACGGCACGCTCAGGCCGCTGCCGGCCCCCTCCATCGACACGGGGCTGGGGCTCGAGCGCGTCACGGCGGTGCTCCAGGGGTACCTGTCGAACTACGACACGGATCTCTTCACGCCAATTCTCGATGCAATCGGTGAATTGACGGGACTTGTATATGGCGCGAAGAAGCTTCCTCCAATGCCCGACGTGCCAGCGCTCGCGCAGGCAGAGTCGCGGAAGGCAGGCGTTGAGGCGATTGATATCTCGATGCGCGTTGTCGCCGATCACATGAGGGCAACCGCGTTCCTAATTGCCGACGGCGTTACTCCTTCCAATGAAGGGCGAGGATACGTTCTGCGAAAAATCATGCGGCGTGCCATGCGGCACGGCTATCGACTAGGACTTGAGCGCCCGCTCTTGCATCTTCTGGTCGACAGGGTGGTTCGCGAATATGGAAAAGCGTACCCCGAACTCGTTTCTGGCCAACGTCACATCGTTGACGTAGTACACGCGGAAGAACGTAAGTTCCGGGGTGTAATCACAGAAGGTCTGCCGCGACTCGAAGAGGTTCTCAAGGAAGCCGAATCTGGCAACAAGGTGGTTTCCGGTGAAGCCGCTTTTCGCCTTTACGACACCTTTGGTGTTCCGCTGGATTTCATTGAGGACACTATCGATAGTCGTAAGTTGATGTTCGATCGCGATGGATTCAATCGCGCGATGGAGGCTCAGAGAACAAGAGCACGCGCCAAAAGCAAGTTTGGGATCAAAGTTGAATCCGTCGATACCTTGTTTACTGGGCGCGAGACACCCTTATGGCAAACTCGCCCCGAGCTGGCGTCCACCGCCGACACGTTCCGCGGCTACGAGACAACCAGCGTCAACACGCAGATCGTCGAGCTGCTCGACGCAAACCGACGCGCGGTCGACCGATTGAATGCGGGCGAAGAGGGGTTCGTGGCACTCGCCGAAACGCCGTTCTACCTGCAGTCGGGCGGGCAGGTCTCCGACACCGGCCGTCTGAGCGGTCCAGGCGGCGAAGCGACCGTCACCGATGTCGTGAAGGGGCCGGCCGATCTCCCCCGCTTCCACGCCGTGACGGTGACGCGCGGCGTGCTGGCTTGGCGCGACCTGGTCACCGCGGAGGTCGACGTCGCCTCGCGCGACGCGACGCGCCGGAACCACACGGCGACGCACCTCGTCCACGCCGCCCTGCGGCAGGTGCTCGGCGCGCACGTCAAGCAGGCCGGATCCCTCGTCGCGCCCGACCGGCTGCGCTTCGACTTCGTCCACTTCGGCCCACTCACGCCCGAGCAGATCGCCGACATCGAGCGCATCGTCAACGAGCACATCGTCCGGAACGAGGCGGTCCAGACCGACGTCAGGAGCACACAGGAGGCGATCGCGGCGGGCGCGATGGCGCTCTTCGGCGAGAAGTACGGCGAGCGCGTCCGCGTCGTCTCGATTCCCGGGTTCAGCGTGGAGTTGTGCGGCGGCACGCACGTGCGCGCCACCGGTGACATCGGCCTGTTCGCGATCGTCTCGGAGGGCGGCGTCGCGGCCGGCGTCCGGCGCATCGAGGCGATTACCGGCCTGGAGTCGCTGGCCGTCTTCCAGCGCACCCGCGGCGAGCTGGCGCAGGTGTCGGCGGCGCTTGGCGCGAGGCCCGGCGAGCTGGCGGCGCGGATCGCCGCCCTGCAGGAAGAGAACCGGAAGCTCGCCCGCGAGCTGCAGCAGGCGCGGATGAAGGCGGCCCTGGGCGGCGGCGCCGGTCCGGCCGAGGAGGTGACGGAGGTCGCCGGCGTCAAGCTGGTCGCCCGCGAGGTCAGCGGCCTCGATAAACCGCTCCCGCATCAAGAGCGGGATTGTCATCCTGGCCCAGCCGTCCGACGGCAAGGTGGCGATCGTCGTCGGCGTCACGCCGGACCTGACGAAGAAGGCGCCGGCCGGCCAGATCGTCAAGCAGATTGCGCCCATCGTCGGCGGCGGCGGCGGCGGGCGGCCCGATTTCGCCGAGGCGGGCGGCAGGGATCCGTCGAAGATTGGCGAGATGCTCGCGGCGAGCCGCGGCATCATCGAAAAAATGCTGACGTAAAGGGGACCTATGATTCGACTCGTTGCACGTTGCACTCCTGCACTCCGCACCCTTGCACTTTGCACCCTTGCACTTTGCGCGCTCGTCCTCGCCGCCTGCGGCCGCAGCGAGGCGCCGGCGGAGCAGCCGGCCGCCGAGGCGCACGATCCGGCGGCGCATGCGGCGCCGATTACCGCCGGCTGGTCGGTCACCGAGGGGATCGAGACGCCGGAAAGCGTCTACGTCGACACGGCGTCCGGCTTCATCTTCACGTCGCAGATTGCCGGCGCGCCCGACGGCCGCGACGGCAACGGCCGCATCGTCCAGCTCGGGGGCGACGGCCACGTGGTCTCGTCGACGTGGGTGACCGGGCTCAACGCGCCCAAGGGCCTGCGCAGCCACAACGGCACGCTGTGGACGGCGGACCTCGACGAGGTCATGGGCATCGACATCGCAACCGCGAAGATCGCATCGCGGACGAAGATCGACGGGGCGCAGTTCCTGAACGACGTCGCCGTCGGGCCTGACGGCACGGTCTACGTGTCGGACATGATGGCCAACCGGATCTACGCGGTGCGCGACGGCAAGGCCGCGGTGTTCGCCGAAGGCGAGCAGCTCGAGTGGCCGAACGGCCTGCTCGTCGACGGGAACCGGCTGATCGTCGGCGGCTGGGGCAAGCCGAAGCCTGATTTCACCACCGACGTCCCGGGGCGGCTGTTCGCGCTCGACCTGCAGACGAAGCAGAAGACGCCGATCACGCCGAAGCCGTTCGCGAACATCGACGGCGTGGAGTCGGACGGCCGCGGCGGCTACATCATCAGCGACTATCTGGCGGGGAAGGTGATGCAGGTGTCCGCCACCGGCGAGGTGCGCGACCTGCGGCAGTTCAAGCCCGGCGCCGCCGACATCGGGTTCGTCGCCGCGGGCAACGTGCTCCTCGTTCCGCACATGAACGAGAACACCGTCGCGGCGTACGACCTGACGGACGTACTGAAGTAAGTCGGCTTTGGGCTTCGGGCTCAGGGCGTTGGGCTCTGACCGACGCCTGAAGTCCAAAGCCCGAAGCCCCAAGCCTCGAGCCGGGTCAGGTCAGATTCACCAGCCCCAGCAGCTCGCGGCCGTACTGGCGGCGGGCTTCGTCATAGATCGGGCTGACGGCCGTGACAAACGCCTTGTGCTGCTCCGGCGTCAGCTCGATGATCTCGCCCCCCGCCTTCCGGATCACCGCGGCCGACTCGTCTTCTTCCTTGACGTGCAGATCGCGCTGGTAGGCGACCGCGCCGGCGACCGCCGCGCGCATCTCCTGCTGCAGCTCGCGCGGCCACGCGTCGAAGGACGGCCGGTGCAGGAAGATCGGCCGCGACAGGTAGAAGTGGTTGGTTGCGGTGTGGAACTTGTGAAAGTTGTGCACGCCGTAGGTCACCGTATTCAGGAACGGGTTCTCCTGGGCGTCGAGCGTGCCGGCCTTCACCGCCGCAATCGCCTCGGTGAGGTCCATGATCTTCGGAATCGCGCCGAGCAGCTCGAAGGTCCGCGCCTGCACCTTGCTCGGCAGGACGCGGATCATGAGCCCTTTCATGTCGGCCGGGACGCGAATCGGCCTCACGCGGTTCGACACGTGCCGGAACCCGTTCTCGAACCAGCCGATCACCCGCACGTCCATGCCCGCCTCGATCCGTTCGGCGAGGATGCGGCCGAAGCGGCCGTCCATGGTGGCCCGCGCGGTTGGCGTATCGGAGAAGATGAACGGGAGGTCCGCGATGCCGATGTCCGGCACCCGCTCCGTGAAGTAGCTGCTCGACTGGTAGCCGAGCGTCAGCACGCCGCTCTCGACCAGCCACAGGATGTCTTCGGCGCGGTAGCCGAGGTCGAGGATGTTGTAGACGTACCTGACCTCGACGTCGCCCTTGAACCTCGCGGCGATCCGGTCGCCGATCCGTTTCAGCGAGAAGCTGAAGCCGTTGTTGGCCGGGGCGTAGCCGCCCAGCACGATGCGGATCGGCCTGCGCGTCTGCGCTGCCAGCACCCCACGGCGCAGGCGCCGTGGGGACTCCGCTGCCGGCGCTGCCATCCCGGCCGCGAGCGCCCCGGCGCCCGCCACGGCCGACGTCTTCAGAAAGTCTCGCCTGCGCATGGTCCGCCTCCGCCCGTCATTCTACCTGCTGCGGCTCCTGCCGCAGCGCGATGGCGCCGCCCAGCGCCTGCTGCGGCGCCTCGACGGCCGCCCGCTTGCGGACGACGACCCGACGCCACCACATCGCCGCGCCGGTGATGAACATCACGGCGGGAACGAGCCCCAAGACGACCCATACCGCCTTCAACGTATGGCTGCGCCAACGGCCGAAGTGCAGCCGCACCGCCCACCGGATCAGGACGTCGCCGGGCCGCTCCTGCTCGAAGGTCTCGATCGGGCCCCAGTACCAGTCCACGGCGCGGGTGAACGGGTCCGGGAACGCCATGTAGATGCCGGTCACCGCCCAGATCAACAGAATCGAGAAGAACCAGAAGCCGAGCGCGCTGTGCGCGTCGAAGTTGAAGCGGGGCCACGCGGCGCGCCACGTGAACGTCAGGCCGCGGCGCCAGACCTTGAGCCCCCGCCACCAGAGCACGAGGCCGGTCAGACACAGCAACGTCACCAGAATGCTGCCGATCCCGTTCCAGAAGCGGCCCCGGCGGTCGTTGACCATCAGCAGGTCGTCGTGCAGCTCGGCGAGCTTCAGCACGGCCTCGGCCTGCCACGGCCACGGCTCCCCGAGATCCTCGCCGGTGTAGCCGTTGAAGTCGCGCTCGATCTGCGCGCGTCCGCGCAAGAGCACGACGCGCACCAGCGCCATCCGGCGCTGCGGATCCCCGACGCGCTCGACGGTGAATCCCGGAAAGGCGCGCAGGGCGAGGCGCGCCAGCTCCTCTTTCGGCAGCACCGGCCGGCCGGCCTCGAGCGGCGGCGCCTGCGGGCGGGCCGCCCGGTCCATCTCGCGCCGGAACACGAGCGCGCTGCCCGTCACGCTGAGCATGACGATGTAGAGGCCGATGGCGAGCCCGATCCAGAGGTGAAGCTGGAACGCGATTCTCCGCAGCAGCACCGTCCGCGGCTTTCGAAGCCATTGCTGCCAGACGTTCATTCGCGCCGTGATCGTAGCAGGGACCTGCGGTTTCTGTCCTGACCGGCCGATACAGACCGAAAGGGGTCAGATCCAGGGTCGGATCCGGGGTCGGAGCCCGGTTCTGACCCTGTACAGTAAACTCCTACGGCTCAGCCACTTGGACCGAATGCTGATTCGAATCCTGATCCTCGGCGCCTGCGCGGCGGTGTTCTGGCCGGTTTCGGTCTCGGCGCAGATCTACGCCTGGCGCGACACCAACGGCAACCTCGTGCTCTCGGACCGGCGCCTCGACCCGGCCGCGGCGACCTATGCCGTGCCGAACGCGCCCGCCTTCCGGACCACGCGCCCCGCGGCGCCCCGCGCCGCCGGCGAGCGGTTCGAGCCGCTCGTCCAGGAGTACGCCGCGCGTCGCGGGCTCCGGCCCGATCTCGTGCGCGCGGTCATTCAGGTCGAATCGGGGTTCAATCCGTTCGCGCGCTCGCCCAAGGGGGCGCTGGGCCTGATGCAGCTCATGCCGGGCACCGCGCGCGAACTCGGCGTCCGCAACGCGTACGACCCGGCCGAGAACATCCGCGGCGGGACCGCCTACCTGCGGCAACTGCTCGACCGGTACGAGGGAAACGAAGAGCTGGCCCTTGCCGCCTACAACGCCGGCTTCGATGCCGTGGACCGGTACGGCGGCCGGGTGCCGCCGTACACGGAGACGCAGAACTACGTGCGAAAGGTCGGCTCGGTCGCCGAAACAACCCCTTCATCCGGCCGCGGCAAGCGCGTGATCTACAAGATCGTCGACATCATCGACGGCCGGCCGGTCGTCCGCTACACGACCGAGCGCCCCGCCTCCGGTGCCTACGAGGTCGTGCACCGGTAAGGTACAATCGGCATTCATGGCCAAGCGAACGAAATCCGCCCTCAAGGCAAACCGGCAGAACATCCGCCGCCGGGAGCACAACCGCCAGCTGCGGTCTCGGCTGCGCACGGCGCTCAAGGCGATCCGCGCCATGCTGGATGCCAAGGATCTCGACGGCGCGAAGGCGGCCCTGGGCCGCACGGTCTCGATCGTCGACAAGATGGCGACGAAAGGGATCATTCACCGGAACACCGCGGCGCGGTACAAGTCTCGGCTCGCCGCGCGCTTCAGCAGGCCTGCCGCCTGAGACAAGTCACAAGGCACAAGTCACAAGGCACAAGTCACAAGGCACAAGTCACAAGGCTCAAACCACAAGGCTCAAACCACAAGACGAGGATTACGTTTGTGACTTGTGATTTCTGACTTGTGACTTGTGACTTGAGCAGAGTTCCACCACCAGCCGCTCCAGCAGCACCCGCGGTTCGCCCCCAGACGACTTGAGCGCCAGGTCGGTCGAGAACACGGCCTCGATGCCGTGCCGGACCCGCGCCGGGGGGAGCCGCTCGGCGGCCGTCCGGAGCTGTCCCAGCACGAAAAACGGCGGCGCGCCGGCATCGAGCGCGAGGTGCAGCTCGTGGATCGCCTCGGCCGCGTCGTTGCGGGAGATCGCGTTCGCGATGCCGAAGTCGGCCTGCGCCTCCGGCGCCGCCGGCACCGCCTGCCGCACGTCCTCGGCGGTGATCGCCGGCTGCCCCATCGCGTACAGCGCCAGGCGCTCCAGCCCCGCGCGCAGCCGCACGAGATCGGCACCCGCGCGCCGGACGAGCGCCCGCACGGCGCCTGCATCGAGCGGCGCCCCCATGCGGGCGGCGCGTGTCTTCACCCAGCGCTCCGCGTCCGCTTCGTCCTCGATCGTCCCGCAGTCGACGACCTGCGCCTCCTTCATGAGCAGCTTGACGACGCGGCGCCGCAGGTCGAGCGGGCCGCAGACGAAAACGACCGTCGCGTGGTCCGGCGGATCCTCGATGAACTGTTCGAGCCGCTCCTGGTCTTCCTCCGCCGCCTTCGACTCACGCTTCGGAACGAGCAGCTTCTCCGCCTCGAGAATCAGCACGATCCGCCGCGGCGCCATCATCGGCAGCGTCGCCGCCGTCTGCGTCAGATCGTCGACCGTCATCTCGGCGCCGTAGAGCCGATCGACATTGAACGCCCGCAGTCCTTCGTCGACGATCTCGGCGAATTCGCCGGCGACCGCCGTCTTCTCGGCGTCGTCTTCGCCGAGGAGCATGTAGAGGGAGCCGGTCTCTCCCAAGGCGAGCTGCTTCCGGAGCGCGGCTAGGCTCAGAGGGGGCACTCAGCGCAGGCGGGCGGAGCTCAGATCCGCATCGGCGAAGTCATCGACCTCGAAGTTGGCCCAGCGCAAGTCGGCCTCGGCGAAATCGGCGCCCGTGGCCAACGCGCCGCGCAGGTCCGAGTCGCAGAAGCTCACCTTCTTGAAGCTGGCGCCGTGGAGCGTCGCATCCCGCAGGTTCGCGCCCTGGAACGTGCCGCCGTACAGGTTCACGCCGCGCAGGCTGGCTCCGATCAGCGTGGCAGACCTGAGGTTGGCGAACTCCATGCGCGCCCCATCGAGGCGGGCGCCGGACAAGTTCGCGCCCTCGAGCAGACAGCGCCGCAGATCGGCGCCTGCCAGGTTCACGCCCTCGAGCCTGGCAAAGGCAAGATCGGCCTCGAACAGATCGACTGGCTCGGCCGAGTGGGCCGCGCGGTACTGATTGAACGCCTCCACCGACTCGCGCAGCAGCGCGACCCAGCCGTCGCGGGTCATGCGAGCGCCAGGAGCGCCCGCTTCACGACCGCCTGGGTCAGGGGGACCTTGTAGGCGTTCTTCGCCAGCGGGCGCGCGCCGTCGGTGGCCGCCACACCGGCCGCCGCCGCCGCCGCCTCGGTGAGCGGCTGCCCCCGCAGCGCCGCCTCGGCCTTGACGGCCCGGTATGGAATCGGCGCGACGCCGCCGAGCACAATGCGCACGTCCCGGACGATGCCGCCCTGCACGGTGACCACTGCCGCCACGCTGCAGAGGGCGAAATCCCAGATCTCGCGCACCATCTCCTTGACGTACACCGCCTTCGACCCTGCGGGCGCGTTCGGCACCTCGATCTCGGTGAGGATCTCGTTGGCCTGCAGGATGTTCTCGCGGGTGGGGTCTTGCCGCGGGCTGACGAAGAACTTCTCGATCGGGACGCTCCGCTCGCGTCCGCCCGTCGAGATTCTGACCGTCGCCCCGAGCGCCACGAGCGCCGGCGCAGTATCCGACGGATGGACGATGTAGGACGGCCCGCCCGCGAGGATGGCGTGGTACTCGTTTTCGCCGGTCGCCGAGTAGCAGACGTTGCCGCCGTGCTTGAAGCACGGGTAGTTGTTCCGGTAGTACCAGCAGCGCGGCCGCTGGCAGAGATTTCCGCCGATCGTTGCCATGTTGCGGATCTGCAGCGTCCCCACCTTGCCGGCCGCCATCGCAAGCAGCGGCGTCTGCTGCTGCACCATCGGGCTTTCTACGATATCGGCCAACAGCGTCGACGCGCCAATCCGCAGGCCGCCGTTCATCGACCTGATCCCTTGCAGCTCCTTCAGGTGCCGGATGGGCACCAGGCGCTCCGGCGACGCGAGATTGTCCTTCATCTCGCCGAGCAGATCGGTGCCGCCCGCGAGGATCGCCGTGCGGCCGAACGCCTTCTCATTGCCGAGCTGGGCGGCGGCCTCCCTCAGCGTGGCGGGACGGCTGTAGCTGAAGTTATTCATGGCACACCCCTATGCCCTATGCCGTGCGGCTGGCGGCGGGCCGCCGTTCGCCGAGCGCGTGCAGGATCCGCGCGCGGGTGAACGGCACCTCGCGGAGGCGCACGCCAATCGCGTTGTAGATGGCGTTGGCGACGGCGGCCATACCCGGGTGGCACGGGTTCTCACCGAGCCCCTTGGCGCCGTACGGCCCCAGGATCCCTTCGTTCGG
>JACPTI010000086.1 GCA_016192845.1 Acidobacteriota bacterium
AAAGCCGGCCCGCAAACGCTCGCCACCATTGCCAGCGAGCTGAATCACGACAAGGTCGACAGCATTGACAGGATCGTTCGCAAGCACAAGAACCTGTTCACGAAGGTGTCCGGCAACGACGGGATCACCAGGATTGCACTCGTCGAGAGGCGGGCGTCATGAACCCGGACGACTTGTCCGGACGAGTCCGGACGGCCGGTCCGGAAAACCGGACGGACAACACCCCCTCTTTAGGGGGTGTCCGGTCCGGGGCGCTGCGGAGAGGGCCCCTGATGGCGGCCACAGCCTCACACGCTCAGCCTTCCGGGTCCTTCGCTGTTTCACCGAGGTTGCTGAACCTTCGACAGATGGCGGACTACCTCGGGTGCTCGTATTGGTCCGCGCGTGATTGGGTGCTGGCTGGCTTGGTTCCCGTCGTCGAACTACCGCCGCTCCGGCCGCGCCAGGGCGAACGGCCACGGACAACACTGCGTCGTGTGCTCGTGGACCGTGCGGACCTGGACGCCTTCATCGAGGCGCGGAAGCGGGGGTGCTCGCCGGATATTCAATCCCATGCGCCGGCAACCGAGGCCGGAAATCCGCGGCGGAATCGGGCTAGTGTGCCCGGAGTGTGCCCGCGGTGACGCCCGGCACGGCGGCGCGTCCATGGGGTGATTGCCTCCCATGGGGTCACGCGCAGGCTCAAGCCTCTGGACGCGTGAGACGGCCGAGATGCCGGAGGCCGCATGAATCCTGACCCGCCTGCCGATCGCGGGTCTCATCCGTTACAGGGCGTTACCGCGAGGCCATCCTGCCCCGGCTGCGGCCGTTCGTTCACGCCGACGCGGAGGAATCAGCGACACTGTGGGCCATCTTGCCGGGTACTCGCCCTCCGACGTCGCCGTAGGTGGGGCGGGATCCTCCTGATCAACGAATCGGGCGATGTCGAATGAACGCGAAACGGAAGGGCACGCGTTCGGCTAAGCCTTGGAGCTAAACCCAACTGAGCCATCTGGAAGGATTTTTCGTCGGACACTTTTTGGCCACTTTTTGGCCCTCCTTCTTGGCGGGCGTGAGCACGTTATGAGCCTGGCCCCACAAACCCGAGCCCGCCCCACGGAGATGGCCTTGTTTGACCCGATCGGTCGCCTGCGCTATAGTGAGATTGCGTTTCGGACTGGGGATTCCCGGTCGGCATTAGGCTCTGGCGTTCGCGCCGGGGCCTTTTGTTTTTCACGGGAAGATTTTCAGCCGTCCTCGGTAAAACTTCGGTTTGATCACCTCGAATGCCGGATTCGGCTTTCTGGGGTCCAGCGCATAGCGCGCAACTGGATACGCGGCCAGATCGCCGACCTGCGTGCCGACGATGTTCAACGACTTCGGCAGGAATCGGAGCGTCCAATTGATCTGCCTGAACCGCGCGCCTTCGTAGTAATCGGTGCCGCGCGTTACCACACGCTGAAACGACACATACAGCTGCCGGTCTTCACGTTCGCCACGCTTCTCCGCGATGATCGTCACCTCCCGTTGCCCCGCCCCTTCAAGAATCGACAGCAGCCGCTCCAGGGCAAACATCAGCGCGAGATCGTAGGGATCTGCCGGGTAGCGATATTTCCTCATGTGCAGGTCTTTTCGGATGGCGACCGGAATCAGCGTGTAGTCGCAGGTCGTCATCACGTCGTTGACGGCGGCATAGAAGGGCGGGCGCTTCGCCGGGTCGGTCAGAAACCCGAAGTCGTGCTGCGCTTTCCTGATATCGCGGGAATGCAGAATGACGCCTTCATGCCCGAAAAAATCGAACTTCAGACGGCTGACTTTCGGAACGATCTGATCCAGGTAGCAGTCGGCGTCGGCGACGAGCAGCACCAGCGCGAAGACCGGAAAGTCCTTGTCCGACGCATCCAACGTCGGGTTCCCGACTTCATCGAAGTAAACGACCAGGGGCACGGCGCTACTCTATCAGCCGCGTTCCGATCCGCTGTGAATGGCGACAGAACTGCGGACGGCGACGTGGAGAGGCTATCAGGGCGGTTTTGGACCTTGTCTATTACGCAGCGTGTCGACGGACACTTGCCAAGACTATACGTTACGTATATAGTCGGCCCGTGACTCCGAGCGACCTTCGACGACTTCGGCGCCGACTTGGCCTGTCGCAAGCTGGCTTCGCGGAACGAGTGGGTGTCACGTCGAATACCGTTGCCCGTTGGGAGCGCGGCGAGCTGGGCATGCGGGCGACGACGGCTCGCCTGATCCAGTTCATCGCCCAAGAACCACAACGAAAGGCGAAGCCGAAAAGGGAGGCGTAGCGATATGGGCTGTCTTTATCGACACAAACAGAGACTTCGGAACGGCGAGTATCGAGAGCTGCCCACGATCTGGATCCAAGTACTACCAGGGCGGGCGCGCCGTGCGCGAGAGCACGGGCACCACGAAGGAAACCGTTGCCCGGCGGGTTCTTCGGACGCGAGAGGGCGATGTCGAGAAGGGGATTCCGATCGTGCCGCAAATGGGCAAGATCACGTTCGAGGACGGGGCGGACGATGTATTGAACGACTACAAGACCAACGGCAAGCACACACACGATGACACGGAGCGCCGGATCAAGCTCCACTTGGCGCCGGTATTCAAAGGGAAGCGGCTCATCTCCATCAGCACAGCCGACATTCGCGCCTACGCGGCGGCGCGCCAGGAAGCCGGTGCCAAGAACGGAACGATCAACCGCGAACTCTCCGCGCTCAAGCGGATGTTCACCCTGGCCGTGCAGGCCGGAAAGCTCCACGCGAAGCCGCACATTCCCATGCTCCGCGAGAACAATACGCGAACGGGCTTCTTCGAACCGGCGCAATTCGAAGCTGTCTGTAAGCACCTGCGGGCGCCGCTCCAGCCGGTCGTGACGTTCGCGTACCTCACTGGCTGGCGCACGAGCGAGATTCTTTCGCTTCAGTGGCGTCAGGTCGATTGGCAGGGCCGGGTCGTGCGGCTCGATCCGGGCACCACGAAGAACCGCGAAGGACGGAGCTTTCCATTCACCGTCGCGCTCGAACAGCTACTGAAGGAGCAGGACGCCGAGCGTGAGCGACTGAAGGCTGAAGGACGAATCGTTCCTTTCGTCTTTCATCGGGACGGTAAACGGATCCGTGATTTCAGGAGCGCGTTCGAAACCGCGTGTAAGGCGGCTGGCTGCCCAGGACGGATTCCTCACGACTTCCGCCGAACCGCGGTTCGCAACCTGGAACGCGCGGGTGTGCCACGCTCAGCAGCGATGGCGATGGTTGGACACAAGACGGAAGCGATCTATCGCCGGTATGCGATCGTCGACGCGGGGGCGCTGCGTGAGGCCGCCGCGAAAATCGACGCCGCCAATTCCGTGACGGGCACAATTTCGGGCACAATGACCACCAACGAACAAAAACCCACCACTGCCCAATCCGCCTAACCGCGCCAGTTTCTTAGGAAATTGGTGCCGGAGGTGGGACTCGAACCCACACGGGGGGTAAACCCCACCGGATTTTGAGTCCGGCGCGTCTGCCAGTTTCACCACTCCGGCGAGCGGACCACGGCCGAGTCTCAGTATAGCCGCCGGGTGAACCTCTTACACACCTCAACCACAGACCGCCGCGGTCGAATCAGCGCCAGATAACCAGATAGACAGCCGGGCTGCTGGGGGCACACAAAATGCACTTCATCTCCCCGGACGCGGCCATCCGAGCCAGCGCCAGTTGAGGAGGAAGAGGCATGACACGCATCGGTGCCATCACAACCGCCGCGGCGATGACGCTGTTCCTCGGCGTGCCGGCCGAGACACGCGCGCAGCAGCCGGACACGCGCGATCGCACAATCATGACGTTCAGCGCGCCCGTCGAGCTGCCGGGGATACGCCTCGAGGCGGGCACCTATGTCTTCAGGCTGGCCGACACGGCCACCCGCAACGTCATCCAGGTACTCAGGCACGATGAGATGGAGATGCTCGGCCAGTGGCTGTTCATTCCGGTGGAGCGGCGCGAGGTGACGAGCGAGACGATCGTCACCTTCCGCGAGACGAGCGCCGGCTCGACGCCGGCCGTGCAGTACTGGTTCTATCCCGGCGAGACGATCGGCAAGGAGTTCATCTATCCGAAGGACCAGGCGATACGGATCGCCCGGCGCACCGGCGCCACGGTCTTGACGGAGGATGGTCCGGTGACGGCGGACGCGCGCGCGTCCGCCGACCTGCGAGTCGCGCCGGCACAGGAGCAGGGCGCAATCGCCACGCGGCGCGAGGACATCGGGGTGGTGGAAGGCAGCGGGCTGCCGGAAGCGGAGCCCGAGCCGCAGGCGACGACCGGAACGGCGCAGGCAACTGGCCCCGGCACGGGACGGGAGACGACCGGAACCGCGACCGCCCGACAGGACGCACAGCAGGGCTCCACTGTCCAGGAGGAATCGACCGCGCGCGGATTCGCGCAGGATGAGCTGCCTCAGACGGCCAGCCCCCTGGTCATGGCCGGGCTCATCGCTGTGTTGTCGCTGGCGGGCGCTGCCGCGTTCCGCCGGTTCCGCCCGTAGCGTACGCCTGATCCGTGAGCAGCGGGCGGCGGGGGGTTGCGATGTGGCGTCGAGCAGGGGGTCTCCTGCTCGCAGCGTCCGTCTGCATCACCGCCGCCGCCACCCGGCCGCCCCAGACCTTCAAGTCCGACACGGATCTCGTCGTCCTGCACGTCAACGTGTTCAACGATCGATCCGACGCGGTGCCTGACCTGCCGCAGCAGGCCTTCCAGGTCTTCGAAGACGACGAGCCACAGGAGATCACGTTCTTCACCAGCGGCGAGGTGCCGGTTGCCGTCGGCCTGGTGCTCGACGGGAGCTCCTCGATGATCGGGCGGCACGGCATGGTGCTGACGAGCGGCGACGCCTTCATCCGCACCACCCGCCCGGAAGACGAGCTGTTCACCATCCTTTTCAACGAGCACGTGCAGTTCGGCCTGCCGCCGGACGTGCCGTTCACCAGCCACCCGACGCTGCTGCGCGCCGCCCTCGCCCGCTACCGCGCCGGCGGCCGGACCGCGCTTCACGATGCGGTGATCGCGGCGCTCGACCATCTCGAACGCGCCACGCATCAGAAGCGCGTGCTCGTGGTGCTCTCCGACGGCAAGGACAACGCGAGCCGCCATTCCAAGCGCGAGATGCTCGAGCGCGTCCGCCGCAACAACGCGATCGTTTACACGGTGTCGAACGCGCATCGGCTGAACGGCCAGGAAGCCAACCCGCGCGTGCTCCGGGGGCTGGCGGAGGCCTCGGGCGGTGTCGCGTACTTCCCGGATTCCGACGAGGAGGTCGTCGAGAGCCTCGACGACATTGCGGGAAACGTGCGGCGCGGCTACCTGATTGGATACGTGCCGCGAAACGCGGCGCACGACGGCGCGTACCGCCGCGTCAAGGTGACGGTCCGCGCGCCCGGCCGGTCGAAGCTGACGGCGCGGAGCCGCGAGGGATACGAGGCGCATGCCCACTGACGTGATGCGGCAGACGCGATCGCGCGACGTGTGGGGATGGCTCGAGCGCGTGCTGCTCGTGATCGGGCTGGCGCTGATCGCGTACTACGTATACGTGTCAGTCGAGACGCAGCTCTATCAGGCAATGGAGAATCGTGAGCTCGACGCGATCCTCGCCAGCGCGCCCCCCGCCCCTTCTCCACGCCGCCTGCCGCCGCCGGTCCCCGGCTCGACGCTTGGCCGCATTGAAATCCCGCGTCTCGGGGTCTCGGCGGTGATCCGCGCCGGCAGCGACGCGCGCACCCTGAGGCTAGCTGTCGGCCATATTCCGGGAACCGCGGCCCGGCGACGCCGGCAACATCGGCCTCGCGGGCCATCGCGACACCTTCTTCCGCCGGCTCGAAAACATCCAGGCGCGCGACGAGATTCGGATCGTCTCGCCGCACGGCACGTTTCGTTTCCGCGTCCAGGACACGCGCGTCGTGTCGCCGAAGGACACCTGGGTGCTCAACCCGACGCGCGCAGCCACCCTCACGCTCGTCACCTGCTACCCGTTCACCTACCTCGGTTCCGCCCCCGACCGGTTCATCGTCCGGGCGGTCGGGATGCTGTGAGATCGTGTTGCGACGCCGTCGCCACGTGCCGTAGGATCGTGGGCGCTCGGCCGTCGGCAACCAGCCAAGGGCTCGCCCCTGATATCCCGATGACTGCAGGGTCTCGCCCTTGGCTGGTTGGCCAGTATCTCTTTGGCGCGCTGCGCGCGCCTAGGACCGCTATACGGCTTGTCACAGCGGGTACAAGATTCTCGTTTGGAGCCGTATAGCGGTCCAATCACGCCCTAACCGAAGGACATCCGCACGAGAACCCGATAGAGGTCTGGCATGGCGATGCGACGAACCCCGGCGAAACCCCGACGGATTGGGAAGAGCGGCGAAGGAATCTTCCTCCCGCGCGTCGAGAGCAGCGACACCAGCAAACAGAAGCGACGCGGCCGGCGGCCGACGCACACCGAGCACTGGAGGAAGGTCACCGTCGTGCTGTTCGACCGGCAGATCGTGTTTCTCGACCGGCTCGCCGCGGACATCCGCGCTCATAGCGGCGTCGCCATCAGCCGCGCAAACGTCATCCGCGCGCTCATCGACGCGCTCAGCGAATCGGACCTCGACCTCACCGGCACGCGGTCGGAAGCCGACCTCAAGGCGATCCTCACCGCGCGGCTCGGCCGCTATCGATCTTAGAAATCCGTCCAGCCGTCCAGTCGCTCCGTTGGATTGCGGTTGGATTGTCGTGGCGGAACGAGCTGAAGACGAGGCCTGCCACGCCGGGAATGGCGCGCAGCTCGCGCTCGGTCTCGGCGCAGCGCTCGTGCCACTGGCGCGCGACGTACAGCCGGGTGGCCGTACCGGCGACGCACGGCCCATAGCCGTCGCGCAGGTGCGCCGACAACGGCGGCAGGCCGGTTCCGTCGAGATAGTTCTGGACGTACCCGGTGCCACGGTGCATCGGCCAGAGCTGGTGCCACATCGACGGGCACTGCGAGGAGTTCTGGTCGACGACGAGCTGGTCGATGAGACCGCGGCGCACCCACTTGCGCCAGGGTAGCGTCTGGTTGCCGAGCGGGGGGCCGAGCACGTCGCCGCGCGCGACGCCGATCCCCAGCCGCCGGTGCCGGGCCGCCAGCGCGTCGCGCAGCTCGACGAGCAGCGTCGTGAGGTACTCGCCGCACACGTCGCGCCACGCCTGCCGGTCGAAGTCGCTCGTGGCCGGGTCGACGCCGTGCCGGGCCCGAAACGCGACGCGGACCGGCTCGTTGTACCCGAACTCGTCCGCATGGGCGGCCGGGCGCGACTGCGAGCGAAGACAGACGAAGAGCCCGTCGAACCGCGTCGGCGCAATGAGGGCGATCCAGCGTGCGACGAATGCCCTCCGCGCCTCCGGATACGCACACGAGACAACGCCCCACTGACGCCGCCGCCCGGACCGATCCACGACCACCCATTCGGGATGCGCGCGCGTCAGCTCGCTCTGCCAGGCGACGTGCTGCCCGTGCATCGCGTTGTGGTAGCTGACGGCGCGGACGTAGGGCGGCGGGAGCGGCCAGCCCTCGTCGAAGAGCGTCACATACAGCCACGCCTCGAGGCCGGCGTCGTGCGCCAGGTCTGGCACGCGGGCGAAGTCGTCCCAATCGAGAATTCTGGCGGCGGTGAGCGACGGATGACGATAGCCGCGGCCGGCGAAAAACCGGCCCGGGATGCGCGCGCGCGGCGCGCGCCAGTGGAGCGCGGCCGCGCCCAGCTCGTCGCGCCACGCGCGCATCCGGCGCGCCACCGTCTCGGGCGGGTCGAGCCGACCATCCGCTTCGCCGAAGACGAGATGTTCGTGTGTATCATGGATCGAATGAGCATCGTCAAGCTGCATCGGACGGTGGGCGTGCGCGTGGGGCACCTGCAGATCGGCGGCGGCGCACCGGTCGCCGTGCAGTCGATGACGTTGACCGACACGGCGGATGCGGCGGCCACCGCCCGCCAGTGCGTCGAGCTGGCGGAGGCCGGATCGGAGCTCGTCCGCGTCACCGTGAACGTGCCTGAAGCGGCGGCGGCGGTGCCCGAGATCAAGCAGCGGATGCTCGACGCCGGCTGCACGGCGCCGCTCATCGGCGACTTCCATTACAACGGGCACCTGCTGCTGACGCGGTACCCGGCCTGCGCGGCGGCGCTCGACAAGTACCGCATCAATCCCGGGAACGTCGGCACCGGCGCGCGGCGCGACGAGCGGTTCGCCACCATCTGCACGGTGGCCATCCACCACAACAAGCCGGTGCGCATCGGGGTCAATGGCGGCTCGCTCAATCAGGAGCTCGTCACGGCCAAGATGGAGGAGAACACCGCGCGCAACCTCGGCCGCAGCTCGGAGGAAGTTCTGAACGAGTGCATGGTGATCTCGGCGCTCGAGTCGACGGATCTCGCGCTCGAGACCGGCCTGCACAACGACCAGATCATCATTTCCTGTAAGGTGTCGCGCCCGCGCGATCTGATTGCGATCTACCGCGACCTCGCGCGCAAGACGGACCAGCCGCTCCACCTGGGCCTTACCGAAGCCGGCATGGGCGTGAAGGGGCTGGTCTGGTCGGCGTCCGCAATGGGCATCCTGCTCAGCGAAGGGATCGGCGACACGATTCGCGTGTCGCTGACGCCGCGCCCCGGCGGCGATCGCCGCGAGGAGGTCTACGCGGCGTGCGAGCTGCTGCAGGCGCTCGGACTGCGCTCGTTTTCCCCCAGCGTGACGGCATGCCCCGGCTGCGGCCGTACGACGAGCACCACGTTCCAGGAGCTCGCCGAGCGCACGCAGGAGTACATCCGTGCGCGGATGCCAGAGTGGAAGCAGCAGTACGAGGGCGTCGAGACGCTCACCCTCGCCGTCATGGGCTGCGTCGTCAACGGCCCCGGCGAGTCACGCGCGGCGAACATCGGCATCAGCCTGCCCGGCACCGGCGAGGCCCCCAACTGCCCCGTCTACATCGACGGCGAGCACTTCACCACGCTGCGCGGCACGTACGACGAGCTGGCGGAAGGCTTCCGGGCGCTCGTCGACAACTACGTCGCCGGCCACTATTCGCCCAGGCGTACGTAGTGTCCGGCGGCAGCCGGACCCATTTCGGATCGTTCGAGAGAGTCGAACCGTCTTCCGAACTGAACGATCCGAACGCCCGAACGATCCGAACGACTCGAATGGTCTAGTCCTCGCAGGCTTCGGCGACCATCTGCAGCGAGCGCGCCTGCGTCTCGCGTTCGACCAGCGTGCCCGTGAGGGTCACGCGGTGGCCGACGTGCGTCGAGAGCTGCAGCCGGTTCGCCTCATCGATGACGTCGATCCTCGCGTTGCTCCGTCTGAGGAATCCCGACCGCCAGCTCCGCGACTTGGGCGCGTTCTCCCCTTCCGTGTCCTTCAGCCGGAACTTGTCATCGTCGAACTCGAGGCAGCCGGTGATCGTGGCGGCTTCGTCCTGCGCCGCCGCGCTGGGCGCCGCTTCCACTCTGGGCGCGCGCGCAGTCGACTCGCCCGCCGCAGATCTGGACACCAGATCCGCCGTCGATCCGTTTGTCGCCGGGGCGGGCGCCGCAACCTTGGCGGCGGTCGTAGTCTCGGTGCGGACCGGTCTCGCCGGCTCGGCGGCAGCGCGGGTGCGCGACGCCGCCGGCCTTCTCGCCTCAGGCCGCGCCGCGGCCTGGGTGCCGCTCGCCGTCGGCTGCGCCACCGCGGGCTCCTGCGACCGGGCCGCTACGATTGCAGTCTCCACTCGCGGCTGGTCCTCCGCCGGCGACGGCTGGCGAGACGCTATCAGCATCGCCGCTGCAGCAAGACAGACCACTGCAAGCGCCAGGATTGGTTTCCTCCACCGCGCCGGAATGCGGCTGGATTGCTTCGAAGGCATTCATGTCCTCCTTCGTTAGTCGGTCTGTTCCGACCCCGTGCAGGGCAAACGGAATGCCCGCTTCCGGAGGACGAGAAGGGCTGCAACCGGCCGAAAAGTCAGCGTGTTCAGGAATGCACCACGCAGAATCGTGATCGAAACCGTAAATCCTATGGCGGTGCAAAATTGAGAACCGCATCGTCTCGACCGTTCCCTGCAGGTGGACGACGTTCGCGTCCTCATCGACCTTGACCTCTACTGGTGATGAGCCGCACGCTCCGCTGAAAAGTCACGTACGCCACGGCCCACTGGACGAGGACCACGAACCGGTTGCGGAAGCCGATGAGCTCGACGATGTGCAGGAAGAGCCAGAACAGCCAGGCGAGGACGCCGGAGAATCGGACCCAGCCGAGATCGGCAATTGCGGCGCCGCGCCCGACGATGGCGAGGTTGCCTTTGTCGCGGTAGACGAACGCCGCGCCCGGCCGGCCCCGCAGCCGGTTCAGGATGGCGCGCGCGGCGTGCCGGGCCTGCTGAATGGCCACCGGTGCCACACCGGGCAGCGGCCGTCCGCGGCGGTCGAACACCGCGGCCGCGTCGCCGATGACGAAGACCTCCGGACGGCCGGGAACGGACAAGTCCGGCGCGACCAGCACGCGTCCGGCGCGATCGAGCGGCGCGCCGAGCGTCCTGACGAGCGGCGACGCCGCGACGCCCGCGGTCCACAGGACCGTACCGGCAGCCAGGCGCTCCGGCCCAAGCATCACGCCGTGCTCGCCGATTCCCGTGACGGCCGTCCCCTCGCGCACCTCGACTCCGAGCCGGCGCAGGGCCGAGCGCGCCGCGTCTCGCAGCTTCCCGGGAAACGACGGCAGGACGGTGGGACCCCCTTCCACCAGGACTATGCGCGCGCGGCGCGGATCGATCGACCGGAACTCGTGGCGCAGCGTCTGGCGGGCGATCTCCGCGAGCGTGCCCGCCAGCTCCACGCCGGTCGGTCCGCCGCCGACCAGCACGAACGTCAGCAGCTCCTGCCGCCGGGCCGGGTCCATCTCGCGCTCCGCGCGCTCGAACGCCAGCAGGATCCGCCGCCGAATCTCCAGGGCATCCTCGAGCGTCTTCAGGCCGGGCGCGAACGGCATCCACGCGTCGTTTCCGAAGTACGTGTGGCTCGATCCGGTCGCCACGATCAGAAAGTCGTAGTCGACGAGGCTCCCGTCCTCGAGCAGGACGCGCCGGCCCCTCGCATCGATCGATACGACCTCGCCCAGGAGCACGCGCACGTTCGGCGCGCGTCTGAGGATCCAGCGGATCGGCGAGGCGACGTCGCCCGGCGACAGCGTGGCGGTCGCCACCTGGTAGAGGAGCGGCTGGAAGAGGTGGTAGTTGTGCCGGTCGAGCAGCGTGACGCGAACCAGGTGGCGCCGCAGCGCCTTTGCCGCGTTGAGTCCGCCGAATCCCGCGCCGATGATGACGACGTGCGGTCCCGCCGGCGGTTCCACCTGCAGTACACTGGCGCACGGGGATGAAAACCGCAACCACCTTTGCCGTCGAGCACACCGTCTCGACCGTCTGCCCGCTCGACTGCCCCGACTCGTGCAGCCTCGACGTGGACGTGCAGGATGGGCGGATTACCGCTATTGACGGCTCGACCGCGAATCCGGTGACGGACGGCTACATCTGTGCCAAGGTGCGGCGGTTTCCGGAGCGGCTGTACGGCGTCGATCGCCTGCTGTATCCCGCCGCACGCAAGGGGCCGAAGGGCGCGGGGAGCTTTAAGCGCGTCTCGTGGGAAGAGGCGCTGGAGCTCGTCGCCGACCGCATGCTCGAGGCGCGCGAACGGTGGGGCGGCGAGTCGATCCTCCCCTACTCATACGGCGGCTCCAACGGCCTCCTCACGCAGGACACGGGCGATGCGATGCTGTTCCGCCGGATTGGTGCGTCGCGGCTGGCACGCACGGTATGCGCGGCGCCGACCGGCGCCGCCAACACGGCGCTCTACGGGAAGATGCCGTCGGTCGGCTACGAGGACTTCCCCGAGGCGCGGCTCATCATCGTCTGGGGCGCCAACCCGTCGACTTCGGGGATTCATCTCGTCCCGTACATCCGCGCGGCGCAGCGCCGCGGCGCGCGCCTGATCGTCGTCGATCCGCGGACGACGCCGCTCGCCCGCCAGGCCGACATTCATCTCCCGGTTCGCCCAGGCACGGATCTGCCCGTCGCCCTGGCGATGCATCGGTATCTCTTCGAAGAAGGGCACGCGGATTCGGCGTTTCTTGCCGCCCACACGCGCGGCGCCGAGCGGCTGCGCGAGCGCGCGCGGCCGTGGACGTTCGAACGCGCCGCCGCCGAGGCGGGCATCGACGCCGGCGCGCTGCGGGCGGCCACCGAGGCGTATGCCGCCGCCAGTCCGGCCCTGATTCGCTGCGGGTGGGGCCAGGAGCGCAACCGCAACGGCGGCAGCGCGTCGATGGCGATCCTGGCGCTCCCGGCCGTGGCCGGCAAGTTCGGCGTCCGCGGCGGCGGCTACACCATGAGCAACTCGGCGTCCTGGGGCATCACGCGCAGCTGGATTGGCAGCAAGGAGCCCGCGACGCGGCTCGTCAATATGAATCAGCTCGGGCGCGCGCTCGAGGGCGGCAATCCGCCGATCAAGGTGTTGTTCGTCTACAACAGCAACGCCGCGGCCACGACGCCCAACCAGCGCAAGGTCCTCGCAGGGCTGGCGCGCGAGGACCTCTTCACCGTCGTGTTCGAGCAGGTGATGACCGATACGGCGCGGTACGCCGACGTGGTGCTGCCGGCGACGACGTTTCTGGAGGGGTACGAGATCGCCCGGAGCTACGGTCCGATCAGCCTGCGGCTCGGCAAGCCGGTCGTCGAGGCGGCCGGCGAGGCGCGATCCAACGCGGAGGTGTTCGGAGAGCTGCTGCAGCGGGTCGGCCTGTGGCAAGACGGGGATCCGACGGGCGAGCTCGAAGAGATGCTCGACGTGCTGGCGCGGCTGCCGGAGCCGATCGCCACCGAGCTGCGCGACCGCGGCGCCGCGACGCCGCCGCACGGGGGACGCCCGATTCAGTTCGGCGACGTCTGGCCGCTGACGCCGGACCGCAAGGTGGACCTCTTTCCCGAGGCGCTCGACGCCGAGGCGCCGGCCGGCCTCTACGGCTATCAACCCGACCCGGCGACGGCCGACTTTCCGCTGGCACTGGTCACGCCGGCGAGCGAGCGCAGCATCAGCTCGACGCTCGCGGAACTCCCGCGTCCCGAGGTCCGCCTCCTGATGCATCCCGACGATGCGACGGCGCGCGGTCTGAAGGACCGGGACGCCGTGCGCGTGTTCAACACGCTCGGCGAGGTGCGTTGCAACGTGACGATCGGTACGTGGATCCGGCCCGGCACGGTCGCGCTCCCGAAAGGGCTGTGGCGGAAGCATACGGCCAACGGCTACACCGCCAACGCGCTTTGTCCCGACACGCTGACCGACTTCGGCGGCGGCGCGTGTTTCAACGACGCGCGCGTGCAGGTGGAGAAGGTCGCCGAGAACCGAGGCACAGAGGCACCGAGGAAGACGATTTAGAAGAATCTCGGTGTCTCGGTGTTCCGGGATCAATAACTGAAAAAGAAAATCAGATCGAGCCCCCCGCGCTCGACGCGGCGGAACGTGACGCGCTGCGTGCCGCCGGTCGTCTCCGCGACGGCGCCCTGCAGCCGCAGGAACTCCGCGATCTGGTCCTCGAGGATGAACTCGGTGGCCTCCTCGGCGCCGAATCCCTGGCGAATCCGGAAGAAGAGCCGCTCGCCCACCTGCTCGCCGATGCTCACCGTGGGCCCGAGCCCGCGTTCTCCTTCGGCCTGGATCTCAAACTCGTCCAGCTTCGAGCGCCTCCGCAATCGAACGGGTCAGACGCTAGATGATGACCGCCAGGTGCGCCCGGCGGTTCATGGCGCGCCCCGCGGCGGTGCCGTTGTCGGCGACCGGCCGCTCTTCGCCGTAGCTGACGGTCCGCAGCCGCGTCGCCGCGAGGCCGCGGTTCACGAGGTAGTCGCGGACCGCGTTGGCGCGCCGCTCGCCGAGCGCGAGGTTGTATTCGATCGTGCCGATGCTGTCGCAGTGCCCCTCGATCGTGACGTTCAGATCCGGGTTCGCCTGCAGCTTCGCGACGGCGTCGTCGAGGATCTTCAGCGCATCCGGCCGGAGGTTGTACCGGTCGAAGTCGAAGTGCACGTCCTCGAACGTGATCGTCTCGCGGCGCACCACCTGAATGGTCGTGCTGCCGGTGGACGATCCGCCCCGATTGTCCTGCGCGGTGACGGTTACCGGTACGCTCCCCTCCTGGTTCGGCGCGGTCCAGACCGTGTTCGGCGCGTTCGGGTTGTTGAACGTCCCCTGCGGCGCCGTCCACCGGTACGTGAGCGGATCACCGTCGGGATCGGTTCCGCTGGCGGTGAGGTTCGAGGTCCGGCCCGGCTCCACCGTGCACGGGTTGCAGCTGACGGTCACCGTCGGCCCGCGATTCGGCGGCGGTGCCGGGGCCGGCGGCGGCGCGGGCGCCGCGACCTGCTGCGTGACCGTCGTCGTCTCCTTGATGACCCGCACGCGCTCGCGCGGCGGCGTCACACCCCGATGCCAGCCGACGCGGATGTCGAACCCGACCGAGTTGTGATCGAAGTCGACGCCGCCGACCCGGCGCCCTTCGGTCCCGAAGCTGTAGTTCAGCCCGGCGTGCACGAAAAAGCCGTTTGGCGCCTGCCAGACGCCGCCGACCTTCACGCTCGTCGGGTCGGAGATCGGACTGAGGAGCGGCGCGATGCTGCCGTCCTCGGCTACGTACGGCGGGTTGATGATCCGCGTGTTGTCCTTGATGACGAACTCGCCCTGCCATTCGACGAGCGCCCGGATCGGCATCCGCGTCGGGAAGGCGGCGCCAAATCCCCAGGTGACGCCGTCGGAGACGCGGAACTCCTCCGGGTCGCCGCGCAGCACCGCCCCCGCGACGGCCGACAGCTCGACCTGGCCGCCGAACTCGCGGCTCGCCACGAGATCGAAGTGTCCATCCCAGTCGTTGGTGCTCGCCCACGTCGACCCACTTGGGAACTTCACCATGACGCGCGGGGCGAGGCTCATCGCATCCCCTCGCGACTGGGAGATGAGGTTGAACTTGCCGCCGACGATGAGCGGACCACCCAGCGTCTTGGACCAGCCCCGGCGGATATACGGGTACTCCTGCGACACACCACCGAACACCGGCTCTGTCGGCACGAACGTCGGCCGGACGTCGCGGTCGATGCGCACCGTACGCCACGACCCGAAGAGCTCGAGGCGATCGGTCACGCCGAAGGCGCTCGTGAGACCGATCTGGTTGATGTCGGTCAGTCCCTGCCGCCGATCGAAATTCGCGCGGAAGGCGCTGAACGACCAGCGCCGCGACGGCATCGTCTTGGCGGTCGGCACGAACCAGAAGCCCGTGTCTCCGAAGAAGGTCGGCAGCGCCCGACGCGGCGTGGTGTCACCTTGGAGTACGACTTCGTCCTGGGTGATTGCTGTCTGGGTGCTGGTACTCGAGGGGGGCGTCTGCGCGGCGGGTGTCTGGGCCGCGGCGGCGGCCGCGGCCATCAGGACGACCAGCGCGCAGCAGAGTGTACGCACGTGCACAACGACTCTTGTCATCCGATCAAAACGTGCTGCGTCGGAGCGATCAGTCGCGGGTCGACGCGGCCCGGTCCATGCCGGCAGCATGGGCCGTCCCAAGAGCGCTGGCATCGAACGGCGCGACGGGGGGAACGAGGCGCCCGCGGCCTCCGCGACTGATTTGACCGCCCTTGCGGCCGGCCGCGCGCGCTTCGTCCGGCGTCCATTCGTGCGCCGTTCCTTTTTCGTGCGCCGCACGCCCCCCTTTGCTGGCAATCTCGCGCTGCTTGTCTGGTGACATCGACGCAAATCCACGACGTTCCTTGCGCACTCCCTCCACGGCATCCTCCTGTATCTCAATACCCCGCCCCGCCGGGGGTCAGCCGGGCAACGGGTGCGCGGGGTTCAAAGCATGTGCCGAGCCCGACAAAACACGCGGGGGACGCGTAACCAGTCCGGATTCAGCCACCTGTGGACACGAGCGCGCGGCGGCGACCCATGTATGCGCTGACGCAGAACCTTACAGTTGAGGTTGCAATCTGAATCAACTACGGACAACCAGTAGGCAGAGGGCAGTAGGCAGTAGGCAGGGCGTTCAGTTCGTGCGCGGTCGGCCTACTGCCTACTGCCTACTGCCTAGTGCCTACTGCCTACTGCCTACTGCCAAAGCGGGTTACCATCACCGTATGGACGAATGCGCTCCGACTCCGACCAAGGACACCGCGCCGGCAGGCAATCAAAGCGGCCGGGTCGTCCGGTGCGTGAAGTTCCAGAAAGAGCTGCCCGGGCTCGACGCCCTGCCCTGGCCCGGCGAACTGGGCCAGCGGATCTATGAAAACGTCTCGGCGCAGGCCTGGAAGCTGTGGGAAGAGCGCCAGAAGATGATCCTGAACGAATACCGCCTGATGCCCTGGCAGAAGGAAGCGCAGGAGCTCATTGCGCGCCATATGGAGGATTTCTTTTTCGGTGAGGGCGCGGCGCTGCCGCCGGGCTACGTGCCGCAGCAGGCGAAGGGGTGATCAGCTCTACCTCGCGGTCGATCACGAAGCGAAGGCGGGCGTGCGCGGCCCGAAGCGCGCGCTCGACCGCGGCAGGCTCGCCGCCGCGCGCAAAGATGAAGCCGAGATAGCTTCTCGCTTCGGGCAGCGGGACGATCGGCGCGTCCGGTTTCGCCGTCATCCGCACGTCCTCGACGCCCGGCACCGCGCGTGCCTCGTCCAGCCCCTCCACGCGACGGAAGATGCCGCGTCGCGGGATGGGAATCATCATCACGCCCGACGCCTCCGCCTCGCGCACGCAGCCCGAGACGTCCTCGCCGGTGGCGTGCCGCAGCAGCAGCTCCTCGAGGGAAACCTGCCTCGGCCCAATGTAGGGGCCGACCTTAAGGTCGGCCCCTACACTGAACTGCTGAAACCGCAGGGCCCGCGAGCAGAGGCCGCCGATGGGCCGGGCGGCGATCTCCAGCACATACACTGTCGATGCGTCGATGCGGCACTCGGCGTGCACCGGCCCATGATGCAGCCCGATCGCGTGGGCGCCGGCGGCCACCGCCGCTACGATCCGCTGCTGGATCTCGCGTGACGCGCTCGACGGTGTCAGGTAGATCGTTTCCTCGAACAACGGGCCGTCGAGCGGATCCGGTTTGTCGAAGATCGCCAGCGGCCGGAACGTGCCGCGATCAAGCAGTCCCTCGACCGCGTACTCGACCCCGGGAATGAACCCCTCGACGAGCGCCTCGTGATGCGCCGCGTCCCGTTCGACACGCACGTCAGCCGCCTCAAGCAGCGTACGCAGCCGGTTCAAGGCGGAGACGCAATCAGCCGCGTTGTCGACGCGCATGACGCCGCGGCTGCCCGACAGTGCCAGCGGCTTCACGACCGCGGGATACCGGATGCGGCGGGCCAGCGCGTCGATATCGCCGTCAATCGGCACCGATTCGAACCACGGTGTCGGCAGCCCGGCCGCGTGCAGCGCGCGGCGCGTGAGCAGCTTGTTGCGGCTGGCAGACGCTGCGGCCGGCGGATGCCCCGGCAGGCCGAACGCGCGCGCCAGGTGCGCCGCAAGCACCACCGGACGGTCGCCCACGGCCACGATGCCGTCGGGCGCCGCGCCTCCGCAGGCGCGAACCACCGCCTCGACCGAACGCGCCTCCTCATGGAACCTGACCGGGATCGCCTGATCCCACCAGGGATCCTCGAGAAGTTCACACCGGTCGCTCGCAAAGATCAGCCGCACGCCCAGCTTTTCTGCCGCGTTGCCGAACGAGCGAATCTGATAGCCGGTGGTCGTCGCGAGCAGCAAGACGCGCTTACTTTCCAACGTGCTCACTTCTGAACTTCCGACTTATTTTCCACCTTTCCACTTTTCCACTTCTTCACTTTCAGAATTGCTCCATGGGCTCCGCGCAGCAGTACCACGGCTCGCTGATGTACGGGACGGCCGCGCCGGCGGGGGTACGCACGGCGGCCGGCGGGAACCCGCCCTGCGCACGTGCGAGCGTCGCAATCGCCGAGAACACCTCCGCACGCGGCCGGGTGGCTCCCGCGCGGACGATCTGCATCACCTGCTCCTGCAGGGCGTCGACCCGCGGATCCTCGTGACGCCACGGCCAGGTGAGCGAGGCGTGATCGAACTCGGTGACGCGCCGGCGGATGTCCAGGAGCTCGAGCAGCGGAGATTCAGCCGTGATGAGCAGCCGGATCCCCAGCTGGATGGGCGCCACGTGCTCCACAAGGGCCAGGCCGTCCAGCAGATCCAGCAGCTCGACATAGCCGTCCGGCGTCGTCCAGGGGGTGAACGGGATGAACGTCGGGGCCAGCGTCAGGCCCGCGTCCCTGCACAGAGCCACCGCCCGGATGAAATCGGCGCGAGTGTGACCCTTGCGCAGCCTGTCGAGCACGACATCGTCGATCGACTCGACGGCGCTCGTGACGAACACACACCCGGTGTCCCGCAGCACAGGAATCATCTCCGCATGCCGCAGCAGGTGCTCGATCTTGACCGTCACGTCGTACGACAGGCCCGGGAACTCGCGGGCGATCCGCTCCACGAGCCGACGCGCGTGCGTCGGGCCGTTGAGAAAATCGGGATCGCCGAACGAGATGTGCTCGGCGCCGGAGGCGACCTGCGCCCGGATATCGGCGATCACGACGTCGATCGGGACGATACGGAACCGGCCGCGGTACACCGGCACGATCGGGCAATGTCGGCAGAGGTGCTTGCAGCCGCGCGACGCATCGGTGCTGCCGATCGTGCGCCGGGTACCGTCGGGCATTCGCAGCGAGGCATAGCGCGCCGGCGGCGGCAGCCCCGCGCGATCCGGCTGGACGAACTGCAGCCGAGGCAGGCTTCGGGCTTTGGGCTCTGGGCCATGGGCTTTGGGCTCTGGACCTTGGGAGTTGGAAGTTGGGAGTCGGGAGGTCGCGATGTCCACCAGCTCCGCTTCCGCTTCCGGCCCGATGATGTCCGTCACCCCGCGGGCGCGGAGCCAGTGCGCATTGAGCGGCGCGTACAGCCCGTACGCGCACAGCCGCGCCGATGGGTTGACGCGGCAGACGCGGTCGATGAGCGGCACCGCCAGTCGCGTGGCCGTGTGCATCGGGAGGTAAAAGGCGACGAGCGACGCGGCGGCAATCCGGCCGTCGTCCAGCGGATCGCGGGAGGTGTCGACGCAATCCACCTCGACCCCGCTCTTCCGCAGCCACGCGGCCGGCGACGCCAACCCGAACGGCTGCCGGCCGAGGTCGTACGTCGAGATGAGCAGCGCCCGCACGCCCCTCATTGTATGAAAAGGGGCTATTCTTGCTTCATCCGCTGTAGCGTGCTGCGCGAAGGCGGATTGTCGCTGGAGGGACCGACTCCGTGAATCCGAGCACAGCCACTGCCAGGCGGGTCGTCGAGGCCGAGCAATCGCGCACATTCGATACGGCCTTCTTCGGCCATCCGCGGGGCCTGTCGACGCTCTTCTTCACTGAGATGTGGGAGCGATTCAGCTATTACGGTATGCGCGCGCTTCTCATTCTGTTCATGACTGCGGCGCCCGCCACGGGCGGGCTGGGATTCGACACCGCTACCGCCGGTGCGATTTACGGCCTCTACACGTCGATGGTGTACATGACCACGCTGCCAGGCGGATGGATCGCCGACCGCCTGATCGGGCCGCAGCGCGCCGTCCTGGCCGGCGGCCTCCTGATCGCCGCCGGCCAGTTTAGCCTCGCGATTCCCTCGCTCTCCACGTTCTATCTCGGTCTCTTCCTCATCGTCGTGGGGACTGGTCTCCTCAAGGGCAATGTGAGCGTGATTGTCGGGCGGCTCTATTCGGCGGACGATGCACGACGGGACGCGGGGTATTCGATTTTCTACATGGGCATCAACATCGGCGCCTTGTTGGCGCCGCTCGTCTGCGGCTATCTGGGTCAGCGCGTCGACTGGCACCTCGGATTTGCGGCGGGCGGCGTCGGCATGATCCTCGGCCTCGTCCAGTACACGCTGGGTCGGAAATATCTGGGAGACGCGGGACGCGACCCGGCCAGCGCAGGATCGCCTGAAGAGCGTGCTCGTCAGCGACGCGGGGCGCTTCGGTGGACTTTCCTGAGCGCCGGCACCATCGTCGTCATCGGTGTCGGCGCCTACTCGGGTGTCCTTCCGATCACGGCCACACAGGTCGCGGATGCCGCGGGATATTTTCTGCTCGGCCTGACGGTCGCCTTCTTCGGATGGCTCTATCTGGGTTCCGGCTGGACCCCGGCTGAACGGAAGCAGCTCTACGTCATCGGCGTGCTGTTCCTGGCAGCGGCGCTCTTCTGGTCGCAGTTCGAGCAGGCCGGCTCCACACTCAATCTGTTTGCGGATCGGAACACCAACAGTTCGATTCTGGGGTATCAGTTTCCGAGTACCTGGTACCAGTCGCTGAACTCCCTGTTCATCATCGGACTGGCGCCCGTGTTCGCCTGGCTGTGGGTGTGGCTGGCGCGCCGTGGCGCAGAGCCGTCGAGCCCGGCAAAATTCGGGATGGGCCTGATGCTGGTGGGCATCGGGTTCGCGGTGTTGGTCGGCGGCGCCGTGCTCGCCGAGCGCGGCGTTCTGGTGAGCCCGATGTGGCTCGTGATCGTGTACTTCCTCCATACGTGCGGCGAGCTCGCGTTGAGTCCGGTCGGCCTCAGTGCAATGAGCAAGCTGGCGCCCGTGCGGATCGGCGGGCTGATCATGGGCGTCTGGTTCCTGGCGAGCGCGGTCGGCAACTACATTGGGGGGCGTCTGGCGGCATTGTACGAAGCGATGACGCTGCCGAGCCTCTTCGGGTCGGTGGCCGCCTTCGGCATCGGCGCCGGCGTGCTCCTGCTGCTGTTCGCGCGGCCGATGAGAAGGCTGACGGAAACGGCGCGGTAAGCCGGTGGCCCTCGAGGAATACAAGCGGAAGCGCGATTTCAGCAGGTCGCCGGAACCAGCCGGTGTGGTGCGCCGCTCGCGCAAGGGGCGGCAGACGCCCGTTTTCTGCGTGCAGAAGCATCTCGCCAGCCACCTGCACTACGACTTCCGGCTCGAGCACAACGGCGTGCTGCTCTCGTGGGCGGTGCCGAAGGGGCCCTCGTTGGATCCCTCAGTCAAGCGTCTCGCCATGCACGTGGAGGATCATCCGCTCGAGTACGGCGACTTCGAGGGTGTGATTCCCTCCGGCTACGGCGCGGGGATCGTCATGCTCTGGGATCGCGGAACGTGGACGCCCGAGGTGGACGATGTGGACGCGGCGCTGAAGAAGGGGGACCTGAAGTTCACGCTGGACGGCTACAAGCTCAAGGGATCGTGGGTCCTGGTGCGCACCAAGGGCGCCCGCTGGGCCGCGGGCGGGGCGGACCGCTCGTGGCTGCTGATCAAGCACCGGGACGAGTGGGCCGGACCCGTCGACATCGCGGAGTTCGCGCCGCTCAGCGTCAAGAGCCAGGGCGACTTCGCCGACATCCTTGCGCAGGAGAATCCCGAGATCTGGATCTCCCATCGCCCGGCGCAAAGCGGCGAGGCCGGCGCGCTCTTCGAGAAAATCATCGCGCGGGCGATTCAGATGCGTTCGGATCGTACGGGTCGCTCCCGTCGTTCCACGCACTCGACTCGTACGAAGACTCCCGTCGCGAGGAAACGCCGATGAGCATCCGTGCGGCTGCCGTTGTCTTGTGCCTGATCCCGCTCGTCTTGCAAGCGTGCGGACGGACATCCGAGAATGCCGCCGTGCCTGCTGAATCCGGCACGAACTGGGCCACGGTGCGCAACGGGCTCATCGAGGAGTACCTCGCCGCCCATCCGGCGTTTGCCGTAGTCGCCGGCCGCCACGAGTTCGACGGCCGTCTGCCCGACTGGAGCGCGGCGGGAATCGCCGCGGAAATCCGGCGGCTGCATGCCGCGCGCGACCGCGCCACCGCCGTGCCGGACCGCACGTTGACGGAGGCGGAGCGCTTCGAGCGCGACTACCTCGTGGCGCGGTTCGATCGCGATCTCTTCTGGCTGGAAGTGGCCGAGGCGCCGTTCGTGAACCCCGCCTGGTATCTCGACTGGATGGTCGACAATCTCGATCCCGCGCCGTACCTGACGCGCAACTACGCGCCGCTCGAGACGCGGATGCGCGCCTACACCGCGTACGCGCGCGCCGTCCCGCAGGCGGCGGCGCAGATCCGGTCGAACCTGCGGATGCCGCTCGCCCGGCCGCTCCTCGAGCGGGGCGTCTCGGCCTTCCGCGGCCTCGCCGACTTCTACCAGTCCGACGTGCCCGGAATCTTCGCCGGCGTGCAGGACGCGGCGCTCCAGCAGGAGCTCCGCGACGCCAACGCCGCGGCGGCACACGCAATGCGCGACCTGGCCGGCTGGCTGGAGTCGCAGCGCGCCACCGCCACCGGCAGCTTCGCCCTCGGCGCCGACCGGTTCGCCCGGATGTTGCAGATGACCGAGGGGGTGACCACTTCGCTCGCCGAGCTCGAGGCGGCGGGCCGGGCCGACCTGGCGCGCAACCAGCAGGCGCTTCGCGAGGCGTGCGCGAAGTTTGCGCCCGGCGCGACCATCCAGGCGTGCATCGCGCGCATGAACGCGAACAAGCCCAGGGGCGGCGTCGTCGAGGGTGCCCGCGCGCAGCTCGCGATCGTCAAAACATTCGTCCAGGATGCGGGGGTCGCCACGATCCCCGGCCCCGAGGAAGCGAACGTCGACGAGGCGCCGCCCTACAATCGCGCCAATTTCGCGTACGTCGACATTCCAGGCCCGTACGAGAAGAAGTTGCCAGCGACCTATTACATCGCGCCGCCCGATCCGTTCTGGACGCCTGCCGAACAGCGCGATTACCTGCCCGGGCAGGCGGACCTCCTTTTCACGTCGGTCCACGAGGTCTGGCCCGGGCACTTCCTTCAGTTCCTGCACTCGAACCGCAATCCGTCGCTCGTCGGGCGCCTGTTCGTCGGCTATGCCTTTGCCGAAGGGTGGGCGCATTACGCGGAAGAGATGATGTGGGAGATGGGGCTCGGCCAGGGTGACCCGGAGATTCACATCGGACAGTTGACGAACGCACTGATGCGGAACGTGCGACTGCTGTCCGCCATCGGGCTGCACACCAAAGGGATGACCGTCGAGGAGTCCGAGCGGATGTTCCGAGAGGAGGCGTTCACCGACGTCGGCACGGCGCGCCAGCAGGCGACGCGCGGCACCTACGATCCCGCCTACCTCAACTACACGATGGGCAAGCTGATGATCCGCAAGCTCCGAGACGACTGGACCGCGTCGCGCGGCGGCCGCCAGGCCTGGCGGCAGTTCCACGACGAGTTCCTGACCTACGGTGGCCCGCCAATCCCGATGGTGAGGCAGCGCATGCTGGGAGGGGCGGAGGGATCGTTGTTTTAGATCGTTCGAATCGTCTGCAGGAGCCCCCAGAGCCCGCCAGCTACAGTGCCGATGACGGCCAAAAACCCTGTGACCATCATGCCGACGAGCCAGGTGAAGCGCCGCTCGACGTGGTCGAATCGGCGATCCATCTCATCGCGCAACGCGCGGAACTCCTGTCGCATCTCTTCGCGCAGGTCGCGAAGTTCCTGCCTGAACTCAGCCCCCATGGTTCGGAGTTCCGTCATCTGGGTAGCCTGCTCCTGAACCCGACCTTCCAGTAGCGCAACCCGTTCATCGAGGCTCGCCACATGTCACCTCCCGAACCGGGCCGCTGCCCGATTCTACATCGTCGGATCGCACGAGCTGTGCCGCTCGAAAACCGGCCGTAGATCGCCGGATCGCGCATGCGCGGCGGCAGTTTTGAACACGCCGCACGGGCCGCGGCGTGGCAAAATCTGCGTACCCTCGCGATTCGACCCGTGTCCATCGACATCGGCTCGAGGCTGGGACCCTACGAAATCCAGGCTGCCGTCGGGGCGGGCGGCATGGTGAGGTGTATCGCGCCCGCAACACGCGCCTTCACCGGGATGGGCGGTTCGTCATGATTCGACGGAAGAATCCGATCACTCCTACGGTGATCCACATCGTCTTCAACTGGCCGCGCGTGCTCTGGAATCAGTGACTTGCATTCTTGCACTCGACGATGGCATCGTCGTCCTCGGATGGAGAGGAGGACCCGTGCCGTGGCCGCCGCGCCGAAGCTGATGACCGTTGACGAGTACTTCCGCACACCTGAGACCGTTCAGCCGATGGAGCTGGTGTTCGGCGTCCTGCGCGTCGCCGACGCGCCGGCGCCGCGGCATCAGTCAGCAGTCGCGCAGCTCTTCCTGGCTTTGAACGCCCATGTGAGGGAGCGTAGACTCGGGGAGGTCTGGCTCTCTCCGCTCGACATCGTCCTCGACGAGCAGAAGGCGTTGATCGTGCAGCCGGATCTGTTCTTCATCTCGAACGAGCGCGCATGGATCGTCAGCGATCGCGTACGAGGCGCGCCGGATCTTGTCGTAGAGGTGCTTTCGCCCAACCCGCGGATCGGCAAGACGGAGGAGCGCGTCGGGTGGTTTGCCGAGTATGGCGCGCGGGAGTGCTGGCTCGTTCACCAGGATCGGAGTGAGCTGACGGTGGTCGAGTTCGCGGACCGGAAGGTGGCCGCCCGGCGCGTGTTTCGAGGCGCCGAGATGATCCGATCCGCGGTACTGCCCGAGTTCTCCGAGACCCTCGAGGCGATCTTGCGCGCGTGAGCGCGTTGACGGAGCCAGATTTACGGCACGCTCTCTACCGCGTGAACCTCCGGAGCGGCCGGCAGCAGCCGCTGGCTGAGCACCGTCCAGACGGCAAACGCCAGCCGCCGCCGATCGTGACGTGCGATCTGGCTGCACCAGAAGCGGCCGAGCACCGGCTCGACGCCGGCATCGAGCGTGCCGGGTTCGAGCGGCTCCTTGTGCTCCGAGGCGTAGCGCGCAACCGCCTCGTCTGACGGACGCCCGGTGTTCACGATGACGACATCCACCGGACGGTCGATGGCGCGCGACACCCAGCGCACCGCGTCGGCCGCGGTGAACCCCTGCATCCCCCGCCCCTCGGTGAGCAGATTCGCAATCAGGATAATCGGGCCGCGCACCTCCGCGAGCGCCTCGCGGACGCCGCGCACGAGCAGCGGCGGCATCAGGCTGGTGAAGAAGCTGCCCGGGCCGATGATGACGGCATCGAAGCGCCGCATCGCGTCGGCGACGGCGGAGTGAATCGACACCTCCGGCTCGAGCCAGACGCGCTTCACCTGACGGCCGCGCGTCTGTCCCGCGTCCACCTCCACCTCTCCGCGCGTCTCGGTGCCGTCGCCGTACTCGGCGCAGATGGAGGCGGGCTCGATGCTGACCGGCCATACACGCCCGCGGCATCCGAGCAGGGCGCGCAGCCCGTCGACGGCGGCGAGGAAGTCGCCGCTGTACTGCTCCATCATCGACAGCAGGAGATTGCCGCCGGTGTGTCCCGCCAGCCGCGCGTGATGCTCGAGCATCGGCAGCCGCGACAGCAGCACGCGGCGCGCCTCGCCTTCGTTGCGCGCGAGCGCGAGCGCGCACTTGAGCACGTCGCCGGGCGGCAGCACGCCAAGCTCATCGCGCAGCTGCCCCGAACTGCCGCCGCTGTCGAACATCGTGACGACGGCGTTGACCGTCAGCCAGGGATTGGACTTCAGTCCGCCCAGCAGGCTCGGCAGGCCGGTGCCGCCGCCGACGCATCCAACGTTGAGCTCGCGCAACTGCATCGCCCACCATTCTAGCCGGTAGCCGGTAGCCGGTAGCCGGTAGCCGGTAGCTCGTACGTCGTCGTAAATGGCTACCGGCTACCGGCTACCGGCTACCAGCTACCGACTAGAATGAGTCCATGCCCTCGTGGCGGCACGCGGCCGCTGCGCTCGTCGCGGATCTGACCCACATCTTCGCCGGTCGTCTTCGCTCCGTCGTCGCCTACGGCCCCCGCCTCGATGGGGTCGAGGACGCCCCGCTCACGTGCTTCGCGCTGGTCGAGTCGTTCGGCATGAGCGACCTCGAGGCGTGCGCCCGCCTGTCGCCGCATTGGGAGCGTCAGCGCGTGGCCACGCCACTCGTCCTGCCGGAGCAGGAATTCCGGCGATCGCTCGACGCGTTCCCGCTCGAGTACGGCGAGATCATCCGCGCGCACGAACGCCTGTTCGGCCCCGATCCGTTCGAGCAGACGACGATCGCCGGCGAGGACCTGCGGCGGGCGGGCGAAACGCAGATCAAGAGCCATCTGCTCCATCTGCGCGAGGGGTACATCGAGTCGGCGGGCCGGCCGCAGGCCGTGGCTGATCTGGTCGCCACGTCGGCGCCGGCGTTTGCGGCGCTGCTGCGGAACGTGGCGCGGCTCGGCGGCGCCACAACCTCCGATCGCATCGCCGCAACGCTGGAGGGCGCGCGCGCCGCCGGACTGCCGGGCGGGATCGTCAACGATCTGCTGGCGCTCGAGCGCAGGCCGGCCGTTCCGACGACCGATGCGGCGCGGCTGTTTCCCGACTACCTGGCCGCCGTAGAACAGCTCGCGCGTACGGTCGACGGCTGGCGAACGGACTGAGTCAAGGGCACAAAGACGCTTGGCCACAAAGAGCACGAAGACCACGATGGCATTTTGGACCGCTATACGGCTCCAAACGAGAATTTTGTACCCGCTGTGACAAGCCGTATAGCGGTCCTAGGCGCGCGAAGCGCGCCAAGCAGATGCTGGCCAACCAGCCAAGGGCTTGCATCTTCTCCCTCACGAGTACGGGAT
>JACPTI010000116.1 GCA_016192845.1 Acidobacteriota bacterium
GTGTCTCAGTCCCAGTGTGGCCGTCCGCCCTCTCAGGCCGGCTACCGATCGTCGCCTTGGTGAGCCGTTACCCCACCAACTAGCTAATCGGACGCGGGCCCCTCTTCAAGCGCCAGGTCTTGCGATCCCCAGCTTTGATCTCCACCTCTTCAAAGGTGGGATGTTATGCGGTGTTAGCGTCCCTTTCGGGACGTTATCCCCCACTCGAAGGTAGGTCACCCACGTGTTACTCACCCGTTCGCCACTCAACTGAGGCCGAAGCCCCAGTTGCGTTCGACTTGCATGTGTTAGGCACGCCGCCAGCGTTGATTCTGAGCCAGGATCAAACTCTCATGTTAAAGAGGCTGTTCTCGCCCGAAGGCGAGAGCAACTCGTTAACGCGAGCGCCTGTTGAAACTTGGCTCTTGCGTTGTTCCGTACTTGTGTCGACTCCGACTTATTCCGCTGTCTGCCGGAACGCCTTGGCGGCGTTCCTTGCGCGGGGTTCACCGGAGCCGTCGTCCGCCTTCGCGGCCTTACGGCCGCTTCGGCGAGACAAGCTGACACTCGACGGGCTGTTGTGCTTGCACGCACTATCTAGTTTTCAAAGAACCGGGCCTCCCCATAGGCGATCCAGCCGCCTTCAGGGGAACCTTCTAAGGTTACTATCAGATGCCCGGTCTGTCAACCCCTTTTGTGAGGGGCGTTTACGGGGATCCGAGTAGGGCCTTCACCTGCGCTGCCGTGGCGATATCGAGACCGATCGGCCACTGCCGGACGGGCGTCCGTCAGGCGAACCTCCTAAGCGTAGGGCCCCCACCCGTCCATGTCAAGGCCTCTCGACACGGATCAGCAAGTAGTCCTTCTTGCCTTTGCGCAACCGGAACAGCTCCTCTTCACAGCCATCCTTCGGGCGCATAGGGGGTCGTCCACGATGGGACGTTGGGAAAGACGCGCAGCAGCTGGTCGACCGACATGCCCGAGATGTCGCCGCCGAAGAGCGCGGCCGTGGCCGCTTCGGCCTCGCGCACGCCGGCGTCTCCGTGAACGAGACGCGTCACCTCGCGGGCGAGCTCCCGCTGCGCGGGCCGCCGCTCCGGTTCGCGCGCAGCCGCCGCCTCGAGCTCCGCGATGCGATCCGGGGGGAGGTACGTGAAGAACTTGAGGTACGTCACCGCGTCGCGATCATCGGTATTGATCCAGAACTGATAGAACTCGTACGGGCGGGTGAGTTGCGCGTCGAGCCACACGGCGCCCGCTTCCGTCTTTCCGAACTTGGCGCCCGACGCGGTCGTGATGAGCGGCAGCACCAGTCCGTACGCCTTGCCGCCCCGCACGCGCCGGATCAGATCCATGCCGGCGGTGATGTTGCCCCACTGATCGCTGCCGCCCATCTGCAGCGTGCACTTGAACCGGTCGTAGAGCACCAAATAGTCGTAGGCCTGGAGCAGCGCATAGCTGAATTCGGTGTACGAGATGCCCTCATCGCTCTCGATGCGCCGCTTGACCGACTCCCTGGCCAGCATCGCGTTGACCGAGAAATGCTTGCCGACGTCGCGCATGAAGGAGATCGCGCTCAGCTTCGAGAGCCATTCGGCGTTGTTGACGAGCCGTGCCGGGGCGGTGGTGCTCTCGAAATCGAGAAAGCGCGCGAGCTGCCGGCGGATGCCCTCGACGTTCGCCTCCACCTGCTCGGCGGTCAGGAGCTGGCGCTCGGACATCTTGCCGCTCGGGTCGCCGATGAGACCGGTGCCGCCTCCAACAACGGCAATCGGCGCGTGGCCGAACTGCTGGAGCCGCGCGAGCGCCAGGATCGGCAGGAGCGAGCCGACATGAAGGCTCGAGGCGGTCGGATCGAACCCGATGTACGCGGTGATCTTCTCACGTGCGAGCAGCTCGCGGACGCCCTCGGTCGCGTCATAGATGAGGCCGCGCCACGCAAGCTCGCCATACAGGTCCATCAGCCGCTACTATAAACCGGGCTACGCTTCTCGGCCGCCGCGCGGCGATCAAAGCGCTGCTCACCACGGGCGTCGGCGCCGTCACAGGTGCGACGGTCTACGGCGTCGGGTACGAGCGCCACCAGATCGGCGTCACCGAAGCGGCGCTGCCGGTCTCGGGACTCCCGCCGGCGCTCGACGGACTCCGCATCGGCTTTCTCACCGACATCCATCACAGCCGCACCGTCTCTGCCGCCGACGTGACGCACGCAGTGCGGCTGGTGCTGGGGCAGCGGCCAGACCTGATCGTTCTCGGCGGTGATTACGTGACGTTCGGCGATCGGGCGTTCGTTGGGCCCGTTGCCGAGCTGCTCGCGCCGCTCACGGCGCCGCACGGCGTCTTCGCGATCCTCGGCAATCACGACGACGACCGCGACATGCCCGCGGCGCTCACGGCGCGCCACATTCAGGTGCTCAAGGACGCCCGGACGCGCCTCGAAGTACGGGGCGAAGCACTGGAGCTCGCCGGCGTCCGCTTCTGGACGCGCCGCGTGGAGGACCTCGCGCGCGTGCTGCGCAAAGCGAAGGACACGGTGATCCTGCTGGCGCACGATCCGCGGCGGCTTGCCGAGGCGGCCGCGCTGAACGTGCCCGCAGTCCTTTCAGGGCACACACACGGCGGGCAGGTGGTGCTGCCCGGCGTCGGCGCGGTGGCGCGTCGGCGTTTCCCAATCCTCGCCGGTCTCGGGACGCGCGACAACACGTCGATCTTCGTCAGCCGCGGCATCGGCACCGTCTACGTGCCGGTGCGGATCAACTGCCCGCCGGAAGTGGCGATGGTGACGCTGAAGCGGCAGTCGCAGATCTGACGAACCGCCGGCCCTCGATCCGCCACCCGCCGGCCAGCACGATGCCCACCGCTTCGGGGTAGGCCTTGTGCTCTTCGACGAGAATGCGGGCCGCGAGCGTCTCCGCCGTGTCGCCCTCGAGGACCGGCACCGCGCGCTGCAACACGATCGGCCCGTTGTCGAGCTCCGACGTCACAAAGTGGACGGTGACGCCGCTCACGCGCACGCCATGCTCGATCGCCTGGCGCTGCGCGTCGACGCCGGGAAACGCGGGCAGCAGCGACGGATGGATGTTCAGAATCGCGTTGGGAAACGCCTCGAGCAGGGGGGCGGCCACCAGGCGCATGTACCCGGCCAGGCACACCAGGCCGACCTCGCGGGCACGCAGCTTCCGCGCGATGGCGCGATCGTGATCGTCGCGCGACGGCCAGCCGCGATGGCTGATGGTCAGCGCCTCGATCCCCGCGGCGCGGGCGCGCTCGAGTCCCTGGGCGTCTTCCCGGTTGGAGATGACGACGGCGATTGTGGCATCAAGACGGCCGTCGCGAATCGCGTCGATGAGCGCCTGGAGGTTGCTGCCTCTGCCGGAGATGAGGACGCCCAGCCGTCGGTTCACGACAGGTTGACGTAGCTCACCGAGGGCGGCTCGCCGGGGACGATCTCGCCGATCACCCGCGCGTCGCGGCCACCCCGCGCCGCCAGCTCCCCGATCAGCGGTTCCGCCTTGTCGCGCGCGGTGACGACAATCAGCCCGAGCCCCATGTTGAACGTCCGCAGCATGTCCTCGATCGGCACCTGGCCGTTTCGCTGCAGCCACCGAAAGATCGGTGGAATCTTCCACGCCGCCAGATCCACGACGGCGGCCGTCCCGTGCGGCAGCACGCGCGGCACATTTTCCGTGATGCCGCCGCCGGTGATGTGCGCCATCCCTTTGATCCGTCCACCGTCGAGCATCGGCTTCACGAGCGGCAGATACGAGCGGTGCGGCTCGAGCAGCTCCTCACCAATCGTGCGCCCGAGCTCGGCGACGTGCGTATCGACGGTGAGCCCGAGCTGATCGAAGATGATGCGCCGCGCGAGCGAATAGCCGTTCGTGTGCAGGCCGGAGGAGGGGACGCCGACAAGCGCGTCCCCCACCAATATCGCGCGGCCGCTGATCAGCCGCCCGCGATCGACGACGCCGACGATGAACCCGGCCAGATCGTACTCACCCTCCGCGTAGAAGCCGGGCATCTCCGCGGTCTCGCCGCCGAGCAGCGCGCAGCCGTTGTCGCGGCAGGCGCCCGCGATGCCGCCGACGACCCGCTCGGCCACCTCCGGCGACAGCCGGCCGGTCGCCAGGTAGTCGAGAAAGAACAGCGGCTCCGCCCCCTGGACGAGGATGTCGTTGACGCAGTGATTGACGAGATCGAGGCCGACGGTATCGTGCTTGCCGGTAAGGAACGCCACTTTCAGCTTGGTCCCGACCCCGTCGGCGCTGGCCACCAGGATCGGCTCGCGAAAGCGGCCGGTCTCGAGCTGGAACAGCCCGCCGAACGATCCGATCTCCGAGAGCACCCCCGAAGTGAACGTCGACCGTGCAAGCGCGCGGATGCGCCGCACGCTCTCGTTTCCGGCATCGATGTCGACCCCGGCGCTCTTGTAGTCCACGTCAGAAGTCCAATCTCTCGATGAGGGTCACCGCCACGGTACGCGCGCCCGAACCCTCGCCCTCGGCCGCATTCCAGTAGGCTGCAAGCACGAGCACACCCGCGAGCGCAAGGCGCAACGAAACGGCGTCAGCTGGTGACCGGATCCTTCTCGAACGCGGGCATCACGGCATCGGCCGCTACGGCGTCGGCCGGCTCTGCGGGCAGGGGTTCGGGGCTGAGCTTGAGCGCGAGCTGGAGGTACGCCGCCTCGTCGCGCGGGAACGCGACCGGATAGATCCCCGTGTAGCACGAGGTGCAGTACTTCGATCCGCCTCCCGGGACGCCTGCCGTCAGCCCGTCGAGACTCAGATAGCCGATGCTGTCGGCGTCGAGATACTTCCTGATCTCCTCGAGTGTATGGGTCGCCGCGATCAGCTCCGATCGGCGCGGCGTGTCGACGCCGTAGAAGCACGGGGAAATCGTCGGCGGGCAGCTGATGCGCATGTGCACCTCGCGCGCGCCCGCGCTGCGCACCATCCGCACGATCTTCCGGCTCGTCGTGCCGCGCACGATCGAGTCGTCCACCAGGACCACCCGCCGCCCCTCGATGATGCTGCGCACCGGGTTGAGCTTCACGCGCACCCCGAAGTGGCGGATCGACTGCTGTGGCTCGATGAACGTCCGTCCGACGTAGTGGTTCCGGATGAGGCCGAACCGCATCGGAATCCCGGAAGCCTCCGCAAAGCCGACCGCCGCGCAGACGCCCGAATCCGGAATGGGCACGACGACATCGGCCTCGACCGGCTGTTCGCGGGCGAGGCGCCGGCCGAGACCGGTCCGCACCTCGTTGACGCTCTCGCCGAACACGTAGCTGTCGGGCCGCGCGAAGTAGACGTGCTCGAAGATGCAGTGCGCGTGCCGGGCCGGACCGAACGCCTTGGTCGACTTGAGGCCCGCCGCGCTCAGCACGACCAGCTCGCCCGGCTCCACGTCGCGGACGTAGGTGGCGCCGATCAGGTCGAGCGCGCACGTCTCGGAGCAGAGCACCCAGGCGTCGCCAAGCCGTCCGATCGCGAGCGGCCGGAACCCGTGCGGGTCGCGGACGCCCAACACGCGGTCGCGCGTCATCATCACGAACGAGAAGGCCCCGCGCACCTGCGACAGCGCGTCGACGATCGCGTGCTCGCTCCCGTCCTCCCGCGACCGCGCGAAGAGATGGACGACGACTTCCGTATCGCTGTTGGTCTGAAAGATGGCGCCGCCGCGGACGAGCGCCTCGCGCAGGTCGCCCGCGTTCACGAGGTTGCCGTTGTGGCAGACCGCAAACTGGCCGTGCACGCTGTCGACGACGATCGGCTGCGCGTTGGCGAGCTTGCTGTCGCCGGCGGTAGAGTAGCGGACGTGCCCGATCGCCAGATGGCCCGGCAGCGTGGCGAGCGCCTGGGCATCGAATGCCTCGCTGACGTACCCCATTGCCTTCCGGTGCCGCACCTGCGTGCCGTCGGACGCGGCGATGCCGGCGCTCTCCTGCCCGCGATGCTGCAGCGCGTACAGCCCGAGGTACGTGAGGTTCGCGGCCTCGGCATGGCCGAAGATCCCGAAGACGCCACATTCCTCGCGGAACTTATCCAACATGGGAGCCTATAGTGTACGGCTTTTACGCCACCGCGCGCGGCCGGTCGAAGTACCGGCCGATCGCGTACGACCAGATGTCTTCCGCCTCCGCGAGCGGCTCGTCGATCGCGATGTGACCGGCAATCGCGATCCGGATCCGCTCGCCGCCCGCACGTCCCACGATCGCCGCCGGCACGCCGGCGGCCTCCGCCATTGCCACCAGCTCAGCCGCGCGCGTCGCGTCCACCGAGACGACCGCGCGTGAGGCCGACTCGCCAAAGAGCGTCGCGACGGCCTCAAACGTCGCCTCGCCGTCGACGGGAGGCACATCGACCGACGCGCCCAGCCCCGTGTTGAAGCAGCACTCTGCCAGCGTCACCGCGAGCCCGCCTTCGGCGCAGTCGTGCGCCGAGCGAATCAGCCCCGCAGCGACCCCTTTCACGAGCAGCCGCTGGAGCGCCGCCTCGATCTCCAGGTCGAGCGCCGGCGGCACGCCGCGCACGAGCCCGTGGATGACTTTCAGATATTCGCTGCCGCCAAGCTCGCCGCGACCCGTCCCCAGGAGGACGATCGCGTCTCCATCGTTCCGGAACGCCCGGCGGACGACCGTCGCGGCATCCTCGAGGAGCCCGACGACGCCCAGCACCGGCGTCGGCAGCACGGCGCGGCGGTCCGTCTCGTTGTAGAGGCTGACGTTGCCGCCCGTAATCGGGATGTCGAGCGCGCGGCACGCGGCGCCCATCCCCTCGACGGCCCGCGCGAACTGCCACATGATCTCGGGCCGTTCCGGACTGCCGAAGTTGAGGCAGTTGGTTGCGCCGATCGGCTGGGCTCCCGTGCACGCCACGTTGCGCGCGGCCTCGGCCACGGCCAGCTCGGCGCCGAGGAACGGATCGAGATAGACGAACCGGCCGTTGCCGTCGACCGACATCGCCAGCGCGCGGGTCGTCCCTTTCACGCGCACGACGCCCGCGCCCATGCCCGGGACGACCAGGGTGTTTGTGCGCACCATGTGGTCGTACTGCCGGTAGACCCACTGCTTGCTCGCCACGGCCGGCGATACGAGCAGGCGCCTGAACACCTCGCGCGGCGGCGGCGGCGCGCCGAGCGAGCCGAGCGACAGCTGCCGCGCCTCGGCCAGATACGACGGTTCGGCCATCGGGCGGCGGTAGACGGGCGCCGCGTCGGTCAGCGCCGCGTTCGGGATGTCGGCGACGACTTCGCCGTGGTGCTTCACGCAGAGCCGGCCGTCGGCGGTGACCTCGCCGATGCGAGACGCGTGCAGGTCCCACTTCTCGAAGATGCGCTCGACCTCCGCCTCGCGCCCGCGCCGGACGACGAGGAGCATGCGCTCCTGCGACTCCGAGAGCATGATCTCGTACGGCGTCATGCCCGACTCGCGCTGCGGCACGAGCGACACGTCGATCGTTACGCCGGCGCCGCCGCGCGAGCCCATTTCGCACGTCGAGCACGTGAGCCCCGCGGCCCCCATGTCCTGGATGCCGACGAGCGCGCCGCTGCGCATCACCTCGAGGCACGCCTCGAGCAGCAGCTTCTCCATGAACGGGTCGCCTACCTGGACCGCCGGCCGCTTCTCCGCCGACTTCTCGTCGAACTCGGCCGACGCCATCGTCGCGCCGTGGATCCCGTCGCGCCCCGTCTTCGCGCCGACGTAGTACACGGCGTTGCCGACGCCGGACGCGACGCCCTTGACGATCTCGTCCGCCCTGGCGATGCCGAGACAGAACACGTTGACCAGCGGGTTCCCGGTGTAGCTGTCGTCGAAGGCGATCTCGCCGCCCACGGTCGGGATGCCGATGCTGTTGCCGTAGCCGGCGATGCCGGCCACCACCCCGGCAAAGGTCCGCCTCACCAGCGGGTCGTCGAGCGGGCCGAACCGGAGCGAGTTCAGCAGCGCGATCGGCCGCGCGCCCATGGTGAAGATGTCACGGATAATGCCGCCAACGCCGGTCGCCGCCCCCTGGTACGGCTCGATGAACGACGGGTGGTTGTGCGATTCGATCTTGAAGACCGCGGCGAGGCCGTCGCCGATATCGACGGCGCCGGCGTTTTCGCCGGGGCCCTGGAGGACGCGTCTGCCGGTGGTCGGCAGCTTCTTCAGGTGCACGCGCGAGCTCTTGTAGCTGCAGTGCTCGGACCACATCACCGAGAAGATGCCGAGCTCGGTGAGCGTCGGCTCGCGGCCGAGCATCTCGAGGATGCGCGCGTATTCGTCGCGGGTCAGGCCGTGCTGCTGGACGAGCTCGTCGGAGATCCTCTTCATCCCGCCGCCGCGAAGGCCCCCCGGGTCACGGACTTCACGGCCGATTCGAGCACCACCAGGCCGTCGGCACTGCCGATCGCGAGCTCGCACGCGCGCTCGGGGTGCGGCATCAGCCCCACCACGTTGCGCGCCTCGCTGCACAGGCCCGCGATGTTGTTGACCGAGCCGTTCGGATTCGCGTCGGGCGTCGCCGCACCGGCGGCAGTCGTGTAGCGGAAGATCACCTGCCGGTTCTGCTCCAGGCGCTCTACGACCGCTGGCTCCGCGTAGTAGTTCCCTTCGCCGTGCGCGATCGGAATCTTCAGCACCTGGCCCTGGCGGCACGCCGTAGAGAACGGCGTATCGGTCTGCTCGACCCTGACGAAGACGTGCTCGCACTGGAACTTCACGCTCCGGTTCCGCAGCATGGCGCCCGGCAGCAGCCCGGCCTCGAGCAGCACCTGGAACCCGTTGCAGATGCCGAGCACCGGGCCGCCGACGTCCGCAAACCGCCGGACCGCCTGCATGATCGGCGAGAAGCGCGCGATCGCCCCGGTCCGGAGGTAGTCGCCGTGCGCGAAGCCGCCCGGCAGAATCACGACGTCGGCGCCGGCGAGGCTCGTGTCCTTGTGCCAGACGAACGCGGCGTCCTGGCCGAGCACGTGCTTGACGGCGTAGTACGCGTCGTGATCGCAGTTGGATCCAGGAAACACGACGACGGCAAATTTCATCAACACCTCACCCCGGATCCACAAGGACCCGGCCTACGTGGAACTCAGGCCGCGGCACCTGCACTGCTCGCCTCGACTTCGATGCGATAACTCTCGATCACGGGATTGGCCAGCAGCTTGTCGGCGGCCTCGGCGGCGATGCGGCGCGCCTCGTCCGGCGTCCGCGCGTCGATCTCGAGCTCGAAGTACTTCCCCTGCCGGACGTCCTTCACGGCTGCGTAGCCGAGCGTATGCAGCGCCTCCGCGACCATGGTGCCCTGCGGGTCGAACACGGACGGCTTCAAGGTCACGAACACGCGCGCACGCATCAGACGGGTACCTCCTGGAACACGCGCTCAAAGATGTGATCGACGTGACGGAGCTGCTCGCGGAGGTCGAACGCGCGCTCGATCTCCGCCGGCTGCAAGACCGCGGTCACCTCGGGGTCGTCGAGCAGCAGGGCCTTGAAATCGCGCCGCTCGCCGAACGACCGCATCGCATTGCGCTGCACCCACTCGTACGCCTGCTCGCGCGAGACGCCCCGGCGCGCCAGCTCGAGCAGCACGGTGCCCGAGAACACCACGCCGCGCGACCGCTCGAGGTTCTCGCGCATCCGATCGGGATAGACGACCATCCCGCGGACAATGCGCGCGAACCGCCGGATCATGTGGTCGAGCGCGATGAAGCTGTCGGGCAGGATCACGCGCTCGACCGACGAGTGCGAGATGTCGCGCTCGTGCCAGAGCGCGTTGTTCTCGAACGCCGCGCCCGCGTTGGCGCGCACGAGCCGGGCGAGTCCGACGATCTGCTCGCAGCCGACCGGGTTGCGCTTGTGCGGCATCGCGGAGGACCCTTTCTGCCCCTGCGCGAACGGCTCCTCCACCTCGCCG
>JACPTI010000091.1 GCA_016192845.1 Acidobacteriota bacterium
CAAGAGCTGCTTATTGGCCTCGGAGACATCAACCAACTGCGATGACGGGATCGGCCGAAAGGTCACTATGAATCTCCACCTGTTGTCTTTGGTGTCACTCGCGCTCCTTGTCGGCCAGGTCGGCGCGGATGGGTCAGGTGCGCAGGCCCAGGCGCCGACCTCGGGGTCCGCGGAATCAATGCTCACGCCGCGCACCCCGGATGGCCATCCCGATTTGAACGGCATCTGGGGGAACCGTGGCGGCGGTCTGCCGAACACGGTACAGAAGGACAACACGCAGATCGTGGTGTTCCAGCTTGATGGAGCCGACATCTTCCAGGGCAAGGACCTGTTTACCGCACTCGATCGACGCGGTGTCGAGCGAAAGGCCAACGCTCCCAACAGACCGCCCTACAAGCCGGAACTGCGAGCCAAGTTGGAAGAGACGTCGCGCCTGCAAACGCGCCTGGATCCGGCGTTCTACTGCAAACCGCAGGGTATTCCGCGGATGGGCCCGCCGGATCAGATCGTGCAGACGCCCGGGCAGCTCGTGTTCCTGTACGCCAATCGCAACACCTTCCGCGTCATCCCGACCGACGGGCGGCCGCACCGCGATGACATCGATCCGTCCTGGATGGGCGATTCGGTCGGCCGGTGGGAGGGCGACACGCTCGTGGTCGACGTGAGGAACTTCACGGACGAGTCGTGGCTCGACGCCGACGGATGGTTTCACAGCGAGCGGATGCGGGTGATCGAGCGCTTTCGCCGAGATGGTGACGTTCTTCACTATTCCGTGACGGTGGAAGATCCCGTTGTGTTCACCGGCCCTTGGGAAATGACCCCTCGCCGGCTATCGCTGCTGAGGGAGAGATCCGATGCCCTGATGGAATCGCCACCGTGCATCGAGCGAAGCAGTCCGCACATGGTGACGGACGACCATCACTGAGTGCGCACAGAGAGGGCCGTCTCCGGTGGTACGCTCCCCGCCACATCTGGTCTGAAAGGATGGAGCGATGCGAATCACGAGCGCCCTGGTACTGGCTCTTGCCGTGCTTGTCGGCCTGCAAGTGTCATCCGTTCTCACGGCGCAAGGATCCCCCGGTGGGACGCAGCCGCTGGTGGGAACCTGGCAACTCGTGGACCTGGAGCGCGGCATGCCGACACAGCCCCTTTCGCGCGTCGCGAATCCTGTCGGAATCCTCACCCAGTCCGCAAACGGATACATGATCGAAACCGTCACGCAGGCGGCACGACCGGCCTCGCTCACCGCGGCCGAGCGGTTCATGACCTATCGCGGGCATTGGGGCACGTTCACCGTCGATGCCAGCCAGCCGGCGGTCTCCTATCACATCGAGGGACATCTCGATCCCGGCCGGACCGGTCAGCGGTTCGTCCGATTGTTCCAGCGTTTCACTACCAGCTCGGAGCCGCGAATCCGGCGGCGGTTGGCGGGTCGTTCGTACGGAATTTCGAGATCAACGGCCCGCAGGTGACGCTTCGGTTTCCACCCACGACGCTCAACGGCCAGCAGGTTCGCAACACACTTGTGCTGAAGCGGCTGGCAGGCCTCAAGGACATGTGGCCGGAGTTCCGGCGCTGATCGCATCTCGTCGAGCTGTTTGGGATCGGTGTAGTATCTCGCGCAACAAATCCCGATTGCCTCGCTGGAGGGCCGTCATGACAAAGGCCGTGCACGTGTCCGATTCCCCGTGCCTCTCGCTCCTCGCGATGTTGGTTGTCGTGTCCTTCGTGTCCGCGCCGGTCCGCGCACAGTCATCGGCCCGACAGATCATCGAGGACGCGGCGGCGGCGCTCGGAGGCCGCGAACGGATTCAGGCCGTCAAGACGCTGGTCGTCGAGGGCCAGGGCAAGGAGTTCAGCTTCGGCCAAGGTGCGAGGTGGAGCGAGATGGGCCAGGAAGCGTCCGTCTGGAAGGTGCTGTCGTACCGGCGCGCGTACGAGCTCGCAGGCGCGCGGGCGCGATTCGAGCAGACGCGCACGCCGTTGTATGCGTTCTACGCGGGCCACCTGCCGGGACGCTCGGTCGAAGCAGTCGATGGCGATGTGGCGTTCAACATCGGCGCAAGCGGGGCGGCGACGCGAGTCTGGAACCGGATGGCCGTCGACGGCCAGCGTGTGGAGTTCCATCGCCACCCGCTGACGCTCCTGCGCGCGGCGCTGGATCCCGCGGCGCAGCTCGCCAACCCGAGAGTACAGGGCTCCGAGCGCCTCGTCGACATCACGCTGCCGGCGAGCACGCTGACCGTGACGATGGCCATCGACGGTGCTACGCGACTGCCCGCCCGTGTCGTCTGGATGACCGATATCCCCATTATGGGCGACATCGCCGTCGAGACCCGCTTCGGCGATTACGTCGCGGTGGACCGCCTGCAACTGCCGACGCGGCTCACCACGCGGAACGAAAAGTACCTTGCCGCCGACATCCGCATCCGGAAGCAGTCGGTGAACGCCGACGTCGGCGATCTCGCCGCGCCGGCCGCCGTACGATCGGCTACGCCCCCCGGACCACCGCGGCCCATCCAGGTCACCGCGAACGAGGCGAGCCGCGGCATCTGGCACCTGCTGAACGGCACCACACACAACGGCGTGCTCGTCGAGTTCAGCGATTACCTCGCGATTGTCGATGCGCCGGATGAGGCCCGCACGCTCGCGATGATCGCCAAGGCGCGGGAGCTGCGGCCGAACAAGCCGGTGACTACGCTGATCCTGACGCACCACCACAGCGATCACACCGGCGGCGTGCGCGCGGCGGTGTCGGAAGGCGTGACGAGGCTCGTCGCACACAAGTCCATCCGCGCGTTCCTGCAGGAGATCCTGCGGCGGCCGCACACGATTGTGCCGGAAGCGCTCGCGAGAAAGCCGCAGGCGAAGCCGGTCACGATCGTGGAGGTCGACGACCAGCTCGTCCTGAAGGACAGCACGATGGCCGTGAACCTCTACTACGTGCACGAGCTCGCGCACGCCGCCAGCATGCTCATGGTGTATTTCCCCACGGGACGTCTGCTCACCGACGCCGACCTGTACTTCCCGGACGATAGGCGGACGATTACGGCGAACGAGCCCGACGGACACGCGGCGTTTACGCAGAATCTGCTGTCGAACATCACCTTCCGCAAGCTGCAGATCGATCACATGATGCCAATCCATGGCAGGCTCGTGCCGTACAGCGTGTTTCTCGAGTCGGCGCTGACGATGTCGTCGATGACGTCGGATCGGTCCGGCACCGAATAAGGGGTGAGCCTATGACCAGATATGCGTTCCGATATCTCGCGCTTGGCCTGGCTATCCTGGTCGTTCCCGCCGCCGCACATGCTCAGAGCCTGTCGAGCGGCACGATCGCCGGCGTGGTGAAAGACGAGTCGGGCGGCGTTCTGCCCGGCGTCACCGTCGAAGCGGCGAGCCCCGCCCTCATCGAGAAGGTTCGGACCGTCGCCACCGACGCCCAAGGCGTGTACCGCATCGTCGACTTACGGCCGGGCGTCTATACGGTGACCTTCACGCTCCAGGGTTTCAGCACGCTGCGCCGCGAAGGCATTGAGTTGACGACTGGATTTACCGCGACGGTGAACGCCGACATGACCGTGGGGGCGCTCGCGGAAACGATTACTGTTTCCGTTGCCGCTCCGCTCGTCGACACGCAGAACGTGAATGCGCAACGCGTGTTCGCGCGGGAGGTAACCGAGCAACTGCCTTCTGCCGCGACGCTCAACCAGTACGCCACGCTCATCCCTGGAGCCGTTCTGACCAGCGGTGCTTCGGCGCAGGATGTCGGGGGCAGTCGAGGAGAATTCCAGACCGGATTCACAATTCACGGCGCCCGCACCGGCGACTTCCAGCAGATGCGCGACGGCATGTTCTTCGGGACGCTTGTCGCGGCCGGCAACAAGATGAGCAGCCTCAACCAGGCGACGGTGGACGAAGTCACCGTGCAGACGAGCGGCGCGACGGCGGAAGCGGAAAGCGGCGGTGTCCTGGTCAACATCGTACCGCGCGACGGGGGGAATATCTTCAGCGGATCGTTTACCGCCAACTTTGCGAACAACGCGCTGCAAAGCAGCAACCTCGACGATGAGCTGCGGGCGCGGGGTGTCACGGTGATCGCCGATATCCGCAAGCGCTACGACGCGGGCGGCGGCGTGGGCGGCCCGATCATGCGGGACAAGCTGTGGTTCTTCGCGAGCTCCCGCTACTGGATCACCTCGACCTACGTCCCCGGCAACTATTTCAACGCCACCCAGGGCACGCTGTTCTACACCCCCGACCTCAATCGCCCCCTGTACGATGAAAACTACTACTGGGACAACCGCGTTCGCCTCACGTGGCAGGCCGCCGAGCGTCACAAGATCACCGCAACCTGGGGGGTCGAACGCAACTGCAACTGTTTGAACAACGTCGCGCTGGGGATGCGCGACGCGGCCGCGTCGGGGAGCGCCTTCTATTGGCCCAATCGTCAGGGGCAGGCGACGTGGAATTCCCCGGTCACCAATCGGCTGTTGTTCGAGGCGGGTGTCACGTACGTCTCCTTCGTCCAGCAGCGCCTGCGGGTGGGATCGACGCCTGGCGATCCGGCCGTGCTGGATCAGTCGCGCAACTACCGGTACGGCAATCACCGGTTCGGCTACGGCCTGTCCGACAGCTTCGGCTACCAGAAGCCCACTCCGAAGAACGCCAAGTTCGCCGTCTCCTACGTCACCGGTTCACATGCGTTCAAGACAGGACTGCAGTACCTGCACACCTCACGGAAGCAGTTCTTCTATCAGGACGGCGGCCCCTACGCCGACAGGAGCTACACGTTTCTCGTCAGGACACCGGTATCGGTGACATACTACGCGGGCCCGATCGCCACGGACCAGTTGCAGCAGACCGTCGGCCTGTACGCGCAGGATCAGTGGAACGTTCGCCGGCTCACGCTCAACCTGGGGGTCCGGTTCGACTACCTGAACGGCAGGGTGCGCGATCAGCACATGCCGGCGGGCACGTTCGTGCCGGCGCGCGATTTCGCCGCCGTGAAGGACGTGCCCAGTTGGAGCGATCTCAATCCGCGCATCGGCGCGGCCTACGATGTGTTCGGGACGGGAAGAACCGCCGTCAAGGCATTCTTCGGCCGCTTCGTGAACTTCGAGGCGTTCGGGATCAGCACCGCGAACAACCCCGCGAACCTGCTCGTGCTCAGCGCCACGCGGAGCTGGACGGACGTCAACGGCGACTACATTCCGCAGGAGAGCGAGCTCGGGCCGCTGTCGGACAGCGCGTTCGGCCAGCTCCGGCGCGCCACCACCCGGTACGCAGACGAGGTCCTGCGCGGCTTCGGTGTGCGCCCGTACAACTGGCAGACCTCCGTGCAGTTCCAACACGAGATCGGATCGGGCGTGGCGCTGAATGTCGGCTATTTCCGAACGTGGTACGGGAACTTCACGGTGACCGACAATCTCGCCGTCACGCCGGCCGATTACGATCCGTACTGCGTCACGGCGCCGACGCACCCGGACCTGCCCGCCGGTGTGAGCGGACAGCAGATTTGCGGCCTGTATGACCTCAAACCGGCAAAGTTCGGGCAGGTCGACAACCTGGTTACGCACGCGTCGAACTACGGCGATTACAACGAAGTCTTCGACGGCATCGACGTGTCGGTGAACATGCGGTTCGGCACCGGCGGGATCCTGCAGGGAGGTCTCGCAACCGGGAGCCAGGGCGTCGACAAGTGTTTCGTGGTCGACTCCCCGCAGGACATGTACCAGTGCGACGTCAGCCCACCGTGGTCAGGAGGGACGCAGTTCAAGTTCTTTGCGGTCTATCCGCTGCCGTGGGATCTGCAGTTGAGCGGCACCTATCAGGACGCCTCGCCCATCCCGACGAATGCCACCCTGGTGGCCACCAACGCCAGCATCGCGCCGTCGCTCGGCCGCAATCTGGGCGCCTGCGGCACCCGGCCGGTCTGCACGACCACGACGACGGTGGAGATGGTTCCACCGGGCACGTACTTCCGCGAGTCGCGCATCCGGCAGCTCGACATCCGGGTCACGCGGAACTTCAGGTGGAACGCCGCCCGGATCCAGCCGCAGTTCGATCTCTACAACGCGTTCAATGCGAACCCGGTTTTGGGGATGAATACTCGATACGGGCCCGCGTGGCAGCGGGTGACGTCGGTGCTCGGGCCGCGGACGGTGAAGTTCGGCGTGAACTTCACATTCTGAATCAGGGCGGCACATCGCGCGCACACCGGAACCCAAGGTCGATCCCGCGCGCCGTGGGGCTGGCGAGACTTCGATACGACAACCGCAGCCCGCGCGAGTAGTCGGCCCACGACCCGCCGCGGACGACGCGTCCCGGTCCGGATGACGGCCCGGGCGGGTCGCTGGCCGGGGACTCGCGATAGTAGCCCGCTTCGAACCAGTCGGCCACCCATTCCCAGACGTTCCCGCTCATGTCGTGGACGCCGTAGCGGTTGGTCGGAAACGACGCGACGGGTGCCGTGTACGGGTAGCCGTCGGCGTATCCTTCGAAGACCATCCAGTCATGATTCTGCGTCTTCGCGGCTTCGTCGGCGACATTTGCCGCCGGACGGCCGTCGATGACGGGCACCGGTCCTTCCCACGCGTAGATCGCGCCAGGTCGTCCCGCACGCGCGGCGTACTCCCATTCCGCCTCGGTCGGCAGCCGCGCGGCGAGCGACCGGCAGAACGCGTCCGCCTCGTTCCACGACACATTCACCACCGGAGCGTGGCTCTCGCGATTCCACGGCGGCTGTTGCGGCATGGGGGATCCGTTGGCTGCGGCGTAGACCTGGAACATGCCGGCCGTCACTTCGGTTATCAGGAGCTCGAATGGTCTGGTCAGCGTCACCCGGTGCCGCGGCCGTTCGTCCTCTGAACAGCCCGTATCCGCCGACACACATCCCATCTCAAAGCTTCCCGCGGGCACGCGCACCCACCGGACCTCCGGCATCTGCGCTGCGCCCGTGGAGGCTGCGGCGACGGCTACGGCCAGAACACCGGCAGCGGCCGTTCTCATGACGACGGCCCCCCGCTGCACGGGCATGCCTGGCCTATTACCTCACCGGCGTCTCCGCACCGTCGACAGGTTGGGACCTGGAGATGACGCATCCCTGTTAGCGAAGACAATCGCCGGGACGTCGCTCTTCCTCTGGATCGGCGTCGTCTGGCTAGGTCGCCTGGTACCCTCGGGCCTCTGATTCGACGCGTCACTGCACTCCGATTCGGTCCTTCAGTGGATCTGAGAATCGTGGGTCCCACCCTGATGCTTCATCTCGTGAAATGAGGCAATCGGCTCATTGACGATGGCGCTGGCGAGCCGTACGGTATCCCGCACCATCGGCACTCAGTCTTTGCTGATTGTAGTACGCGGCGCGTGCAGTCGGCCTCTGGGACCTCGCAAGAGTAGGAAGAGGATGCGTCGGCTATGGAATTCCCCGCGTCGTCTGTCTGCCCGTCTCGGCGTATCCAACGGTGCCATACGCCGACGACCGTCTCCTTCAAGAAACCGCCGCCCGTAACCCCTGACACTTAAGAAAGGGCCAGACGCATGGAGCTCCTGATTCGGCTTGAGGACGGCAGTTTCGCGACCTGGATACGTAAGGCGGACTATCTCAATTTCACAACAATCCGTTAGCCCGATCTGAAGCCATCGAAAGTCCCGAGGAGAAGGGAGGTAGGTAGCAGCTTCGTGCGTCGAGTCGCCGAGACAAGGGGAGGCAGTGATGGCAGGCATTCTCAGAAATTGTTTACTCGGCGTAGTGACTCTTCTAATCCTGGTCATAACCGGCGCTGCTGCGTGGGCGCAGGCGACTGCACAGGTGAGCGGTACGGTGAGAGATGAAAGCGGCGGCGTCCTGCCCGGAGTCACCGTCACCATGACGCAGACCGACACCGGCTTCATGCGGACCGTCGCGACCGACGGTACCGGTGCCTACTCGATGCCGAGCCTCCCGACAGGCCCCTACCGGCTGGAGGTGTCGCTGCAAGGATTTCGCACTTACGTCCAGACCGGCATCGTGCTGCAAGTCGGGGCCACACCCACCATCAACGTGGTGCTGGCTGTCGGCAGCCTCGAAGAGACCGTCTCGGTGGTGGCCGCCGCGCCGGTGGTTGACGTACGCAGCGCGGGCATCAGCGAGGTGGTCGAGAACGAGCGGATTCTGGAGCTGCCTCTCCAGGGACGTAACCCCGTCGATCTGATCATCCTGGCCGGTTCGGCCGTCCTGACGAACAGGGGTGGACCGCGGGACAGCAATCAAGCCCTGGGGATCTCCGTCACGGGCGGTCTTCGCTTCGGGCTGGGGTACGCGCTGGACGGGGCGATGCACACCGACACGTACAACAACCAGAACCTCCCGCTCCCGTTCCCCGATGCGCTGCAGGAGTTCAGCGTCGCCACCAGCGGCCTCTCGGCGCAGAACGGCATGCACTCGGCGGCTTCGGTCAGCGCCGTGACGAAGTCCGGTACCAACACGTTCCACGGGAACGCGTTCGAATTTCTGCGAGACAGGCGGTTCAACGCGACGAGCGTCTTTGCGCCTGTCGGTCCGGAGGGCAAGCGCGTCGATGACGGGCTCAATCGCAATCAGTTCGGCGGGACGCTCGGCGGGCCGATTCTGAGAGATCGGTTGTTTTTCTTCACCGGGTACCAGGGCGCCATCGTTCGCCAGAAAACGCCGGACAATCTGGCGTGGGTGCCCACGGCCGCCATGCTGGCGGGCGACTTCACCACCTTTGCGTCCCCGACGTGCAACGGGGGCCGGCAGGTCGGGCTGGGCGCGCCCTTCGTGAACAACCGGGTCGATCCCGCGCTGCTCAGTCCCGCGGCGGTGGCGATCGCGCAGCGGCTTCCGAGCACGGACGACCCCTGTGGCCAGATCCGCTTCAGGGTGCCGCTCGACGTCAACGAATCGCAGGTAGTCTCCCGGCTCGACTATCAGTGGAGCTCCAACCACACGGTGTTCGGGCGGTATATCGGCAACTTCGAGCGGCGCCTCCCGAACTATTCCCGGACGGGGAACGTCCTGACCGTCGCGCATGCGTACAGTCCGAACAGACGCCACCGCGTGCATGCGGTCGCCCTGGGCGACACCCTCGTGTTCGGCGCCAACACCGTCAATGCGTTTCGTGTGACGTGGAATCGGGCCGGCTTCCGTACCAACGATCCCCCGGATGCGTTTTTCGACGCGCCGAGCCTGGGCATCAGGCTGCACAGTTACGTGCCTGGCGTGATCGCGGTCAATGTGACCAACGGGTTCACGTTCGGTAATGGAAGCGCCGTCAAGCTCAGAGCGGCAAACGAGGCCTACCAGGTGGCCAACGATCTGACCACGGTTCGAGGGCGGCACGAGCTGTCGGTTGGCGGCAACGTGGCGTACTGGACGGCCGACATTGCCGATTACGCGCGCGGTGTGGGCGACTTCAGCTTCAACGGCCGGGCGACCGGCCTGGGACTGGCCGACTTCCTCACCGGCCAGGCGTCGCTGGTGCGCCACAGCGGCCCAGGGATTCACGTCATGTCGCAGCTCTACCTCGGGCTGTACGCTCAGGATAGTTGGAGGGCGACGGACCGGGTGACCTTCAACCTTGGCTTACGCTGGGAACCGTTTTTCGGCCAGAACGTGCGGAACGGCGCCATCTCGAACTTCAGCCTCGCGAACTTCCGGCAAGGCGTCACGAGCGCCGGCTACCGGAACGCACCGCCCGGCCTGTTGTGGCCGGGCGATCCCGGCTTTCCCTCCGGCAAAACGGGGCTGAACAAACAGTGGCGAAACCTGTCGCCGCGTGCCGGGGTCGCCTGGGACGTGACGGGGGACGGTCGGACGGCGGTGCGGTCGTCGTACGGCCTCGCCTACGACTTCCCGACCGCGCAGTTGCTCTACGTCTTCGCGTCGGCGGCGCCGTTCGGCGATCGCGTCGAGCTGCCCAACGTCCGTTTTGAAGATCCGTATCGTGACTTCGGAGGTGGCCTGCAACACCCGCTCCCGGCTGTGCCTCCCGCGGATGCCGCGTTTCCACTTTTCGGCGCGTACGGGACGATGGACCCTGACATCAACTCACCGCGCGTCCAGTCGTGGAACGTTACCGTTGAACGTCAGATCGGGACGGCCTGGCAGGTGTCGGCGAGCTATCTGGGCAGCCATGCCGGCCGCCTGTGGGGTCAAGTTCACATGAATCCCGGCGTCTTTCTGGGGCTCGATCCCTGTACGATTCATGGCGTCTTCTACCGCACGTGCACGACCAACGCCAACCTGAACCAGCGGCGCGCGCTGTATCTCGAGAGTCCGGAGAGGGGGCGTTTTTTTGGTCCTGTGAGTCGGTTTGCCGACGTCGGCGAGCAAGCCTATCGCGGCCTGAGACTTTCGATGCGGCGCCGTGCCGCCGATGGGGTGAGTCTCAATGGCAACTACACCTGGTCCCACTGCGAGACCGATACGGATTCTACCGGCCAGTTCACCCAGCTTGACGCCGGCTATTCGGATCCTGGGAATCCGTCATTCGATCGCGGCAATTGCGGGGGAAATCGCACCCAGATCGCCAATCTCACCGTCGGATACCTGACGCCGCAGGTAGCCGCGCCGGTCCTGCGCGCGTTGGTTTCGGACTGGCGCGTGTCTGGCATTCTCAACGCGCGGTCGGGCGGCTGGCTGACAGTGACGACGACGCAGGATACCGCGGCGACCGGAATCAGCGGCCAGCGGGTCGATCAGATTCTGGACGACCCGTACGCTGACAGGACGTTGGCCAGCTATCTGAATCGAGCCGCGTTCGCCCAGCCCGCGCCGGGCACGCTGGGCAGCCACCGCAACAACAGCATTGAGGGGCCGGGCTTCTGGACGGTCAATCTGGCGCTCTCGCGCCTGTTGCCGGTTTCTCTCGGGCAGACGCTGGAGTTGCGCGCAGAGGTGTTCAACCTCTTCAACAACTTCAACTGGGGCGACCCGAACACGAACTTCAACGCAGCGACGTTCGGTCGGATCCTGTCGCAGGCGGGCGACCCGCGGATCTTCCAGTTCGGTGTCAAGTACGGCTTCTAGCTTCTCTGGGCGCGCGTTCACAGACGCCTTCCCAGGCCGGTGCCGCGGCTGCCGGACAGTACGGTCGACCTGGGCGATGGCGTGTGGGTCGGCGGAGGTCCGATTGCCGATCTGGCGAGGGTCGGCAACAGCCCCAGCCCCGCCATGTCGGGCGAACCACCGCTCCTTCCTTGGGCGAGACAGCTCAGGGACTCCCGGAATCCGACTGACGATCCCCATCTGTGGTGCCTGCCAATGGGGGTGCCGCGGACGACGCCGTACCCCTTTCGCTTCGTGGCCAACTACACGCACAAGGCGCCGACGCACCTGTTTATCCTGCACGAGGGCAACATCCACAGCTACCGGCAGATCTTCATGGATGGACGCGGGCATCCCGAGCAGCTCGACCCGACCTGGTACGGACACTCAGTCGGGCGATGGGAGGGCGACACGCTGGTGATCGACACGGTCGGCTTCAACGACAAGTTCTGGTTCGATCGGCGGGGCACGCCGCACAGCGAGCGGCTGCACACGGTCGAGCGGTGGACGCGCGTTGATTACGGGAGGCTCATCAACGAGGTCACCATTGACGACCCGGGCGCGTTCTCCCGCCCATTCACGGTGAGGTACGGGGCCACCTTGCAGCTCGGCGACGATTTGCTGGAGTACATCTGTCAGGAGAACAACCAGTTCGGCGTCGCAGGAGGATACGCCAATCCGTTCGCGGATCCAGCGCCGGGCACGACTCCTAGAGACGGGAAGTGAGGGCGATCTCACGGACCGCCCATCGAGGGAGACAATACTCGATCAACTCTCGCTGAAGGCGCGGGTTGATCAGTTCAGCGAGCACGCCCCGGGACCGCGCCGATCGCCGCACGTGCCGCAGGGGCCCGGCGCGGCCGCGCGCGCCGGGGCGCCGCCCGTGTGCGCCGCAAACACCGACAGCTTGCGTTCGAGCACCGTGCCGTGGCAGGCGGGACAGGCCGGAACCTCGCTCGCGCGCACCAGCAGCTCGAACTGGTGCGCGCACGTCTTGCAGGCGTATTCGTACAAGGGCATCTACTGCACCGGCTCCTTTGTCGCCTCGACGAGCACCTTCCCGAGCGCCTCCGCCACGTGTGGATCGAACTGTGATCCGCTGCAGCGCTCGATTTCACTGACCGCGAGTGCGGGCGGCAGCGGCGGGCGCTGCGTGTGCGGGTGCGTCATCGAGTCGTACGCGTCCGCGATCGCCAGCATCCTGGCGCCGAGCGGAATCTGATCCCGCTTCAGGCCGCGCGGGTACCCGGTCCCGTCGAATGCCTCGTGATGGGTCAGAACCAGCCAAGGGCTCGCCCTTGATATCCCGTACTCGTGAGGGAGAAGATGCAAGCCCTTGGCTGGTTGGCCAGTATCGGCTTGGCGCGCTTCGCGCGCCTAGGACCGCTATACGGCTTGTCACGGCGGGTACAAAATTCTCGTTTGGAGCCGTATAGCGGTCCAAATCGGCCGCCGCGGCGAACCGGCGTAGCTTCCTCACGAGATCATAGCCGAGCTGCGGGTGCGTCCGCATGACCGCCCACTCGTCGTCGTCGAGCGGCGCCGACTTGGCGAGGATCGCCGGGACGTCGAGCTTGCCGATGTCGTGCAGGAGGGCGCCGTGCTCGAGGGCGACCATCTCGCCGTTGCCCGGCAGCCCGAGCGCGTCGGCCAGCGCCAGCGTGAGGCGGGCGACGCGCATGGCATGGCCGCGGCCGTCCCGCTCGTGCAGCTCCAGCATCGAGATCAATCCGTCCAGCGCCGCGACGTGCGTCGTCAGCGCTTCGGCGAGGGCAGCGGCGAGCTCCGCGCGCCGCTTGCGCAGCCGATCCTGCAGCGCGTGATGGAGCGCTTCGTCGCCGCCGCCGGCGGCGTATCAGTCGCGCCAGCGAGGAGCGCCTCGAACAGCCTGGCGCGATCGAACGGCTTGAGCAGGTAGTCGACGACGTCGTTGCGGAGGCTGGAGGCGGCGGTCTCGGCGTCGCGGAGCGCCGTCGCCATGATGATGGCGGTCTGCGGATACTGCTCGCGCAGGCGCCACGCGAGCCAGACGCCGTCGCGCGCCACGAGACTGACGTCGCAGAGCGCGATGTCGCGCGGCGACTCCTGCATCGCTTCGAGCGCGTCCTCAACGCGCGCCGCCTCGTCGACCGCGTAGCCGAACGAATCGATCCATGCGGCCACGGTGCGCCGCAGCGACGGGTCGTCATCGATGACGAGCACCGACTGCATCGAAACGGTCTCTCCCGGAGTGATCTCTTGTTCGATGGTAGGGAGAGCCGTGGCCGTGTGCAACGACGAAATGGAGTACTGATGAGGCGTCAACGCCGACAACTCAACCGTTCACCCTATCGGCTTTCGCGCCGCGGAACGATAGCTGTACTGCGGAGCTGCCAGCGACCGAGCGGGTTGTTATCGGGGATGGTGTGACGTCCGTTCCGTCGCCGCCGCCGCCCATGTCGATCGCACCCTGAGGGTCGTCCGACTCCCCGACGTGGTTGTCCGCTCGGTGGCTCTGGGGCCGAGCGCCCGCTCGCGGCGCCGGCGGACAGACGCCGGGTCGTTGCCGGCGCGGATCCGCTCGTCGGGTTCGACCGGCTCCTGGGCGATCCCAAGCGGGTTCCCCAGGTCGAGCTCGTGGGCGCGGCGGTCGTCTTGAGTCATCGGTTCGCCTCCATCGTCAGGTGGGCAAGGGCAGTGCCAATCGCGCTCGTCAAGTTACGGCCCTGCAATTGTGGTGTGCTGTTTCGTCACAAGCCCGTGCGCGGGAGGTATGCAGGCGTGTGAGGTGCTGAGCAAGTCGATCGACCGAGTGCGGGCATGGCACTTGCCCAAACGATGCGCGCTCGCACGTACGCGCCAGACCTGGAGGTTCCCGTGCTGCTCGGAGCATTTGCGATGTTCTCCAACGACCTCGCCATCGACCTTGGAACGGCCAACACCTGCGTCTTCGCACGCGGCCAGGGCATCGTCCTGAGCGAGCCGTCGATCGTGGCGTTCAACACGGTCAGCGACCGGATCGAGGCGGTCGGCAGCGAAGCAAAGGCGATGGTCGGGCGGACTCCGGGCTCGATTACCGCCGTCAAGCCGATGCGGGACGGCGTGATCGCCGATTTCGACGCCGCCGAGAAGATGCTCGGCTATTTCATCCGGAAGGCTCACGGGCGGCGGCGGTTCGTGCGGCCGCGGGTGGTCATCGGCGTGCCGTCGCAGATCACCCAGGTGGAGCGCCGGGCCGTCAAGGACAGCGCCTTCCGCGCGCGCGCCAGCGAGGTGTACCTCATCGAGGAAGGAATGGCGGCGGCGATCGGCGCGGGGCTGCCGATCGTGGAGGCGTGCGGGAACATGATTGTCGACATCGGGGGCGGGACGACCGATATCGCGGTCATCTCCCTGGCCGGCGTCGTCTACAGCCGCTCGGTGCGCGTCGCCGGCAACGCCATGGACGACGCGATTGCGAATTACGTGAAACGTGAGAAGGACCTGCTCATCGGCGAGCGCACGGCGGAGCAGATCAAGATCGAGCTCGGGTCGGCGGCGCCGCTGGCCGAGCGGAAGGAAATGGAAGTCAAGGGGCGCCACGTCATCGAGGGCAAGCCGGTGACGATCACGCTCGACGACGGCGAGGTGCGTGAGGCGCTGGGGGAACCGGTCCGGCAGATCGTGCAGGCCGTGCGCAACGCGCTCGAACAGACGCCGCCGGAGCTTGCGGCGGATCTCTGCGACCGCGGCATCGTCCTGAGCGGCGGCGGGGCCCTCCTGCGCAACCTCGACGCGCGGCTCCGGCAGGAGACCGGCGTGCCGGTACAGGTGGCCGAGGATCCGTTGTCGTCGGTGGTGCTTGGCGCGGGCAAGATGCTGTCCGACTTCGCGCTGCTGCGCAAGGTCTGCCTGGATTAGCGAGGCAAGCGGCTGCCAGGCTACCTACCAGCTACCAGCCACCGGCTACCAGCTACCGGCTACCGGCTACCAGCTACCAGCTACCAGCTACCAGCTACCAGCTACCAGCTATTTCGTCGTCCATTCCGGCGGAGGCTGGATCGTCGGCAGTGGCGTGCGGCCGGAATCGGGCCGGCCGCTGCCGGCGAGCCGGCTGATGGCGCGCACGGTCATGTCGTGGTCGCACGTGATCTGACACGACAGGCGGACGCCGGTCAGCCCTCGCTCGGCGAGTCTGGTCTTCTCTGCGATCGTCATCCGCTCCGGCTCGCCGCTCACGAATTCCACGCGGCACGTCGTGCAGCGCGCGTTCCCGCCGCAGGCGTGAAGGATGTCGACGCCGGCGTCCTGCTCGATCGCGAGCACGAGGCGCTTCCCAGGCTCCACCTCCACGGCGGCGAATCCTTCGACGGTCAGCTTCGGCATGCGGCTATGTTAACGTAGCCGTCTGAATGCCCGACGCGCCCGCGACACCCCGACCCTCGCAACTCTGGAAGCGGCTGTCACCCGATCGCAAGCTGCAGGCGGCGGAGGCGTTCTGGCGCGACGAGAACGCCGCGTCCGAGCAGGCGGACGCGATTGCGGCGATCGCGCAGCGGATCCGGTTCCGCGTGAAGAGCGTCCACGCGATGCCGCTCGAAAAGAAAGTCCGGCAGCTTCTCGCGCTGCCCGCCGTCTCTGAAGCCGTCGCCGCGCGGCTTCTCGTGGCGTATCACCTGGCGCATCAGCGCCCGATGATGGGCCGCTTTCTCGACGCGCTGGGCATCGCCCACGAGGACGGCCTCATCGCCGACGAAAACCTCGCCGCGCCGCCGCCGGACCGTCTGCGCGCCGCGGCGCAGACGCTCGCCTCATCGTGTCCCGCCGACGAGGTGTCGCTCTATTTTTCGACGCTGCTGTGGCAGGACCCCGAGACATGGAGCAGCCTGGCGGACCTCCCGCAGGTCCGCGAGTCGACTCCGGCGCCGCAGCGCTCCTGAGGCATTCCCATGGACTGGATGACGACGCCGGAGGGGTGGATTGCCCTCCTGACGCTGACCGTACTGGAGATCGTCCTCGGCATCGACAACGTCATCTTCATCTCCATTCTCGCCGGAAAGCTGCGGCCGGAGGAGCGCGGCCGCGCGCGCAGGATCGGCTTGACCCTCGCGATGCTGATGCGGATTGCGCTGCTGCTGTCGATCACGTGGGTCATGCGGCTGACCTCCCCGCTCTTTGCCGTGGCGGGGCAGGACATCTCCGGGCGCGATCTGATTCTGATCGTCGGCGGGCTGTTCCTGCTGGCCAAGAGCACGTACGAGATTCACGACAAGCTCGAGGGCGAGGAAGGGCACGGATCAGCCAGGGTCGCGGCCTCGTTCGCCTCGGTCATCGTCCAGATCATGCTGCTCGACATCGTGTTTTCGCTCGACTCGGTGATCACGGCGGTCGGCATGGCGGAGGACGTGGTCGTGATGATTCTCGCGGTCGTCGTCGCGGTGGCGGTGATGCTCGTCTCCTCCGGACCGATCGCGGCGTTCGTCGACCGACACCCGACAGTGAAGATGCTGGCGCTCAGCTTTCTGCTGCTGATCGGAGTGTCACTCGTCGCCGAAGGGTTCGACCAGCACATCCCGAAGGGCTACATCTACTTCGCGATGGGCTTCTCGGTCTTCGTCGAGATGATCAATCTGCGGGTGCGCGCCAAAGCGCCTCCTGTGCATCTCCACCAGGCGTACACGCAGTAGGTGCGAACTTCGACGTCGTCTAACTAACGGTCTGACTCCAGGATCATACGTATCCAGTTCGCCACGCGCGCGCCGACGCTGGCGTACGTGTGCGCCGGCGGAACGCCTCGAGTTCCCAAGGAGTGATCGCCGCCAGCAACGACGTCGAGCGTTACTGGCGCCTGCATGGTGTCGAGCACGGGTGCCAGCTCGGCGGGTGTTCCAAACGGATCGCGTTCACCCTGCACAACGAGCATCGGGATCTCGATGGCCGGCAGATGCGCCAAACGCAGTTGATGCGGCTTGCCGGGGGGGTGAAGGGGATACCCGAGTGCGAACACGCCCTTCAGCGGTTCCCCGGCGGCGGCGAGGTGCGTCGCGATGCGTCCGCCCAGGGATTTCCCGCCCGCGAAGAGTGCGTCAATGCGGGGGCGGGATTCGCGCGCCATGGCGATGACCTGCCGGAAACAATCCTCGAGCGTTGCCGGCGGATCCGGGACGCGCCGTCTCTGGGCCATGTACGGGAAATCGAACGTCACGACGTCGATGTGCGATTCGGCGAGCCGGCGGGCGACATTGACGATGAACGGATGGCGCTGGCCGGCGCCCGCGCCGTGCGCCAACACCACGCGCGCGAGAGGTGATTCCGTAGAAGCCGAATAGCGGCTGGCAGTCGTGCGATGTGCACCGACGATCACGTCGAATTCCGTCGTCATGCCGCCCGGTTACGAGGATTGCAGCGCCCGCAGGAACCGGCGGATCCGCCGGGCGTTGCGCCCGGCGTCGGTCCTTTCCTCGCGCGCCGAAGCCCGGATGTCCACGCGCGTGCCGCTGCCCCACGGTGTGAGCCGGACGACGATGTCGTCCGCGAACCCGAACCAGCGGGTGGCCGCGGTGGCTTCGATGCGTCCCGAGCCGCGGTCCGCCGTCACGATCGTCCATCCGGCCTCCTGCGCGAGCGCCAGCGCCCGGCCGAACGCCTGATCGGGCGGTACGGGCAACGTGATCGGCGCCAGGTCCGGGTAGAAGCGCCGCTGCTCGGCCGATACCGCCGGGGAGCGCTCGAGACTGTTGGATGCCTCGCTCCTGAGCGGCACGATCGCCTCGAATGTGGGTGGATTCTCGAGATCGGTCGTGACGTCGTGGATCGGCGGAGCGCCCTCGTATCGTCGCAGCGTCTCGAGGGGAATCACCACCGCGATCGCGGCGCCGAGCATCGCCGCAGCCGCGATCAGCGTGCGCAGCCGTGCGCCGCGCCGGTACGCCAGCAGCCCGGCCAGCAGCCCCGCCGCGAGGGCGGCGGCGCCGGCATAGCCGGCCCACCGCAGCAGCATCAATGCTTGCGCGAGCGACAGGAGGCCGATCCGGTAGGCGGGTCCGGTGAGGCCGAGCAGAACCAGCGCGAGCGCCGCGGACGCGCACGCGGAAAGTGCCAGCGTCATCACCGCGTACTATAGGCTGTTCTCATGCGCCTGGCGCGGCTCGGATGGGATGACGCGTTCGCCGCGGCGTTCGACGCGCTGCAGCTCGGCGGCGACGTCCAGCCGGCGCGCGTCGCGATCGAGTTCAACTACCTGTACCGCGTCTGGACGAGAGACGGCGAGCGCGAGGCGACCGCCGCGGGACGGCTGAAGCATCGCGCCACCAGCCGCAGCGAGCTGCCGGCGGTCGGCGACTGGGTGGCCGTCCGGACGCGTCCAGGCCAGGACAAGGGCGCCATCGTGGCCGTGCTCCCGCGCCGCAGCGCGTTCTCCCGAAAGATGGCCGGCACGGTCACCGACGAGCAGGTCGTCGCCGCCAACGTCGACGTCGTCTTCATCGTCATGGGCCTCGACGCCGACTTCAAGCTGCGCCGCCTCGAGCGATACCTGCTGCTCGCGCGCGAAAGCGGCGCCGCGCCGGTGGTGCTGCTGACCAAGCCCGACCTGAGCGATGCCGTGCCGTCCCGTCTGGCGGAGGTCGCGGCGGTGGCGGGCCCGACGCCCGTGCATGTGGTCAACCCCAGGCTGAACACGGGCCTCGAGCAGGTGTCGGCGTACCTGACGCCGGGGCGTACGGGGGCGCTGCTCGGGTCGTCCGGCGTCGGCAAGACGACGATCATCAACCGCCTGATCGGGCGGGAGGCGCGCCGGACGCGCGAGGTGCGCGAATCCGATTCGCGGGGCCGCCACACGACCAGCCACCGCGAGCTGATCGTGCTGCCCGGCGGCGGGCTGATGATCGATACGCCCGGGATGCGTGAGCTGCAGCTCTGGGACGTGACAGGGGCCGTGCGCGAAACGTTCGAGGACATCGAGGCGCTCGCCGTCGACTGTCACTTCACCGACTGCCGGCACCGGGACGAGCCGCGCTGCGCGGTGAAGGCGGCCGTGGCCGACGGCCGCCTCGATGCACGGCGTCTCGAGAGCTATCACAAGCTGCAGGACGAGCTGGAGCAGCTTGCGCGGCAGCAGGAGGCGCGCGCCCAGATCGAGGCGAAGCTACAACCACGAAAGCCACGAAGGCCGCGAAGAACACGAATTGTTTAAAGAATTTCGTGCCCTTCGTGATCTTCGTGCCCTTCGTGGTTTAATCACGCCCATGCTGGTTGCGCTGACGCTGTTCGCGCTCGTCCAGGCGCAGACGTTCTTCGAGTCGACGCGGCGGCCGGCCGAGCTGCAGAACAAGCAGGCGGTGCTCGAGACCTCCTACGGCACGATCGTGCTGGACCTGCTGGCCGACGCCGCGCCGAACCACGTCGCGCACTTCATCACGCGCGTCCAGGAAGGCGCCTACGACGGCACGACCTTCCATCGCGCGGTCGCGATGGGAATCATCCAGGGCGGCGACCCGCTGTCGAAGGATCCCTCCCAGCAGGCGAAGTACGGGACCGGCGGGCTCGGTGTCCTCCGCTTCGAGCCGAACAACGAAACGCACACGCGCGGCGCGGTGTCGGCGGTGCTGATACCGGGACGCCGCGACAGCGCCGGCTCGCAGTTCTTCATCTGCATCACCGACCAGCCGGCCCTCGACGGCCAGTACAGCGTCTTCGCGCGCGTCGTGGAGGGAATCACTGTGGCGCAGAAAATCTCGATGGCGCCGGCGAATACAGGCGTCCTGTCGGAGCGGATCGAAATTCGGCGCGCAACGATCCGCGAGAAGCCCGCGCCGGAACCGGAGCCGTTCGCCGACGCGACGGTCGAGCAGCTGGCGCGGCAGCGCGCCGTTGTCGAGACGTCGATGGGAAACCTGACGCTGGAGTTATTCCCCGACCGCGCGCCGACGCACGTCCGCGCCTTCCTGCGGATGGCCGCGGCCGGCGTCTACGACGGGACCGCCATCCACCGGGTGGCGCGCGGGTTCGTGATTCAAGGCGGGTTCCTGCCGACGCGGCGGGACCCGCTCGAGCCGAAACAACAGGCGTACGTGCGCCAGCTGCCCCCGGAGTTCAATCCGACGCCTCATGACAGGGGGATCGTCTCAATGGCGCGCGGCGACGATCCCGGCAGCGCCACCTCGTCTTTCTTCATCGTGCTCGGCCGGACGCCCGCGCTCGACAACCGGTACACCGTCTTCGGTCGCGTCGTGGATGGGCTCGACGTACTCGGGAAGATCGAGGCGGTGCCCGTGAACGGCGAGACGCCGGTTGACCGGATCGAGGTCACCCGCGTCCGCGTCCTTCCCTGAGGCGTGGGGCCTTCGTTTTGCACTTCCACGGCATCGGGGAGGTGTTTGTCAATGCGTGTACACGCGTGGTTCCCCCTGCAGTAGGGAGTAGGCAGTAAGAACGTTTCCGCCTGCGGCCGACTGCCGACTGCCGACTGCCGACTGCCTACTCAAACGGCAGTTGCGCCTGTTCGTCGGGCGCGGCCACCAGGTCGGTGCAGAGGTTGTGGACGCTGACGCCGAGCAGCCTGATCGGCCGACGTCCCGCCTCCGTCCGGTCGAGCAGCGTCAGGGCGCGCGCGACGATCGACTCCTCGTCCTGGGTCGGATCGGCGCTGTGGCTGCGCGTGATCGTGGTGAAGTCGTGATAGCGCACCTTGATCGTCACGGTGCGGGCGTACCGCTCGTGCCGGACGAGCCACCCTGCCGCGTCGCGCGCCATGGCGACGATCGCGCTTCGAATCTCGCCGATGTCCGTCAGGTCGCGGGCAAAGGTGTTCTCGCTCCCGGACGACTTCGGGTCGTGCTCGGGGACGACCGGCCGGTCGTCTTCGCCGCGCGCGAGCTGCTGCAGCCAGTCGGCGAGCGAGCCGACGGTTTCACGCAGCAGGGCCGGATCGGCGGCGCGCACGTCGACGAGTGTCGCGATGCCCCGGGCGCGCAGCTTGCGCGCGGTGACCGGCCCCACCCCCCACAGCGCGTCGACCGGCAGTGCCCGCAGGAACGTCTCGACCCGCTCGGGGGGAATCACCGTCAACCCGTCCGGCTTCTGCCATCCGGAGGCGATCTTCGCGAGGAACTTGTTCGGCGCGACGCCCGCGGAGGCCGTCAGGCCGGTCGCGTCGCGGACCTCCGCTTTCAGCCGCCGCGCTACGTTCGTGCCCAGCGTTTCGCCCCACGCGTTCTCGGTCACGTCGAGGTACGCCTCGTCCAGTGAGAGCGGCTCGACGAGCGGCGTCACGCGGCGGAAGATGTCGAAGATCTGCTGCGACACCGCGCGGTACTTCGTGAAGTCGGGCGGGACGATCACGAGGGAGGGGCAGAGGCGGGACGCGCGGGCCATCGGCATGGCCGAGCGCACGCCGAACGCACGCGCCTCATAGCTTGCGGCCGCGACGACCCCGCGGTCGCCGGGGGCGCCGCCGACCGCCACCGGCCGGCCGCGCAGCTCCGGGTGGTCGCGCTGCTCGACCGACGCGTAGAACGCGTCCATGTCGATGTGCAGGATCCGCCTGACGCTGCCGTTCACGCTTCTATCTTCCCCGCCTTCGCGGCGCGGTTTCCAGCGCCGCTTCGGCGCGGCCTCGCCGTAGCTCGCGGACCAGTGCGGGCGAGCGGAGGCGGGCCCCTTCTGCGTTCCCGTTCGTGCGACAATGCTCCGGCGTGGACTCGAGACGCCACATCCTGAGACGCACCGGGGTGGCATGCCTGCTGCTGGCCGCTCTGGTCGCGGCTGCGGCCGCGCAGGATCTCTCTGCGCCGCTGGGGCTCGACCCCGCCATCCGGACCGGGACGCTCGCGAACGGCCTCGCGTTCTACATCCGCCGCAACACGCAGCCCGAAAGGCGCGCCGCGCTCCGCCTCGTGGTCCAGACGGGCTCGGTGGATGAGGCGGACGACCAGCGCGGCTTGGCGCACCTCGTCGAGCACATGGCGTTCAACGGGTCGGCGCACTTCAAGTCGGGCGAGCTCGTCAGCTATCTCGAGTCGATCGGTTCGCGCTTCGGTCCCGACGTGAACGCCTATACGAGCTTCGACGAGACGGTCTACATGCTCGAGGTCCCGACCGATCGCGACGGGATCGTGGCGCGCGGGCTCGAGGCGCTCGGCGACTTTGCCGGCGGCATCTCGCTGGACCCGGCCGAAGTCGACCGCGAGCGCGGCGTCGTCATCGAGGAGTGGCGGGGGCGCCAGGGCGCCGCCACGCGGATGCAGGCGGCGCAGATGCGGGCGCTCTTCGGCGACTCACGGTACGCCGATCGCCTGCCGATTGGGCTGCCCGAGGTGCTGAAAGCCTTCCCCGTCGAGCGTCTTCGCGATTTCTACCGTGACCACTATCGTCCCGATCGCATGGCGGTCGTCGCCGTCGGCGATTTCGACCCCGCGGAGATGGAGGCCTTCATCCGGCGCTACTTCGGCGGGCTGCCGGCGGCGGCCCCGGCGCCGCGGCCGACCTATCCGGTGCCGCTGCACGGGGAGACGCGCTACGTCGCCGTCTCGGACCGTGAAGCGCAGGGGTCGTCTGTGACGGTGGTCCACAAGCGCCCGCTGACGCCGGTGCGGACGGTGGGCGAATACCGTGCCTCCGTCGTGCGGTCGCTGCTGCACAGCATGGTGAACGCGCGCTTTGCCGAGATCGCGCGTCGCCCGGACGCGCCCTTCCTGCGCGCCTCCTCGGGTGAATCGTGGCTCGGCCGCGACGTGGAGACCTTCACCGTGTCGGCCCGCGTAAACGACGGCGCCCTCGAGCGCGGGCTGGAGGCGATCGCGCAGGAGCTCGCGCGGCTGCGGCAGCACGGGTTCGGCGAAGCGGAGCTCGACCGCGCGAAGCGGGATCTGATTGCCGCCTACGAGCGCGCCTACAACGAGCGCGACAAGTCGCAGACCGGCGGCCTCGCCTCCGAGCTCGTGCGCCACGTCGTGTACGCGGAGCCGGCGCCCGGGATTGCGAAGGAGCTGGAGCTCGTGCGAGCCTTCGCGCCCGGGATCACCGTGGCGGAGATGAGCGCGCTCGTCCGGGCGCTGATTACCGACGATCGTCGCGTCGTGATCGCGTCGTTCCCCGAAAAAGAGGGGGTGCTGGCGGCGACCGACGCGAGCCTCCGGGAGGCGCTGCGCGCGGGCGCAGCGACCGCGGTGGCGCCGTGGCGCGACGAGGTGACCGGCCGCGAGCTGCTCGCCGCCCGCCCGACGCCCGGCCGCGTGCGAGAGCGCCGCGAGATTCCGGAGATCGGCGTCACGGTGCTGACGCTCGCGAACGGCGCCGAGGTGTGGCTCAAGCCGACCGACTTCCGCAACGACCAGATCGCCTTCACGGCGTACGCGCCCGGCGGGACGTCCCTGGCGAGCGAGGCCGAATACCTCGACGCGTCGCTGAGCGCATCGCTCGTCGGCGTCGCGGGCGTCGGCGGCTTCACGCCGGTCGACCTCGGCAAGGTGCTGGCAGGCCGCATCGCGAATGCGTCGGCGTTCATGTCGACCTACACCCACGGGATCTCTGGTGGGAGCACGCCCCGCGACCTCGAAGCGGCGCTCCAGCTCGTGTACCTGCACTTCACGGCGTCGAACCGCGACCCGGAGGCGTTCGCGCTGCTCACCCGGCGGCTGGAGGCCAGCCTGGCGAACCAGGCGCAGAGTCCGGGCGCCGTCTTCGGCGAGCGTGTCCGCGGGCTGAACACGATGGACCATTACGCGATGCGGCCGATGCGGCCGGAGGACGTCGGGCGGCTGCGCGCCGACCGCATGGCCGTCTATTACGACGCGCGGTTCCGCAACGCCGCGGATTTCACCTTCTTTTTCGTCGGCGCGTTCACGGTGGACGAGATCGCGCCGCTCGTCGAGACGTACCTCGGGTCGCTCCCGTCGACCGGCAGGCGCGAGTCGCAGGCGCGCGATCTCCGCCTGCAGTTTCCGGCCGGCATCTTGCGGGAGACGGTGCGCAAGGGGCAGGAGCCGCGGAGTCAGACCGCCATCACGTTCTTCTCCGACACCGGCCTCGACGAGCTGGAGTCGCACCGGCTCCGCGCGGCGACGACCGTGCTGCAGATGCGGCTGCGCGACGTGCTGCGGGAGGAGCTGAGCGGCACGTATTCGGTGGGCGTCGTCCACGCCGACACCGCGCCCATCCCGGGGTACGCGACGACCACCGTGCAGTTCGGCAGCGCGCCGGACAACGCCGAGCGGCTCACGGCCGTGGTGCTGACCGAGCTCGATCGCCTGCGCCGCGAGGGGCCGCCGGAGGCGGACGTGCAGGCGGTGAAGGAAACCGAGAAGCGCGAGCTCGAGACGGCGCTGCGCCAGAACGGCTACTGGTTGAACTCGCTGCAGGCGATGCATATGCTCGGGCGCGACCCGCGGCGGATCCTCCAGCGGGCCGAGCGCGCGGACGCGCTGACGCGCGAGAACATCCACGAAGCGGTCCGCAAATACTTTCCGCCCGATCGCCACACCGTGGTCACGCTGATGCCGGAGGCGAGCGGCTCCGGCGCCGCGCAGTAAGGCGCGTAAGCTGCCCACAGTATGTCGTCCCCTTCGGTGCGGGTGTTCGGCTTTGGCCGGACACTCGTTAGTACGTAGTGTTCGGCCTTCAGCCGGACATTGGCGTGACAGGTCCGATTCGGCCGGTTGACGCGCGATAAGCGCGCTCGCCAGGCGGCTGATCTCTCTGGATATGAAGGAACGAGCAGACAACCTGCGGTCGCAGGTCGACTCCGCGCTCGCGTCGCTCGGCGCGCTCACCGAAGCCGACGTCACGGCGCCGCGCGGTCCCGGCAAATGGGTCAAGAAGGAGATCCTCGGCCATCTCATCGACTCCGCCGCGAACAACCATCAGCGGTTCGTGCGCGCGCAGCTGGCGGAGAGCTACGCGGGACCCGGGTACGAGCAGGAGGCGTGGGTGGCCGCGCAGCGGTACCGCCAGCGCCCGTGGACCGAGCTGGTGGAGCTCTGGGCCGTGCTGAACCGCCACGTGGCGCACGCGATGGAGTCGGTGCCCGCGGCGAAGCTGCAGACCCGCTGCACGATAGGCGACGCTGAGCCGGTCACGCTCGAATGGCTGATGCGCGACTACCTGCGACATCTCCGCCATCATCTCGCACAGATCCTGAGCTGAGCTAGCGGCGACGGAGTACGTGGCGTCCGGCTTCAGCCGGACCAGGACGTATCTGACATTCCGCCGCAAGGATGCCGACGGCGGCGCAGTTCGGCGTGGCCCGTGGCGGGCGCAATTCAGTCCGGCTGAAGCCGGACACCACGTCCGATGCGGTCCGGCTGAAGCGGGACGCCACGCACTCCGGTCGCTTGGTATACTCCGAATTTCGGGATCCACCGCACAGCGATGCAATACATCTACACAATGAAAGGGCTCGGGAAGGTTCATCCTCCCGAAGCGGTCGTCCTCAAGGACATCTGGCTCTCGTTTCTTCCCGGCGCGAAGATTGGTGTGCTCGGCCTGAACGGCGCGGGAAAGAGCTCGCTGCTCAAGATCATGGCCGGCGAGGACACCGAGTTCATCGGCGAGGCGTTTCCGGCCGACGGCATGTCAGTCGGCTTTCTGCCGCAGGAACCGCGCCTCGATCCCGCGAAAACCGTGCTCGGCAATGTCGAGGACGGAGTCGGCGAAATCAAGGCGCTGCTCGCCCGGTATGACGGGCTGAACGTGAAGCTCGGCGAAGACCTCTCCCCCGAGGAAATGGACAAGCTGCTCGAGGAGCAGGGGCGCCTGCAGGACCGGATCGACGCCGTGAACGCGTGGGACATCGACTCGCAGCTGGAGCTGGCGATGGACGCGCTGCGGTGTCCCCCTCCCGACGCGGACGTCGCGACGCTCTCGGGCGGCGAGCGCCGCCGCGTGGCGCTCTGCCGTCTGCTGCTCCGGTCGCCCGACCTCCTGCTGCTCGACGAGCCGACCAACCACCTCGACGCCGAGTCGGTCGCCTGGCTCGAGCGCTTCCTCAAGGACTACAAGGGCACCGTCGTCGCCGTGACGCACGACCGGTACTTCCTCGACAACGTGGCGGAGTGGATCCTCGAGCTGGATCGCGGCTCCGGCATCCCATGGAAGGGAAACTATTCCTCCTGGCTCGAGCAGAAGCGACAGCGGCTCGCGCTCGAAGAGAAGGCGGAGACGACGCGCCAGAAGACGCTGCAGCGCGAGCTCGAATGGATCCGCATGGCGCCACGGGCGCGGCAGGCGAAGGGGAAGGCGCGCCTGAACGCATACGAGCAGCTGCTCAATGAGAACACCGCGCAGAAGCTCGAGCAGGTGGAAATCTACATCCCGCCCGGTCCCCGCCTGGGCGACCTGGTCGTGGAGGCCCGCGGGCTGCGGAAGGCGTACGGCGACCTGCTGCTGTTCGACGACCTCACGTTCACGCTGCCGCGCGGCGGCATCGTCGGCGTCATCGGCCCGAACGGCGCCGGCAAGACGACGCTGTTCCGGTTGATCACGGGGCAGGAGAAGCCGGACGCCGGCACCCTGCGGCTCGGCGAGACGGTCCAGCTCGGGTACGTCGATCAGAGCCGCGATGCCCTCGATCCGAACAAGAGCGTGTGGGAGGAAATCTCAGGCGGGGAGGACGAGCTGCAGATCGGCAGGCGCCCGGTCGCCTCGCGCGCCTACGTGTCGTGGTTCAACTTCAAGGGCGCGCAGCAGCAGCGCAAGGTCGGCACGCTGTCGGGCGGCGAGCGGAACCGGGTGCACCTCGCGACGCTGCTGCGCCGCGGCTCCAACCTGCTGCTGCTCGACGAGCCGACCAACGATCTGGACGTCGATACGCTCCGCGCGCTGGAGGAGGCGCTGGTCAACTACGCCGGGTGCGCCGTGGTGATCAGCCACGACCGCTGGTTCCTCGACAGAATCGCCACGCACATGCTGGCGTTCGAAGGCGACAGCCGGGCGGTGTGGTTCGAAGGCAACTACCAGGACTACGAAGCCGACCGGCGGCGCCGCCTGGGCGCCGAGGCGGACAGACCGCACCGGATCAGGTACCGGAAGCTCACTCGTTGAATTCGGTTGGAGGATGTCATGAATGCTGAACAAGCCCAGTTCCTGGCGGACTTCTTCGCCAAGGCGATGGAGAACGAGTTTCAGGCGACGTGTAAAGTGCTGGCGGCCGTGCCGGACGCACGACGCGACTACAAGCCGGATGAGAAGTCGCGAACGGCGTGGGAGCTGGCGACGCATCTTGCCGCGGGCGATATCTGGTTCATCGACAGCATCTGCAACGGCGCGTTCACCTTCGATCCCGACGCCGAGAAAAAGATGGCGGCTGGCTTCGAGACCGTCGCTGACGTTGTGGAGTTCTACACACGCGAGTTCCCCCGGCGCCTCGAGCGGCTTCGCTCGACGCCGGGTGAGAAGCTCGCCCAGGTCGTCGACTTCTTCGGCATGATGCAGCAGCCCGCAGCGAGTTTCCTCGTCTTCGCGAACAATCACGGCATCCACCACCGGGGGCAGCTCGCCTCGTACCTCCGCGCAATGGGATCGAAGGTGCCAGCCATCTACGGCGGCAGCGCCGACGAGCCGATGGCCGCCGCCAGCTAGGTGTCGTTCCCCGACCTCCGCGCCTTCATCGAGCGCCTCCGCCGTGACGACGACCTCGTCACGGTGGAGGCGCCGGTCGACCCGTACCTGGAGATTGCGGAAATCCACCGCCGCGTCGTGGCCGCCGGCGGGCCGGCGCTGCTCTTTACGAACGTCGCCCGATCCGACTTTCGGCTGGTCACGAACCTGTTCGGCACGGCGCGGCGTGCGGAGCTCGCGTTTGGCGAGCGGCCGATGCGCCTGGTCCGCCGCCTTGTCCAGCTCGTGGAGACGCTGCTGCCGCCGAGCCTCCCGGGGTTGTGGGGCGCGCGCGACGTCGCGCTCGAGCTCCTCAAGATCGGCACCCGCCGTATCGCCCGGGGCCCGGTCGTCGAGCGGGTGTCGAGGAGTCTTGGTCTCGACCAGCTCCCCGTCCTGACGTGCTGGCCCGAGGACGGCGGCCCCTTCATCACGCTCCCGCTGGTGTATACGGCGCACCCTGACGGCCGCGGTCACAATCTCGGCATGTACCGCATGCAGGTCCACGGCCCTCGGACCACGGGCATGCACTGGCAGATTGGCAAGGGCGGCGGCTTTCATTACGCGATCGCCGAGGCGTGCGGCCGGCCGCTGCCCGCGACGGTCTTTCTGGGCGGACCGCCAGCGCTCATCCTGTCCGCCATGGCGCCGCTGCCGGAAAACGTGCCGGAACTGCTGCTCGCGTCGCTGATTGCGGGCGAACGCCTGCCGCAGGTGCACGGCCACGGGCCGCATCCGCTCATCGCCACCGCGGAATTCGCGCTCATTGGCGACGTCCCGCCGCACGCCCGCCGGCCGGAAGGCCCGTTCGGCGACCATTACGGCTACTACTCGCTGCAGCACGACTACCCGGTGTTCGAGGTGCAGGCGGTCGCGCACCGCGCCGACGCGATCTTTCCGGCCACGGTCGTCGGCAAGCCGCGGCAGGAGGACTTCTACGTCGGCGATCTGCTGCAGGAGCTGCTGTCGCCGCTGTTTCCACTGGTCATGCCCGCGGTGGAGAAGCTGTGGTCGTACGGTGAAACCGGCTACCACTCGCTCGCCGCTGCCGTTGTGAAGCAGCGTTACGCGCGCGAGGCGATGGCCAGCGCGTTCCGGATCCTCGGCGAAGGGCAGCTCTCGCTCACGAAGTTCCTGCTCGTGACCGACCGGCACGTCGAGGTGCGGAACTTTCCGGCGACGCTCGAGCACATCCTCGAGCGGACGAACACCGAGACCGACCTGTACGTGTTCTCGAACCTGTCGATGGACACGCTCGACTACACCGGCCCGGCGGTTAACGAAGGATCGAAGGGCGTGTGGCTGGGGCTTGGCGGGCCGGTGCGGGCGCTGCCGCGGCAGTTCACGGGCGCCGTTCCCGCCGGCGTCACCGACGTCCGGGTGTTCTGCGGCGGGTGCCTGGTGGTAGGCGCGGCGCCCTACGCATCAGAGCCAGAGGCGGCTGCCCGGCTGGCGTCCGAGAGGGCTTTCACGGACTGGCCGCTGCTGGTGCTGACCGACGAGCCCGCCCGTGCGGCGGCCAGCCCGATGAATTTTCTCTGGACGACCTTTACGCGCTTCGAACCGGCAGCGGACATTCACGCCGCCGAACGCCGGATCGTCCGCAACCACGTCGCCTATCGGGCGCCGATTGTCATCGATGCACGGTTGAAGCCGGGCTTCCCCAAGGAACTGACGTGCCGCGATGACATCGCGCAGCGCGTGACCGCACGATGGCGCGAATACTTCCCCACCGGGAAGGTCGAGATGGGAGATTCCGAGCGAGCCCATCTCGATTGACGCGATATCACGCCGCGCGATCGCTCGATCTGCCGCTCATCACGCGGGACGGACACATTCAGGAGTCGGGGGCAGTCCGGGTTCTCTGGTAGGCATGCGGAGTGGTGGGGCCGGCCTTCAGGCCGGCCCGTGCGGTTAGTGGAGGGCGTGGGGCGCCGCGAGCGTAAACGGGGCGATCACGGCGTCGAACTTCTCGCCGGTGGCCGTTACCATCTGGTAGCTGCCCTGCATCGACCCGACCGGGGTCTTTAGCGGACAATAGCTGGTGTATTCGAACGAGCTGCCCGGGGTCAGCATCGGCTGCTCGCCGACGACGCCGGGGCCCTTCACCCGCTCGACCTCGCCTTCTGCGCTCGTGATGATCCATTCACGAGAGACGAGCTGCGCGGTTTCGGAGCCGACGTTGGAAATGCGCACGTGGTACGCAAACAGATAATGACCGTCGCGCGGCGAACTCTGATCGGCGAGATACGAGCTCTTGACCTGAATCCGGATGCCGCGCGTCGTCGTATCGCTCATCGTGGTTGGTGGTTGGTGGTTGGTGGTTCGCGGTTGAGTTCGGGCGCGACCACCAACCACCAACCACCAACCACGAACCGTAATTGTATGGCATGGTGAACTTCCACGCGACGCGCACCGGCGAAAAGTCGGGCCGCAGCATCGTCGGGACGCTCGGGACCGACGCCGACCGGAAGCGGCGCGTGGCCGCCTCGGCCGCGTGGCGTGAGGCGCGCGAGCTGCTCTGGACGCACCGCCGGCGGCTCGGCCTCGGCCTCGCGCTCATGCTCGTCGGGCGCGTGTCGGGGCTCGTGCTTCCTGCTTCGTCCAAGTGGCTGATCGACGAGGTGATCGGCCGGGGTCGCACCGACCTGCTCCTCCCGATCGCGCTCGCGGCCGGTGCGGCCACGCTCGTCCAGGCGGTGACGGCGTTCTCGCTGTCGCAAATTCTCGGCGTCGCCGCGCAGCGCGCGATCACCGAGATGCGCAAGCGCGTCCAGGCGCGCGTGATGCGATTGCCGATCCGGTACTTCGACTCGACGCAGACCGGCGCGCTCGTGTCCCGCATCATGACCGATGCCGAGGGCATCCGGAACCTCGTCGGCACCGGCCTCGTGCAGCTCGCCGGCGGCATCGTCACCGCCGTCATGGGCCTGGCCGTGCTGTTCTGGCTGAACTGGTGGCTGACGACAATCACGTTGCTCGTGCTCGGGGCGTTCGGCGGCGGCATGGCATATGCCTTCCGGACGCTGCGCCCGCTCTTCCGTGAGCGCGGCAAGATCAACGCCGAGGTGACCGGCCGCCTGACCGAGGCGCTCGGCGGCATCCGCATCGTCAAGTCGTACACGGCGGAGCACCGCGAGGCGATCGTCTTCGCGAAAGGCGCGCACCGGCTGCTTCGCAACGTCGCGAAGTCAATGACCGGCGTGTCGGCGACCACCGCCGGCAGCACGGTCGTCGTCGGCATCATCGGCGTGCTGATGATCTGGCTTGGCGGCCGCGCGATCATCGCGGGCGAGATGACGCTCGGCGACCTCATCATGTACATCTTCTTCATCGGGCTCGTTGCGGCGCCGCTCGTATCGATTGCGTCGATTGGGACGCAGATTACCGAGGCGCTCGCCGGCCTCGATCGGATCCGCGAAATCCTCGATATGCCTACCGAGATCGACGAAGACTCGAGTCGCCGGCCGGTCGATCGCCTCAGGGGCGAGGTCGCGTTCGAGCACGTCTGGTTCGAGTACACGCCGGGCCAGCCGGTGCTGCGAGGCGTGTCGTTCCGTGCGGCGCCCGGAACGACGACGGCGCTCGTCGGGTCGAGCGGCTCGGGCAAGAGCACGCTGATCAGCCTGGTGATGGCGTTCAATCGCCCTACGAAGGGGCGCATCGTCGCCGACGGCCGCGACCTGGCGGAGATCAAGCTGATCGACTACCGCGAGCAGCTGGCGTCGGTGCTGCAGGACAACTTCCTGTTCGACGGGACGATTGCCGAGAACGTGGAGTATGCGAAGCCCCGCGCGACGCTCGAGGAGATCAAGGAGGCGTGCCGCATCGCGCACTGCGACGAGTTCATCGAGCGGTTCCCCGACAGCTATCAGACGGTCGTCGGCGAGCGCGGGATCAAGCTCTCGGGCGGGCAGCGGCAGCGCGTCTCGATCGCGCGCGCGCTTCTGGCCGACCCGCGGATTCTCATCCTGGACGAGGCGACGTCGAGCCTCGACAGCGAGAGCGAGCAGATGATTCAGGACGGCCTGCGCCGCCTGCGGTCGGGCCGCACGACGTTCGTCATCGCCCATCGTCTGTCCACGATCCGCAGCGCCGACCAGATCCTGGTGCTCGAGGCCGGCGACATCGTCGAGCGCGGGACGCACGCCGAGCTGCTCGCGCTCAACGGCCGCTACCGGCAGCTCTACGACAAGCAGTACCGGTTCGAGACCGACCGGTTCATCAACCCGGGGGAGGATTTCACGCCGGAGCCCGAGAAGCCGGTCATTCCGCCGCCGCGGGTGGGCACGGCGTTGTAAACGGGAGATACATGCGACAGCAGCACGAAGTGGATTTTCGGATCGTCGGCGACGACATGCAGTTCGTCGAGGTGGAGCTCGATCCCGGAGAGAGCGCCATCGCCGAAGCCGGCTCGATGATGTACATGACGTGGCTGCAGTCACTGCCGTTCAGCCGCATGGCCGATCGGATCTACAAGGCGGCGCCGGCCGCCGGCGGGAGCCGCCGCGAGGGGGGCTCGATCCTCGGCGGCCTCGGCGATCTGCTCGACGGCGATTCCCACTAGGTAGCTGGGCAGCGGGGTGGCTGAGTAGCTCGGTATGCGCGCGACATCTGTCCTCGTGACAGGTGCCAACGGCGAGATCGGCCACGGGCTGCTCGCGCGGCTCGCGGCCGAGGGGCGCTCGATCGTCACGCTCGACGTCGTGCCGCTCGAGCCGGCGCTGGCGCGGCTCGTCCGGCGCGAGATCACCGGCTCGGTGACCGACCGCGGCCTGCTCGATCGGATTCTCGCGGAGTTCGAAATCGACCTCGTCTTCCATCTGGCGGCGCTGCTCTCGACGCGCGCGGAGTTCACGCCGATCACCGCGCACCACGTCAACGTCGAAGGCACGCTCAACCTGCTCGAGTTCGCCCACCACGAGGGCCAGTCGCATGGCCGCCCGGTGGTGTTCCTGTATCCCTCGTCCATAGCCGCATACGGTCTGTCCGACCTGGCAACGAAGATGCGGGCAAAGCGGGTGCGCGAAGACGAGTGGAACACGCCCACGACCATGTACGGGTGCAACAAGCTGTACTGCGAGCAGCTCGGACGCTACTACGCCCGCCACTACAAGCAGCTCGCGGCCGAGACGCCGACCGGCCGCGTCGATTTCCGGTGCGTCCGCTTTCCGGGCCTGATTTCAGCCGTGACGCTGCCGTCGGGCGGCACCTCCGACTACGCGCCGGAGATGATCCATGCCGCGGCGAAAGGGGAGCCGTACGCCTGCTTCGTCCGCCCGGACACGCGCATTCCGTTCATGGTGATGCCCGATGCGATCGACGCGCTCCTGCAGCTCGCGTCGGTACCGCGGGAGCGGCTGACGAGGACGGCGTACAACGTGACGGCGTTCAGCCCCACCGCCGAGGAGATCTGCGACGTGGTATCGCGCGCCTTTCCGCGCGCGTCGGTGACCTGGCAGGTGGACGAGAAGCGGCAGCGGATCATCGACTCATGGCCGGCGGACGTGGATGACTCGGCCGCGCGGCGCGACTGGGGCTTCGGACCGCGCTACGACTTCGGGCGCGCTTTCGACGAGTATCTGATCCCCACGATCAAAGAGCGCTACGCACGAACCGGGGACCAGGCACGAAGCACGAGGCACTGACATGCTCTGCATCGAGATCTCCACCCCGGGCGGGCCGGAGGTGCTGACGCCCGCGGAACGGCCGGACCCTCAGCCCGGCGCGGGCGAAGTGTTGATCGCCGTGGCCGCCGCCGGCGTGAATCGCCCGGACGTGCTCCAGCGGCGCGGCGGCTATCCGCCGCCGCCGGGCGTCAGCGACATCCCGGGGCTCGAGGTGGCTGGCACGGTCGTCGCGCTTGGCGACGGCGTCGCCGGATGGGGCCTGGGCGATCGGGTGTGCGCGCTCGTCGCGGGCGGCGGCTACGCCACGATATGCGTCGCGCCGGCGCCCCAGTGTCTGCCCGTGCCGGGGTCGCTCGACCTGGTGGCCGCCGCCGCCATCCCGGAGACGTTCTTCACGGTCTGGACCAACGTCTTCGAGCGCGGGCGGCTCGTGGCGGGCGAGTCGGCGCTCTTCCACGGCGGCACGAGCGGGATCGGCACGACTGCGATCCAGCTGGCGGTTGCCCGCGGGGCGCGCGTCTTTGCGACGGCGGGCACCGACGACAAGTGCCGCGCCTCGGAAGCGCTCGGCGCCGAACGCGGCATCAACTACCGCACCGAGGACTTCGTCGCCGTGGTGAAGGAGCGCACCGGGGGTCGAGGCGTGGATCTCGTGCTCGACCACGTCGGCGGCGAGTACTTCGCGCGCAACCTGGCGGCGCTCGCCATCGACGGGCGCCTCGTGCAGATCGGGCTGATGGGAGGCGCGGCGTCGGCGCCCATCGATCTCGGCGCCGTGCTGCGCCGGCGCCTGACCATCACCGGCTCCACCCTGCGGCCGCGGTCCATCCCAGAAAAAGGCGCCATTGCGGCGGCGCTCCGGCGCGAGGTCTGGCCGCTCCTCGACAGCGGCCGCGTCCGGCCGGTCGTCTACCGCACGTTCCCGCTGCGCGAGGCGGCGGCGGCGCACCGGCTGATGGAATCAAGCGAGCACATCGGCAAGATTGTTCTGACGACGTAGCCGCCAATCGGCCGGCACGTCGACGTACGACGGTCCGAGCTCCGCAACCGACGGGCACCCGAGCAGCTTCAGCGTGCGCACGAGGTCCGTGTGCAGGATCTCCAGCGCCCGGGCGACGCCGCGCCCGCCCGCGGCGCCCAGTCCATAGGCGTATGCCCGGCCCACGAGCACGGCACGCGCGCCGAGACACAGCGCCTTGACGACGTCGGCGCCGCTGCGGATGCCGCCGTCCATTAACACTTCCACGCGCCCGCCGACCGCCGCCACCACCTCGGGCAGCGCGCGCAGCGTGGGCGAGACCCCGTCGAGCTGCCTCGCCCCGTGGTTCGACACGACGATCGCGTCGACGCCCTCGCTGACGGCGCGGCGGGCGTCCTCGGCCGTCAGCACCCCCTTGACGACGAGCGGCCCCTCCCAGGCCTCGCGGATCCAGCCGAGGTCCTTCCACGTCACGGTCGTCTGCTCGAGGGCGCCGGTGACATCCAGGTAGGGAAGGGGCCCCTGCCCGGGCGGCACGACGTTGGGAAAGTCCATCAGCCCGCCGTCGCGCAGAAAATCGAAGAGCCAGTGCGGCCGGAGAAACAGCTGCGGCAGAAACGGCAGCATCGCGAAGCCGCCCGACAGCAGCTCCTGGACGCCGTTGCGGACGTCGCGCGCCCGCAGGCCGGCGACCGGCGTGTCGATCGTCACGACGAGCACGCCGTAGCCGGCCGCCTTCGCGCGCGCGACGGCCGCCCGCGCCGCATCCCGGCCGCCGACCAGATATAGCTGGTACCAGACCGGACCCGCAGTCGCATGCCGGACGTCCTCGATCGAACAGCCCGACAGCGTCGACAGGATGTAGACCGTTCCGGCGGCGCCCGCTTCGCGGGCGGCCACTTCCTCGCCCCGGGGATAGAACATCCGGCTGCTGCCGACCGGCGCCAGCAGGATCGGCAGCCTTACCGGCGCCCCCAGCACCGTGGTCGCGAGGTCGCACTGCGGCACCGCCACCGCCTGCCGGGGCCGGAACGTCACGTCGTCGAAGATGCGGCAGTTCTCACCAAGCGTCACCTCGCGCTCGGCGCCGCCGTCGATGTAGTCGAAGACGGCCCGCGGCAGGCGGCGCCTGGCGATGCGCCGGAGGTCGCTGATGGTGACCACGCGCGGAGGCGCCAAACGGGCCATATCAAGTCACAAGTCACAAGTCACAAGTCACAAGTCACAAGTCACAAGTCACAAATGCTTCTGAGTGGATTTGTGCCTTGTGCCTTGTGCCTTGTGCCTTGTGACTTAGTCATAGGCGTAGATGACCGTCCGCAGGCTCCGATGCGCGCGGACCACATCGGAGGTGAGCCGCTTGCTCAGGTACACCTTTGATTCGCGGTTGTCGACCGGATGCGGCTCGTACTTGACCACATCGAACTCGAGCTGGTCGAGCGTGCCGCGCATGTCGTAGAAGCGGTTCTTGGTCTTTACGAGCACTTCGTGAAAACCGGCGGCGTGTGCCCACGCCTCGGATTCCTCGGTCAGCGCGCGGAAGTGCCCCTGACCCCGCCAGTCGCGCCGCGTGGCGCCGATCCAGCTGTACAGGATCTTGCGCCCGTCGAACTGGACGCAGCCGCGCAGCCGCTCCACCAGATCGCGCAGCTTCGGTTCCGCTTCCCCCGCGCGTACCTCGTGCACGACCTTGTACGACACTGGGACGACGGTCCCCGCATCGTCGGGAAGCGGCGCCTCCGCCATCAAGATGAGGAACTCGCGGTCGCGCAGACGCTGAATGATCTCCTGCGCGGTCTTCTTGCGCGGAAACTCGCCGAAAAATTCCTCGATGTACTGGATCTCGAGCGCGCCCCGATCCAGCGGGTACTGCTTGATCAGGTATTCCAAGGGGACTCCGTTCTGCACAATCGTAACAGTAGGCGGTAGGCAGTGCTTCTTTTGCCTACTGCCTACTGCCCACTGCCTACTACCCGGGGCACGCCTCTTGCTTTTCGGCCGTCAAGAGGTCAGCCATGAGAAATGCCACAATCGTCGGCCTTGCGCTCGCATGCGTGCTGGGCGCCGGTGCGGCATGGGCGCATCACGACGCCTCGGTGCTCGGGACGGCTCGCCTCACACAGCCGGTGCTCGTAGGCGGCAAGCTCGTCCAGCCCGGAACGTACGAAATCCGGCTCACCGGCGAGCACCTGAAGCCGCTCCCCGGACAGTCCGAAGACGCGGGACAGGAGTTCGAGCTGATCGCGGGCGGTCAGGTGGTCGCCAGTGATTTCGCCGAAGTCGTCTCGGCGGCGGCCGCACCGGTCGGCGCGAGCGGTCGCGCGACCGCGCGGGCGCGCGTCGAGCTGCTGCGCGGCGGCGAGTTCCTGCGCATCGCCATCACGCGGCAGGGGGAGCTGGACCTCATTCACCTGCCAGTGGCGAAATAGCTGGTTGGTGGTTGGTGGTTGGTAGTTGGTGGTGGGTTCGAGGTTCGGGTAACCACGAACCACCATCCACCAACCACCAACGGTCTAAATATCGAAGTACAGCGCGAACTCCCACGGATGGGGCCGCAGCCGAATCGCGTCGAGCTCCCGCGAGCGCTTGTACGAGAGCCAGACGTCGATAACGTCTGGCGTGAACACGTCGCCCTTGAGCAGGTACTCGTGATCCCGCTCCAAGGCATCCAGCACCTCCTCAAGGCTGCCCGCCGTTTTCTGCACCTTGGCCAGGTCCTCGGGCGGCAGATCGTAGAGATCCTTGTCGAGGGGATCCGGCGGCATGATCTTGTTCTGGATGCCGTCGAGACCAGCCATCAACATCGCGCTGAAGGCCAGGTACGGGTTGCACGACGGATCCGGGAATCGCACCTCGAGCCGCTTGGCTTTCTCGGAGCGGGAGTAGACCGGAATGCGCACCGCGGCGCTGCGGTTTCGCTGGGAATAAATCAGGTTGATCGGCGCCTCGTAGCCCGGCACCAGTCGGCGATACGAGTTGGTGGTCGGCGCACAGAACGCCAGCAAGGACGAGGCGTGCTTCAGGATCCCCCCGATGTAGTAAACGGCCATCTTGCTGATATCGGCATACGTGCCAGCCTCGAAAAACAGGTTCTTGCCACCCTTCCACAGGCTCTGATGCACGTGCATGCCGGAACCGTTGTCCTGGAAGATCGGCTTGGGCATCAGGGTGACCGTCTTGTTGTGGCGACGCGCCACGTTCTTGACAACGTACTTGTATTTCATCACCTTGTCGCCCATGATCCGCAGGCTGTCGAAGCGCATGTCGATCTCAGCCTGGCCCGCGGTCCCGACCTCATGGTGCTGGATCTCGATCTCGACGCCGATCGATTCGAGGGTGACCATCATCTCCGTGCGGATATCCTGGAGGTGGTCCATCGGCGGCACTGGGAAGTAGCCCTCCTTGTAGCGTGGCTTGTAGCCGAGGTTCGGCTTCTCCTCTCGTCCCGAGTTCCAGAACCCTTCCACCGAATCGATGTAGTAGTAGCCGAAGTTGTAGCTCTGGTCGAATCGGACGTCGTCGAAAATGTAGAACTCCGCCTCTGGACCGAAATAGGCGGTGTCGCCGAGCCCGGTCGACTTGAGGTAGCTTTCCGCCTTCGTCGCGATGTAGCGCGGGTCGCGGGAGTACGACTGCCCGGTCACCGGATCCTTCACGTTGCATATGAGGTTGAGCGTGGGGAGCGCCGTGAACGGATCCTCAAACGCACTCGCCGGATCCGGGATCAGGAGCATGTCACTTTCCTGAATGTGCTGGAATCCCCGAATACTGGAGCCGTCGAATCCAAGTCCCTCCTCGAAGGCGTCCTCCGTCAACTCCCTGGGCGAGATTGTGAAATGCTGCCAGAGGCCCGGAAGGTCGACGAACTTGAGGTCGACCGCCTGGATGCCTTTGTCCTTGATGCGCGCGAGTACGTCTTTCGGTTTCATCCGTGCTCCTCCATCGGTACTGAAGGTTTAAGAGAGTTGCGGCGATGGCTCCTGGGGGATTGGAGCGAAAATATAACCCAAAACTTGCGTACGCAGACACCAAAACGCAGCTGGTACGACAAATTTGTGGTGAGCGTATCGGGGCTTCGATCGAGCCCGGATAGACGCGGATAGAATAGTGAGTGCCCATCTCCCCAAGAGATCTCTTTCTTTCGCCTGACCTGACGAAAGAGCAGGCCCGCCAGTACCTCGCGCACTTCGGCTTTCACGATCCTGCCGGCGCCGACGCCCACCTGCAGGAGCTCGCCAACGATCTGCCAACCCGGGAGGCGCTGGCCGAGCTGGCCGAACCCCTGCTCGCGGCGCTCGAGCGCGCGCCAGACCCGGATGCGGCTCTCGTTGGATTCTTCCGGTACGTCATCAGCCGCATCCCTCGGACCGAATTTCTGCACTATCTCGCCGACGACCCGCGCGCGCTTCGGCTGCTCGTCGAGGTGATGGGCACCTCGCCGTTTCTCGCCGAGATCCTGATCCGCAATCCCGAGTACCTGCATTGGCTCCTCGGCGAAATCGACCGCAGCCGGCCCGACGCGAAGACGCTGGCCGAGGAGGCCGACCATCTCCTGGCGGGCGCGAAAAGCCCTCCTGAGCAACGTGACGCGCTGAAGCGCTTCAAGCGCCGCGAAATGCTCGGCATTGCCGCGCGTGACATCCTCGGACTCGAGACGCTCGAGTCCACCACCGAGCAGATTTCCGACATTGCCGACATCCTGATCGAACGTGCCTTGCGGATCGCCACCGGCGTGCTGGGATCACCGGCTGGCGACTGGCCGGGCCGGTTTGCCGTCGTCGGTATGGGCAAACTGGGAGGGCGGGAGCTGAACTACAGCTCGGATATCGACCTCCTTTACGTGTACGAACTCGACAACGAGGACGATCAGGCCGCCCACAACCTGTACCAAAAACTGGGGCGCACGCTGACCGCCGTGCTGTCCGAGTTCACCAACGAAGGCCACCTGTACCGCGTCGACCTGCGGCTCCGCCCGATGGGGCGGCGCGGAGCCGTGGCCTATTCGCTCAGACAATACAGGCAGTACTACGAAACGTGGGGCGAGACCTTCGAGCGATTCGCGCTCATCAGGGCGAGACCGACTGCTGGTAATCAGACCGTGGGACGCAGATTTCTGGAGACGGTGCAGCCATTCGTGTACCGCAAGTACCTCGATCACGCAGCGCTCGAGGAGCTGTTCCAGTACAAGGTGCGCGCGGAACGGTCGGTCGATGATCTCGAGCGAAACGTGAAAATCGGACGCGGGGGGATTCGTGAGGTTGAGCTGTTCACGCAGGTGCTACAGCTCACCTACGGGGCGCGACATCCTGCGGTACGTCGGAGGAACACCCTCGCCGCTCTGGCGGCGCTCGAATCGACCGGCCTCATCGCTCCTGACGTGCACGCCTCTCTTCGCGACGCCTACGTCTTCTTGCGGACGGTGGAGCACCGGCTCCAGATCGTCCACGATCAGCAGACCCACACGCTCTCGCGGGAACGGCGCGAGCTGGACATCTGTGCCCGTCGTCTCGGCTTCGCCGACGGCGTTGCCCTTGAGGCGGCTCTCGAGACTCACCGCGGCCGCGTCCATGAGGTGTATCGGACGATGCTCGAACGTCGCCCGGGGACGTCCGACTTCAAGAGCCGTCAGTTCTTTCGCATTCTGAGCGACGACGCCTCGGCAACCGAGGCGATGCAGCTCCTCGTCGATGATCAGGTTCCCGATCCGTCGGCGGCCCTGGAGGCGATTCGAGCCCTGGATCAGGCGACGTCGCTGGCCCCGGCCCGCTCGGGAGCCCGGAACATTCTGGCGAATCTGCTCGCTGTGCTGATGGATCGCCTGCGGCAGTGCGGGCGTCCGGATCAGGTATTGGTTCGGCTCGCGGCAGTCACCGATCGCACCGGCGCCGCGGCAGCCTTCTTCAGGACGCTGCTCGAGAACGAAGGGAGCTGCTCGATTCACTCCTCCTCCCGCTCCCCGATGTCGACGAGCGCCGTACGCGGTATGTGGAGAGGCTTTCACAGATCGCCGTCGAACACCAGTCGGATCATATACGGCATTTCAAGGCCATCGAGGAGTTCAAGATCCTCGTCGAATGGATCCGCGAGGGCTCACTGGGAAGACTCCAGCAGGGCCTTTCGCTGCTTGCTGACTGCTGTGTCGAGCAGGCGGCGGCATGGCACGCGCCGGCGGCCCCGCCAGGCCGCGAGCCGGATTGGGCGATCTTCGCGCTCGGCAAGCTCGGCGGCTGCGAGCTGACCGTGCACTCTGATCTTGATCTGGTCGTCATCTATCGAGGTGATCGAGGCGATGCCGATGCGTTTCTCGAGCGACAGCGCTTCGTCGAAGCGATGGAGCGGTGTCTCGCCGAGCCGACGAGCGAGGGCGTGGCCTACCGCATCGACACCCGTTTGCGTCCGGAGGGCAAGAAGGGGGCGCTGGCGATGCCGGCCGACCAGTTCGAACGGTATCTCGAGACCCGTGCCGAGATATGGGAGCGCCTTGCATGGACGCGCTGCCGGTTCTTGGCCGGTTCGCGAACGCTCGGGGCAGACGTCGAAGCGCGCGTCCGGTCGTTCGTGTACGGGCCCTGGGATCGGCGGATCCCGCTTGTCATGACCGGCGTGCGCAGGCGAATGGAGCGCACGTTGACGGATCTCACCGGCCGGCGGCTGGAGTTCAAAGTGGGGCGCGGCAGCCTCGCCGACATCCATTTCGCGCTCCAGATGATTCAGATTCGCGAAGGGCACACGCGCCCCGAGTTCCAGGTGGCAGGTACCCGCCGCCTGCTCGAGCAGCGGTCCACCACGACGTTCCTGCCCGAGACCGACGCCGAGGAGCTGCACCGAGCGTACGTCTTTCTGTCGTATCTGGAAATGCTCGCGCGGATGGACGCGGATACCAGCGTCAACGCGCTGCCCGACGACACCATCAAGCTTCGCGCGATCGGCCGGCGGTTGTCGCTCCTACCCCACGGCGCAGGCGTGCGCCGTGGGGACCCCGGGCTGGCCGAGCCGGCAGACCGGACGCTGGCCGACACGTACGGCCGCCTCACCAGCCGGGTGCGCGCGATTTACGAACGCGTTGTCGAACGCCTCGAGGATTCGGCGCGACCGTAGATGGTCAGACGCCGACCGCCTCGTACGACAAATTTGCGGCCAGCCAGCGCTCGACGGCCGCCGTGCTCATCCCCTTGCGGGCGGCGTAGTCCTCGATCTGGTCACGGCCGACGCGCCCGACCGTGAAATACCGCGCCGCCGGATGGGCCAGATAGAGTCCGCTGACCGAGGCGGCCGGCACCATCGCGCAGCTCTCGGTCAGCGCCAGGCCGGCGCGGTCCGCCTGCAGCAGGTCGAACAGCTTCGGCTTTTCCGAGTGATCCGGGCAGGCGGGATACCCGAACGCCGGGCGGATGCCGCGGTACCGCTCCGCGATCAGGTCCGCGTTCGACACATGTTCGTCGGCGCCATACCCCCAGTCGCGCCGGGCGCGCGCGTGGAGGTATTCCGCAAATGCCTCGGCGAGCCGGTCCGCCAGCGCCTTGACCATGATGGCGTGGTAGTCGTCATGGTCGCGCTCGAACGCCGCGACGAGCTCCGCCGCCCCGTGGCCGGCGGTCACGGCAAAGGCGCCGACGAAGTCGACGATCCCGCTGTTGCGGGGCGCGAGGAAATCCGCGAGCGACAGGTTGGGCGTCCCCTCCGGCATCCGCTCCTGCTGGCGCAGCATGTTGAATCTGAGGATTTCACGCCCACGGTCATGCCCACGTACCACCGAGGCACCGAGACACCGAGATTCGTTATCAAAATTAGGTCTCGGTGTCTCGGTGTCTCGGTGGTCCGTGATCGGCATGACCTCGGCGACCTCAGGGGCATACAGAACGATGTCCTCCCCGTCGGCATACGCGGGCCAGAAGCCATAGACGCCCCGCGGCGTGAGCAGCCCGTCGGCGGCAATCCGGTCGAGCAGCGCCCGCGCATGGTCGTACAGCTCCCGTGCGGCCGGGCCGTACTGCGGGTGCTCCAGGATGGCGGGGAAGCGCCCCTTCAATTCCCAGGCGGTGAAGAAGAACGTCCAGTCGATGTAGGGCACCAGGTTCTCGACCCGGACCTCGTCGACGAGGCGCAGCCCGGTGAAGGCCGGGCGCGCGACCACATCCGGGCTCCAGTCGAGGCGCAGCCGGTTGGCGCGGGCCGCGCTCCACGGGAGCTGCGGCCGCGGCTTGAGCGCGGCGTGCTGCTGGCGGAGGCGCTCCTGCTCGGCGCGGTTGGCCGCGACGAACTCCAGCTTCTGCGCCGGGCTGAGCAGGCTCGCCACCACATCGACCGCGCGCGAGGCGTCGAGCACGTGGACGACGGGCTGACTGAACTCCGGGGCGATCTTTACCGCCGTGTGCTGCCGGCTCGTGGTCGCCCCGCCGATCAGGAGCGGAATCGTGAAGCCGCGCCGCTCCATCTCGCGCGCGACGAACACCATTTCGTCGAGCGATGGCGTAATCAGGCCGCTCAGCCCGACGAGATCCGCCCGCTCGTCGACGGCGGTCTGCAGGATGCGATCGGCGGGCACCATCACGCCGAGATTGACGACCTCGTAGTTGTTGCAGCCGAGCACGACCCCGACGATGTTCTTGCCGATGTCGTGGACGTCGCCCTTCACGGTCGCCAGGACAATCTTGCCGGGGGCGTGGGACGAGGCGCCCGCCCTGCGCTTGTCCTCCTCCATGTAAGGCAGCAGGTACGCCACCGCCTTCTTCATCGCGCGCGCGCTCTTGACGACCTGCGGCAGGAACATCTTGCCGCCGCCAAAGAGGTCGCCGACGATCTTCATCCCGTCCATCAGCGGTCCCTCGATCACGTCGAGCGGCCGCGCGAGCTTCCGCCGCGCCTCATCGACGTCCTGCTCGATGAAGTCGATGACGCCGTGCACGAGCGCGTAGGCGAGCCGGTCCTCGACCGTGCCGGATCGCCACGAGAGATCGTGCTCCTTGCGCGCGGCGGCCCCCTTGACGGTGTCGGCGAACCGGACGAGGCGCTCGGTGGCATCGGGCCGCCGGTTGAAGATCACATCCTCGACGTGTTCGAGCAGCTCGCGAGGAACATCCTCATAGACCGCCAGCTGGCCGGCGTTGACGATCCCCATGTCGAGGCCCGCCTTGATCGCGTGAAAGAGGAAGGCGGAGTGAATCGCCTCGCGCACGACGTCGTTGCCGCGGAACGAGAACGACAGGTTGCTGATGCCGCCGCTGACCTTCACGCCGGGGCAGGTCGCCTTGATGATGCGCGTCGCCTCGATGAAGTTGATGGCGTACTCGTTGTGCTCCTCGAGGCCCGTGGCGATCGCCAGGATGTTCGGGTCAAAGATGATGTCGAGCGGGTCGAACCCCGCCGCGTCGACCAGCAGGCGATAGGCGCGCTGGCAGATCGCCACCTTGCGCGCGACCGTGTCGGCCTGCCCCTCCTCGTCGAACGCCATGACGACCAGGGCGGCGCCGTACCGGCGCACGAGCCGCGCCTTCTGCAGGAAATCCTCTTCGCCTTCCTTGAGGCTCAGCGAGTTGACGATCGCCTTCCCCTGCACGCACTTCAGGCCCGCCTCGATCACCGACCACTTCGAGCTGTCGATCATGATCGGAAGCCTGGCAATCTCGGGCTCGGTGGCGATGACGTTGAGGAACGTGGTCATCGCCGCTTCCGAGTCGAGCATCCCTTCGTCCATGTTCACGTCGAGGATGTTGGCGCCGCCGCGGACCTGGTCGAGGGCGACCTCGGCCGCTTCGAGGAACTGCCCCGCCGTGATCAGGCGGGCGAACCGGCGCGAGCCGGTGACGTTGGTCCGCTCGCCGATCATGATGAAGTTGCTGTCGGGGCGAATCGTGAATGTCTCGAGCCCGGCAAATTGCGTGAATCTCTTCGGGACCAGGGATCCGGGATCCGGGATCCGGAGGTTCTTGGTTCGGGGTTCGGACCCCGGATCCCCGATCCCGGATCCCGATGCGGGCCGGGGGCGAGGCGGAAGGCCGTGTATCGCCTCGCCCACGGCCCGGATGTGATCGGGCGTGGTGCCGCAGCAGCCGCCAAGAATGTTCACGAAGCCGGATTCCGCGAAGTCCCGGAGCAACCGGGCCGTATGGGGCGGCAGCTCGTCGTACTCGCCGAAGGCGTTCGGCAGGCCGGCGTTCGGATAACACGTGACGTAGCACTCGGCGATTCGCGCCAGCTCGGCCAGGAACGGCCGCATCTGCTCGGCGCCGAGCGCGCAGTTCAGGCCGACGCTGAACGGCCGCGCGTGCCGGATCGACACGTAGAAGGCGTCGAGCGTCTGGCCCGAGAGCGTCCGGCCGCTCCGGTCGGTGATGGTGACCGAGACCATCAGCGGCAGCTCGAGGCCGCGCTCCTCAAACGTCTCCAGGATGGCCGCAATCGCTGCCTTCGCGTTCAGCGTGTCGAAGATCGTCTCGATGAGGAGCAGGTCGACGCCGCCGTCGATCAGGCCGCGGACCTGCTCCCGATACGCGTCTCGCATCTGGTCGAAGGCGACGGCGCGCAGCGCCGGGTTGTTCACGTCGGGCGAGATGGAGAGCGTGCGGTTGGTCGGGCCGATCGCGCCGGCCACGAAGCGCGGGCGATCGGGGGTCGCCTTCGCCGACTCGTCGGCCGCCGTGCGCGCCAGGCGTGCGTTGGCGAGGTTGAGCTCGTAGACGAGCGCCTCCAGCCCGTAGTCCGCCTGGGCGATCGCCGTGCTGTTGAACGTGTTCGTCTCGACGATGTCGGCGCCGGCCGCCAGATACTCGCGGTGAATGGCGCCGATGACCTCCGGGCGGGTCAGGGCCAGGACGTCTCCGTTCCCTTTGAGATCGCGCGGATGCGCGCGGAACCGCTCGCCGCGGAAATCCGCCTCCGTCAGCCTGCGGCGCTGAATCATCGTGCCCATTGCGCCGTCGAGAAGCAGGATGCGACGGGCGAGCAGATCAAGGAGGCGGTCGGCAGTGGTCATTTGGCTTTGGGCTTTCGGCTGTGAGCTTTGGGCCGTTCAGGTTTGATGCCGGAGGCGATGAGCACGACGAACGGGTCGTGGCTCTGGCGGGCGCCCACCTGCACCCGGACGTCGCGTACGCCGGCACCCATGAGCAGCCGCTCGAGCGCGGCCTCGCTGAAGCCGAGCCATCTGTCGCCGAACCGGGTTCGTACCCACTGCTGATCGTGTTCGCGGAGGTCGAGCACGAGGAGCCGGCCGCCCGGCCGCAGCACGCGGACCGCTTCGGCGAGCGCTTCTTCCGGATCGACCGCGTGGTGCAGCGCCTGTGAGAGGAGCGACACGTCCACCGAGGCGTCGCGCAGCGGCAGGCGGGCCAGGTCCCCCTTTTTCCACCGGACGTTGATGACTCGGCGCCGCGCCGCCAGCGCCTTGGCGCGCTGCAGCACTTCTTCCGACCGGTCGATCGCGTAGACCGTCCGCGCCCAGCGTGCCGCTTCGAGCGTCAAGTACCCCTCGCCGCAGCCGATGTCGGCCACGTCGAGCGGCGGCAGCAGGTGCCCGAGCGCCCGCGCCCAGGCGGCCCAGCTCCGCCCGGGCACGAGCTGGCGCAGGTCGCCGTGCGTCTCGAAATTCTCCTTCCGGTGGCGCAGGACCTCCTGCAGGCGCGCCTCGTCTTCTCGCACCGCCGGATCGCCGTCGGCCGCGGCAAACTGCGCCTCCAGCAGCGCCCATAAGGGCGTTGGTCCGTTGCGGGGCTGCTCGTCGGCCAGCCGGTAGTAGACGTAGCCCCCCTCGCGCTCCTCGCGGACGAGTCCCGCTTCCTTCAGCAGCCCAAGATGCCGTGAGACACCCGATTGGGCGACCGCCAGAATCCCGGTGAGCTCGCTGACGTTGAAGCGATCCCGGGCGAGCACCCGCAGCAGGCGCAGGCGCGTGCCGTCGGCCAGCAGGCGAAAGAGGGCGGAAGCTCGACGCACGGACATCTGTAAATCTACATATGTTGATACAGAAGGTCAATCTGCGCGTTGAGATCCCGCCACAAATGTCGGTTTTCCGCGCGTTCCGCCGTTTTCGTGCGTTGTCAGCCGCGCGGCGTTGCGCCATAATCGAAAGCCGATCCTCTCGATCTTCCTCGGCGACATGCTCAGCGACATCTTCGGGCAGATCGAGAAGGGCGCCGCCAAGTCGACCAAGCACGGCGGGACGCTCGATATCGGCGTGAGCGTGCTGCCTATCAGAAGGACATCGCGCAGAGCGTGGCAGCCGTCCGATCGGCGGGCGGATCGACCGTCCAGGGGAAGAAGCTGCTGGCGACCTACACCAGCCTCGTCGACGGCTTCAAGGCGCAGACCGATTCGCTCGAGCGCCTCGACCACAGCTCCGCGTCGGCGGAGAAGCATGCGAAGTACATGCGCGACAAGGTCATTCCCGCGATGACCCGGCTGCGGGAGCTGGGCGACCGCATCGAGATGCTGACGCCGCATGAGATGTGGCCGCTGCCCACGTATCGCGAGATGCTCTTTGTCAAATAACCCCCAGCCCCGAGCCCCGGCTGAGACAGCCGGCGCCCGGGGCGCCCCTCCTGGTACCCATCCTGCAAGCCGAACTGTTCGGCCTTGGCTGTCATGCGACTGGCGTAGGGTAGCGGTCCCGGATCTACGGCCGTCCGTTTGCATCGATCCAATTTTTCGTGCGGTATTTTTCGCGACACAGCGGTGATTCTCCGCCGACGCAGGCCAGCCTCAGGGTCAGGTCGCGCTCGACCGCCGTGTCGATGCGCGAGGCGGCTTCAGGAGCGGGCGGGATGCGGCGGCGACGGGGGCGGTAACGAGTTACGGATCTTGAACCAGGCACCGAGGGCCGAAAGCGAGACAGTGCTGCAGTGAACGCAATGGGAATTCTCGAGAAGCTTCGCCCCCAACCCCGATGGAAGCACGCCGATCCGGCCGTACGCGTGGCGGCGGTCTACGACGTCGGCCCCGAGGACGCCGACGCGCTGCACGCACTCGCGCGCGAGGATGCGGAGCCGCGGGTCCGGCGCGCGGCGATCAGCCGGATCGATGAGTTGCCGATGCTCGCCGAGGTGGCGCGGACGGATCCGGACGAGGAGGTGCGGGCAGAAGCGGTGCGCGGTCTGGCCGGCATCGGCGCGGAGGCGGACGATCCGGCGCAGGCGCTCGAGGCGGTGCGACAGTTGCTGGCGCTCGGCCGGACGAAGGAGATTGTGCTGGTTGCGCGCGATACGTCGAGCGCCGACGTCCGTACGGCCGTCATCGACCTGCTCGAGGATCAGAAGACGCTCGCCGCGATCGGCCGTCATGCCCGGGACGGCGCCACGCGACTGCGGGCGCTGGCACGCCTTACCGACGCCGGCGAGATTCTCACGGTCGCGCTCAAGGCGGAGCACACCGATGCGGCCGTGGCGGCGCTCGAGCGGATTACCACGTCCGAGGCGCTGACGGAGGTCTCGCTGCGCGCACGCAACAAAGTGGCGGCGCGGCGCGCCCGCGCGCGCCTGCGCCTGCAGACGGAAGAGGTGCCGCCCGCCGCCGACACCGGCGCGCGTATGAGCGCCGAGGAGCGCCAGCGGGCCTTCGAGCTGCTGCACCGCGCGGAAGGACTGGTGGCCGAGGCGGATCCGGACGAGGCAGGAGACGCGCTGGCCGCCGTGCGGCTGTCGTGGGCGGAGCTGCAGGCCGACGTCGACCTCGATCCGGCGCTGGTGCAGCAGTTCGAGGCCGCCAGCGAAGCGGTGCGCGAGGCGATCGAGCAGCGGCGCGCGGAGCGCGCGGCCGAGGAGGAGCGGGCCCGCGCGCTGGCGCGCGAGCAGGCCGACCGCGTCGCGATCTGCGAGGAAATCGAGTCGCTGTCGGGGGCCGGTGCCGCCGATCGCATCGCGGAGCTGAAGGTCCGATGGGACAGCCTGCCGCCGATGCCCTCGGAGTACGCGGCATGGTTGACGCGCCGCTTCCAGGACGCCTGCCGCGCGTTCGAGGGTCGCGAACGCCGCCGGATGCTGGCCGAAGCCGCCGCGGCGCGGCTGGAGGCGCTTGCAACCGAGCTGGAACAACTCGCGGCGTCCGTGCAGCCGGCAGACGAGGTCATCGCGCGGTGGCGGGCGCTGCGCCGCGATACGGATGTGCTGCGCGAGCACGCGAACGCCAATCCGGCGGCCGCGGCACGGCTCGAGCAGGCGGTCGCGTGGCTGGAGGCCCGGGAGCAGCAGCAGGTGGAGGCGCGCGCCCGTCAGGAGCAGGAGAACCTCCGGCGGCTCCAGCAGCTCTGCCGGCACGTCGAGGCGCTGGCGGCGGCGGAGCAGATCACGCTCAAGGCCGGCAGCCGCGCGCTGCGCGAGATCCGGACGGCGCTCGAGACGCGGACGCCGCTGCCGACGAAGAAGGACTGGCAGGAGATGCAGGCGCGCCTCGAGGCCGCGCGCGCCGCCCTCGCGCCGCGCGTCACCGAGCTGCGCGAGGGCGACGAGTGGCAGCGGTGGGCGAACCTGCAGGTGCAGGAAGAGCTGTGCCGCGAGATGGAGGCGCTCAAGGCCGAAACGGACCTCGAGGTCGCCGGCCGGCGGATGCGCGAGCTGCAGGCGCGCTGGAAGCCGGTGGCGCTGGCGCCGCGCGCCCAGGGGGAGGCGATGTGGCGGCGCTTCAAGGCGGCGCAGGACGAGGTGTTCCAGCGCGTCGCGCCGTACTTTGCCGCGCAGGCGGAGGAGCGCGCCGCCAACCTCGCCAGAAAGCGCGCGCTCTGCGAGCACGCCGAGGCGCTGGCCGACTCGACCGACTGGGTGAAGACGGCCATTGAGATTCAGGCGCTCCAGGCCGAATGGAAGACGATCGGCCCGGTCACGCGCGGCCAGGAGAAGGCAACGTGGGAGCGGTTCCGCACCGCCTGCGACCGCTTCTTCACGCGCCGGCAGCAGGATCTGAAGCAGCGCAAGGAGATCTGGGCCGCGAACCTCGCCCGCAAAGCGGAGCTCTGCGCGAAGGCGGAGGCGCTCGCCGATTCGACCGACTGGGAGGCCGCCGCTGCGCAGATCCGGCAGGCGCAGGCGGAGTGGAAGACGATCGGCCCGGTCCGGCGATCGAAGTCCGAGGCGATCTGGAAGCGGTTCCGGGACGCGTGCGATCGGTTCTTCGAGCGGTACAAGCATCGCGACCGGATCGAGCTCGCGGTGAAGGCGGCGCCGCGCGAGTCGATCGTGCACGAGCTCGAGCAGTTGCTGCCGCCGGCGGGTGCGGACCGAGGGCCCGCCCCGGACGGTGTCTATACGCTCGTGCAGCAGGCGCGCCAGCGGTGGCAGCAGGCGCCGGAGCTGCCGCGCCACATGCAGCAGGATCTCGCCGCCCGATACCATCAGGCGCTCGGCCGGATTGTCGCGACCTGGCCCTCCGCGTTCAGCGGCACCGATCTCGATCCGGAGGCCACCCGCAAGCGGATGGAGAAGCTGGTCGCGAAGGTTGAAGACGTGGCGCCTGCGCCAGGACAGTCGGTAGCCAGGCTGTCACCTGCCGAGCTGCTGGCGCGCCAGTGGCGCGAGCGACTGGCCGCCAACACCATCGGCGGCGGGTGTCATACGGACACGGAGGAGTCGCGCTGGCGGGCCGCGGAGCAGACCGTCCGTGAGGCGCAGGCGCAGTGGATGCGCCTGGGGCCTGTGCCGCCGGAGGTCGCGGGCCCGCTCCACGAGCGCTTCCAGCGCGCGTGCCGCCGGTTCTACGAGCAGCGGAAGCGCGCATCGTAGAGGGTCACCACGCCCAGGCGTACGCCTCGACCCTTGGATCCGCGCCCGCGCTCAGCACGCCCGACTGCGGGTCGACGACAATCGCCGCGTTCGAGCCCTGGCTCCACGCGCCCGTCACCCGGAGCTTGTGGCCCTTCGCCATGAGGGCCTGGCGGACGGCCTCCGGAACACGCGCCTCGACCGCCAGATCGCCCGGGTACATCGTCTGCGGGAACGGCGAGGCCGGGAAGCTGCGCGTCGACCACCGGGGCGCTTCGATCGCCTCCTGGACGTTCATGCCGAAGTCGATCACATTGAGCAGCGTCTGCATCGTGCGCATCACCTGGTCGTCGCCGCCGGGGCTGCCGGTGATCATGAACGGCTGCCCGCTCTTCATCACCAGCGTGCTCTGCAGCGTACTGCGCGGCCGCTTACCCGGCAGCAGCGACATCGCCTCGCCCGGCACCAGCTTGTAGTAGTCGCCGCGGCAGTTGAAGATGACGCCCGTCGTGCCCATCACGACGCCCGTGCCGAAGTTGCTGTGCAGGCTCGGCTCGAAGCTGATCATGTTGCGGTCCTTGTCGACCACGGCGATGTAGCTCGTGTCCCCCTCGTGATCGGCGTCTCCGTCAAAATTGATTGCCAACGGCCGGCCGACCTGCTCCGCCGCCCGCACGAATGTCTCCGGAGTGCCCGGCCGGAGCTCCAACGACGCGCGGTTCGGATCGACGAGCTTCCGCCGCTCGCGCCCGTACTCCTTCGACAGCAGCCCCTCGTACGGGATCTTCAAGAAGTCCATGTCGCCGAGATACTTCTCGCGGTCGGCGAACGCGAGCTTCAACGCCTCGGCGCTCGTGTGAATGTACGCGGCTGTGTTGTGGCCGAGCGCCTTGAGGTCGTACGTCTCGAGAATATTCAGCGTGAAGAGCTCGGCCGGACCCTGACTCGCCGACGGGTTCTTGTAGACCTCGTACCCCCGATAGTTGAATGAGACGGGAGTCTCCACTGTGGCGGTGTAGCCGGCGAAATCCTCGTAGCGGAAAAGCCCGCCGTTTGCCTCGGAGAACTTCGCGAGCTCCTCGGCGATGTCCCCTTTGTAGAAGCGGTCGCGCGCGGCCTTGAGCGCCGCGCGCCGCCCCTTGGCAGCGTTCTGCTTCTCGGCCTCGACGAGCTTCCTCAGGGTGCGCGCAAGGTCCGTCTGTTTGAAGATGTCGCCGGCCTTCGGCGCTTTTCCATTCGGCACATAAATCCGGGCGGTCGTCAGGTACTTCAGGATCTTGCGCGATCCGGCGATCCCGCGCGCCAGCCGCTCGCTCAGCGGAAAGCCGTTCTCCGCCAGCTCGATCGCCGATTGCAGCACCTGCTCGAAGCTCATCGTGCCCCAGCGGTCCAGCAGGATGTACCAGGCATCGACGACCCCGGGGATCCCGCCGGCGAGCAGGCCGTCGCTCTGGGGCAGCCGGCCGCCGTTGTGCTTCTGATACCACTCGATCGTGGCGAGCTTCGGCGCCGGCGGCTCGGCGTTGATTGAGAAGACCCTCTTCGCCTTCGCGTCGTAGACGAGGACGACGGCGTCGGCGCCGAGGCCGTTCGAGGCGAAGTCGGTGACGGCGAGGGCGGCCTGCCCGGCGACCACGGCGTCGAAGCCGTTGCCGCCTGCATCAAGAATCCGGCGTGCCGCTTCGGTGGCCTCGGCCTTCATCGACGCCACGGCGGCCTGCCGGCCGCGGATGACCGGGCGCATTGTGGGTGATCGTTCCTGATCCTCGTCGCCCTGCGCGCGGGCCTGCGGCTGCGCCTGCTGGCGGACTGCGGCGGTCGTCGCAGCGAGCAGGCTACTCAGGACTGCCACAAGACCGATCACCGAAAGGAGCTTGAGCGCGGTCCGCATGAGGGACCTCCTTCCTCGGAAAAACAGGCCAGCCCCAACGACGCGGCCTTCCGGCCATGACACGTTCGCTGAAGCATATCCGAATCGTTCGGACCGTTCGAGTGGTCCCGCCTTCGCTCGCCTTGCATGTCCATGGCGGGCGTCCTCGAGGCCATTGGGATCGCTCCCCGTGCGGACCGGCGATATAATCGGCCCGTATTTCCGCTTCCACATCCATGGCGCTGGCGGCCGGAAGTCGCATCGGGCCGTACGAAATCCAGGCGGTGCTCGGCGCCGGCGGCATGGGCGAAGTCTACCGCGCACGCGATACGAAGCTCGATCGCGACGTGGCGATCAAGATTCTGCCCGAGGCGTTTGCCCGCGATCCGGACCGCGTGGCGCGATTCGAGCGGGAGGCGAAAACCCTCGCTTCCCTCAATCATCCGAACATCGGCGCCATCTACGGCCTCGAAGAAGGGTCAGGAGTCGTGGCGTCCGGCTTTAGCCGGACCGATGTGGTCCGCGCGATTGTCATGGAGCTGGTCGAGGGCCTGACGCTGGCCGAACGCATCGCGCAAGGCCCGATTCCGGTAGAGGAGGTCTTGCCGATCGCGCGGCAGATCGCCGACGCGCTCGAAGCCGCCCACGAACACGGGGTCGTTCATCGCGATCTGAAACCCGGAAACATCAAGGTCACGGTTGATGGCAAGGTAAAGGTCCTCGACTTCGGGCTCGCCAAGCTCGTTGGTCCGGCTGAAGCCGGACACTACGCTCCATCAGGGGGCCTCACGGCATCGCCGACGCTGAGCGTGCAGGCGACGGTCGCGGGTGTGATTCTCGGGACGGCCGCCTACATGAGCCCGGAGCAGGCGCGCGGCAAGCCGGTCGACCGGCGCGCGGACATCTGGGCGTTTGGCTGCGTGCTCTACGAAATGCTCACGGGGAAGCAGGCGTTTGCGGCCGGCGAGACGGTGTCGGATGCGATTGCAGCAATTTTGAAAAACGAGCCGGACTGGAGCGCGCTGCCGGCGGAGACGCCTGCGGCGGTCAGAATGCTGCTGCGTCGTTGCCTGCAGAAGGATCCACAGAAACGCCTGCCACACATCGGGGCCGCGCGGATCGAGCTCGAAGAGGGAGAGCACGCACCTGCCGAAGCGACCAGGGCAGCGGACGGACGCGCCTCCGCGCGACGGCGGGAGCGGCTGATGTGGGCGGCGGCGCTGGTCGGTGTCGTCGTGATCGCCGCGGTTGCGATCGCGTGGGCACTTCGCCCCGCGCCTTCGCCGCCCGAGATGCGTGTCGAGATCAACACGCCGCCGACGAACGATCTCGTTTCCCATGCCATCTCACCGGATGGCCAACGGCTCGTTTTTGTCGCGCCGGACGCAGGCCAACCAAAGCTCTGGCTGCGGTCGCTGGACAGCACAACCGTGCAGCCGCTTCCCGGCACCGAGGCGGCGCTATACCCGTTCTGGTCGCCAGACAGCCGCTCAGTAGCCTTTTTCGCTGGCGGTGCGTTGAAACGGTTGGAGCCTGGGGGCGGGCCACCACAAACGCTTGCGGCTGCGCCGGCGGCGCGAGGTGGCACGTGGGGTGAGGGTGGAGCGATTTTATTCGCCGCCACCAGTGGAGGTCCGCTCCTGCGGACGTCGGCCACTGGAGGTGAGGTGGTTCCCGTGACGACGCTCGCGGACGGGCAAGTGGCCCATCGATTTCCGCAGTTCCTCCCTGGGGGGCGTCGCTTCCTTTTCTACGCGACGGGTACTGAAAACGTGGCCGGTATCCATCTCGGCTCGATTGACCGAGCGGAGATGACCCGTGTTACTCCGGCAGACAGCGCCGGTCGCTACCTGCACCCCGGCTGGCTCGTATTCAGCCGCCAGGGGACCCTCCTCGCGCGGAGGTTCGATCCGACCCGAGGTGAGCTGGTCGGCGATCCGAGACACGTAGCGGACGCGGTCGTACAAGATGTCGTGCAGGCAATCGGGGCGTTTTCGGTATCAACAACAGGGACTCTGACGTATCGCATCGGTGGTACGGCGGGAAGGCAGCTCACGTGGTTCGACCGATCAGGCAAGATCGTTGGCACGTTGGGGCCGGCCGACAACACCCTTGACGAAGCCGCTCTCAGTCCGGATGGCCGGCGGGTCGCAGTTCGCCGCACGGTTCAAGACAATTCGGACATCTGGCTGATCGACAGCGTACGCACGACCCGCTTTACCTTTGATCGGAACGTCGAACTCTATCCACTATGGTCGCCCGATGGCAGCCGTCTGGTCTTTACTCGAATGCCGAGCCTTTACGTGAAATCATCAAGCGGTGCGGGGACCGACGAACTCCTCTTGAAGGTGCCCCTTACCAGCGCGGCGCAGGATTGGTCATCGGATGGCCGGTTCGTACTCTATAACTACGTTGATCCGAAGACGGGTGGCGATCTGTCCGTGCTGCCAATGGATGGAGACCGCAAGCCGTTTGTCTTTGTCAATTCCACATTCCATGAACGTCTGGGCCAGTTCTCTCCGGACGGGCGCTGGGTCGCGTATCAGTCGGACGAGTCGGGACGCTACGAAATCTACGTTCGGCCATTTCCAGGACCGGGTGGGCAGTGGCAGGTGTCGACGAGCGGCGGGGTGACGCCGCGCTGGCGCGCCGACGGCCGGGAGCTGTTCTACATCGCCCCGGACGGCACGCTGACGGCCGCTCCCATCATCGTGAACGGTGCGGCGGTCGAACCGGGAGCACCGGTCGCTCTGTTTCGCCCACGCATCGTCTGGGGAGGAACCAACCCCATCGGCGTCCGCTGGCAGTACGATGTCGCGCCGGACGGCCGCTTCCTGATCAACGTCGTGACCGAAGAAGCGAGTGCTTCTCCGATTACGCTCATCCTGAACTGGAATCCCGAGCGGCAATAGGCACGCGGCGAGTCCGGTCCGCGGAACGCACCCTCGGAACTATTCGAATCCTTCGATATCGACGAGATCTTTCGCGCGGCCGGTGGCGCGCTTGTTGGCGATAAAGTCCTTCCGGCCGATGAAGTCCACCTCGATCTCCCCAAACGGGCCGCGGATCCGGTTCGGCCAGGCGTCCGCAAAACGAGTCCCCGTCAGGTCGGTGAGGATGTCGACACGCCCCGGGGGGACTCCGATCTGATAGGTGATTCCCGGCTTCGAGAAATCGTCTTCCGCGATGTCCTGCATGGGGGCACCGAAAGCTCTCAGCGCGCGCATGACGCGCGGCGCGTTTTCGGGAGTGGCGTCAATCCAGACGCCGAGACCGCCGGTCGCGCGCGGTCGGCCGTGCAGCGCCAGTGCGTAGGCGCCAACGACAAGGAACCGGACGTCAGCAGCGACGAACGCGCGTAACAGATCGATGAAGTCCGGGTTCATACGGCGGATCGCCGCGCAGCTGCCAGAGGTCCCGGCTGAGGCGCCACACCTGAAGGACTCGCTCCGCCGGGGACAGCTGGAGCCAATAGGCGAGGTCGTCTTTGTCGGCTTCTGCGTGCGATGTATATCGCCGGACGGTAATGCGGGAGCGTTCTGATGTCATGCCGCGAACGATCCGAACGACTCGAACGAGTCGAACGAGCAATCAGCCTTCCAGATATGTATACCCGTGCAGCCCGTCTTCGTAGAACCGTAGCAGCCGTCCCGCCCCTTCGTAGTCGATCCGGCCGGCGCGCACGGCGGTCTCCACGTCGGTCCGCAGCTTCCCGAGCAGGATTTCCGCGTCGAACTCCACGTAGTCGAGCACCTCGCGGACCGTGTCGCCCTTGATGAGCGTATCGAGCCGGACCTCGCCGTTCGGATCGAGGCTGACGTGGACGGCGTGCGTGTCGCCGAACAGATTGTGGAGGTCGCCAAGAATCTCCTGGTACGCCCCCACGAGGAAGACTCCCAGGTAGTACGGCCCGCCGTTGACGGTGTGGAGCGGCAGCGTCTTCTTGACGTCGCGCCGGTCGACGAAGCGGTCGAGCTTGCCGTCGGAATCGCACGTGATGTCGCCGAGCACCGCGTGGTTCGCCGGCTTTTCGCCCAGCCGGTGGATCGGCATGACGGGGAAGAGCTGCTTGATCGCCCAGCTGTCGGGAATCGACTGGAACAGCGAGAAATTGCAGAAATAGGTGTCCGAAAGCTGCTCGTCGAGGTTCTGCAGGTCCTCCGGCACCTCGGCCATCGTCTGGACGATCTTCTGGAGCTTGGTGCAGATCGCCCAGAAGAGGTTCTCGGCCATACTGCGCTGCTCGAGCGGCAGATACCCGCCGTTGAACAGGCTGATGGCCATGTCGAGCGACTGCTGCGCGTCGTGGAACGCCTCGAGCGCGTTGCGGGCGGTGACGTTGTTGTAGGTCTCCACCAGGTCGACGAGCGGCTGCTCCCAGTCCGGGTTGGCGACCGTCGGCACCTGCTCGGCGCCGAACCCCGAGACGCCCAGGACGTTGAAGACGAGCACGCTGTGATAGGCCACTACGGCGCGCCCGCTCTCCGAGATGATCGTCGGGTGCGGCACCCCGGCCTCGTCGCACACCGTCTGAATGTGATAGACGACGTCGTTGGCATATTCCTCGAGCGTGTAGTTCATGCTCGACTCGAAGTTCGTCTGGGAGCCGTCGTAATCGACCCCCAGCCCGCCGCCGACGTCCAGGTACTGCAGCCCGGCTCCCAGCCGGGCGAGCTCCGTGTACACGCGCGCCGCTTCGTTCAGCGCCCCCTTGACGATGCGGATGTTGGTGATCTGGCTGCCCAGATGGAAGTGGAGCAGTTTGAGGCAATCCTGCATCCCGCGGGCCTTCAACTCCTCCAGCGCCCGGATGATTTCGGTGACGGTCAGGCCGAACTTGGACCGGAACCCGCCGGACGACTGCCAGCGGCCGCTGCCCCGGGCGGCCAGCTTGACCCGGACGCCAATCTGAGGCCGGACGCCGATCTTCTCCGCTGCCTCGAGGATGAGGGCGAGCTCGGTGTATTTCTCGACAACCGGGATGACATTCCGCCCGATCTTGAGGCCGAGCATGGCGGTCTCGATGAACTCGGCGTCCTTGAAGCCGTTGCAGATGATGGGCGTCTCGTTGTCGGCCAGCGCCACCACGGCCAGCAGCTCGGGCTTCGACCCCGCCTCCAGGCCGAACCGGTACGGGCGGCCGAAGTCGAGCACCTCCTCGACCACCTGCCGCTGCTGGTTCACCTTGATCGGATAGACGCTGCTGTAGCCGCCCTGGTACTGGTTCTGCGCAATCGCCGCATGAAAGGCCGCATGGATTTCGCCCAGCCGGTGGCGCAGGATGTCGGTGAAACGGATGAGGACGGGGAGGCTGATGCCGCGCAGCTGCAGCCGGTCGACGAGCTCCTTCAGGTCGATGGCCAGGGCCGGATCCTTGGTGGGGTGCACGGCGAGGTGGCCGTCGCCGTTGACCGAGAAGTACCCGTGCCCCCAGCGCGCCACTTCGTAGAGCTCGCTGGCGTCATGCACGCTCCAGGCACGGGTCGACGAGGTGCTCGCCACGTCCAGCGACGAGCGCCCGTTGGTCATCGTGCTCATCCGCCGGTCGGACAGGTCATCGCTGCTGGACGATCGTTCACAGTTACAGAGTAAGGCTTCTTGTTCGAATCGAAAAGAGGAAAAATGAGGCGCGATGCCTGAACGCGTGCCGGCCATCAAGCTGGTTCTGCTGCCGAAGGACACCAACGCCTACGGGACGATCTTCGGCGGCGTGATCCTGTCGCACATCGACCTGGCGTCGGCGGTGGAGGCGCGGAAGACGGCGCCGCACCGCTACGTCACGCGCGCAATGCGCGAGGTGGAGTTCCACGAACCGGTCTTCCTGGGGGACATCGTCAGCTTCTATACGGAGACGGTGCGGGTCGGCCGGACCTCGATTACGGTGCGGGTGTCGGTGGAAGCAGAGCGGTGGGGCGTGCCGCCCGGCGCGCCGCGCGGCGTCGGGCACGGCGAGCGGGTCAAGGTGACGGAGGCGGAGGTCGTGCTCGTCGCGGTCGACGACCGCTGGCGGCCGGTGCCGATCCGGCCGGAGCCCATGCAGGCCTGAAAAACAAGGAAAATAAGGGCAATGAAATGGGTCTCGACCAGGCGCGCGTCGCCGCCGGTCCCGTTCATCGACGCGCTGTTTGCGGGCACCGCGCCTGACGGCGGCCTGTACTTTCCCGAACGCTTCGAGCCGCTCCCCGCGCCGACCCTCGAGCACCTGCGCTCCGCCGACCTGGTGACGATCGGCACAGTCGTTGGCACCCACCTGCTGGCCGGCGACATCTCCGAGCGGAACATGGGAGCGCTCGTCCGCGACGCGCTCGACTTTCCCATCCCGCTCGTCCAGGTCACCGCGCAGGTGTGGGCGCTCGAGTTGTTTCACGGGCCGACGCTCGCCTTCAAGGACGTGGGCGCCCGCACCCAGGCGCGCCTGCTGCATCATTTCACTGATGGCACGCCGCTCACGATTCTCGTGGCCACCTCCGGCGACACGGGAAGTGCCGTCGCGCAGGCGTTCTACCGCGTGCCGGACTCGCGCGTCTTCGTGCTCTATCCGGCAGGGCAGGTCAGCGACGTCCAGGAAGCGCAGATGGCATCGCTCGGCGGCAACATCACGGCGGTCGCGGTCGCCGGCACCTTCGACGACTGCCAGCGGCTCGTCAAGGAGGCATTTGCCGACGACGAACTGCGGAAGAGGGTGTGGTTGACACCGGCTAACTCCATAAATCTGGGGAGGTTATTGCCACAGGCGTTCTATTACTTCCTGGTGGCGCGGCTTGGTCCGGCTGAAGCCGGACGCCACGACGCCACGACCGGGCCGATTATCTCGGTCCCAAGCGGCAATTTCGGCAATCTGACTGCCGGTCTCATCGCCAAGCGCATCGGGCTGCGGGTCCGCCGGTTCGTCGCGGCCACCAATGTCAACGACGTGGTCCCGGAGTATCTCCGGTCCGGCATCTACGAGCCGCGGCCGTCGGTTCGGACCGTCGCGAACGCGATGGATGTCGGGGCGCCGAGCAACTTCGAGCGGATGCGCGCCATGTACGACGACGATCTCGACCGCATGCGCGAGGACGTCGTCGGCGCCGCGTTCGAGGATACCCGGGTCGTGTCCGAGATCGGCCGGGTGTACAAGGAGTTCGGGTATCTGCTCGACCCGCACGGCGCGATCGCATGGCTTGGCCTGCAGCAGGTCCTGGCTACCGAGCCGAACGCGTTTGGCGTTTTTCTTGCCACGGCGCATCCGGCCAAGTTCCGCGAGGTCGTGGAGCCGGCGATCGGCAGGGAGGTCCCGCTGCCGCCGACGCTGGCCGAGGCGCTGGCGCGGCCGCGCCACGCCGAGCGCCTGCCGGTGAGCTATCCGGCGCTCGTCGACCTCATCCTGAAGTGACGATGCCGCCGGTCGACACGTTCCGTCCCGAACCCGGGGTCCTCCGCCCGCGCGAGGAAATCCCGCCGCGCTACAAGTGGGACCTCACGGCCATCTGCCGAGACTGGGACGACTGGGAGCGCAGCTACCGGCAGCTGGACGCGGCGATCGAGTCGTTCAAGACGTTCCGGGGGACGCTCGCCGAGGGACCCGACCGGCTGCTCGCCGCGTACCGCGCGCTGGATGAGATGGGCGCGCTTGCCTATCGCGCCTGGTACTACGCGGCGCTCCAGTACGACCAGGACCAGCGCGACAACACCATCAACGCGCGGCGGCAGCAAGTGCAGATTCTGTTCGCCCGCCAGCAGCAGGCGAGCTCCTGGTTCAATCCGGAGCTGCTGGCGATTCTGATCGAGACGATCCGCGGCTGGCTCGACGCCCGCTCGGACCTCGCGGTGTACCGGTTCGCGATCGAGAGCCTGTTTCACGAGCAGGAGCACGTGCTCGACGAAAAAGGGGAGCGCCTCATGTCGTACGCGGGGCGTTTCAACAGCGTGCCGCACGACAGCTACGCCGCGCTGACGACCGCCGACATGACGTTTCCCTCGATCACGCTCAGCACGGGTGAGCGGATCACGCTGAGCTACGGCCAGTACCGGACCGTGCTCGAGACGAACCGCGTGCAGGAGGATCGGGCGGCCGCCTATCGCGCGTTCCACCGCGCCTACGCGGACAACCAGAACACCTATGCCGCGCTCTACAACGGCGTGCTGCAGCGCGACTGGTTTCACGCGCGGGCGCGCAGCTACCGGACGACCCTCGACGCGGCGCTGCACGGCCACAACATTCCGCCGGCGGTCGTGGAGAATCTGATCGCGGTGACGCGCGCGGGGGTGGAGCCGCTGCGCCGCTATCACCGCCTGCGCCGCCGAACGCTCGGGCTCGAGACGTACCGCCCGTTCGACGTCTTCGTTCCGCTCGTCGACTACGACGCCCGCTATCCGTACGACGAGGTGGGCGGCTGGATCGTCGATTCGGCGGCGCCGCTCGGCCGCGAGTACCAGCAGCAGGTGCGGCGCGCGTTCGAGGAAGGGTGGATCGACGTGTTCGAGAACGCGGGCAAGCGGCACGGCGCCTACTCGGCACCCGTCTACGGCGCGCACCCGTACATGCTGCTCAACTACAACGAGACGCTCGATGCGGTGTTCACGCTCGCGCACGAGATGGGCCACTCGATGCACACGCTGCTGTCGCACCGGACGCAGCCGTTCGTGTACGCGGGCTACACGATTTTCGTGGCCGAGGTGCCGTCCACGCTGAGCGAGGCGCTGTTCCTCGATCTGATGCTCGAGCGCGCGAGGTCGAGGGACGAACGGATCGTGCTGCTGCAGCACGCCATCGACAGCATCGCCGGCACCTTCTACACGCAGGTGCTCTTCGCCGACTTCGAGCTGCAGGCGCATCGTCTCGTCGAGCAAGACCAGCCGGTCACAGCCGACACGCTCAACGGGATGTTCCGCACGCTGGTCGGCGAGTACTACGGCGACGCGCTGGACGAGGAGGAGATCTCGCGCGTGACGTGGGCGCGCATCCCGCACTTCTTCAGCACGCCGTACTACGTCTACCAGTACGCGACCTGTTTTGCGTCGACGGCGAAGCTGATGCAGGACCTGCGCGCGACCGATCCCGGACGACGCGACCAGGGGGTGGAGCGCTATCTTTCGCTGCTGCGCGCGGGCGGGAGCGACTATCCGATGAACCTGCTCGGGCGGGCCGGTGTCGACCTGAGCCAGCCCGACACGGTGCGCGCGGTGGCGATCGAGCTGGATGGGCTCGTGGCAAGACTGGAACGGGAACTTCAGGGTTCGTAGCGTCCGGCACGCGTGGCGTCCGGATTTGAGCGTTTTTCACGTCGACGTACCACCGAGACACCGAGACACCGAGGAAATTCCAATTTGGCCCTCGGTGCCTCGGAGTCTCGGTGTTCCGTGAGGCGAAAAGCGGTGTAGCCGGACCAGTCAGACGAGGCGCGGTAGGCGCACCAGCACCTCCGTCCCCTGGCCCGCGGTGCTCTGGCACGCGATGCGCCCACCGTGCGCTTCGACGATCCACTTGGCGATTGCCAGCCCCAGGCCGGCGCCGCCGGCGTGCGCCGAGCGCGCCCTGTCCGCGCGGTAGAAGCGCTCGAAGATGCGCGGCAGATCGTCGGCCGCGATGCCCGTGCCGGTGTCCCGGACGCGCAGGCACGCGTCGTTCCCCTCCGGCCATACCTCGACGCTCACCTGTCCGCCGTCCCGGTTGTACTGGATCGCGTTCGAGAACAGGTTCGTCACCAGATCGGTCAGCCGGTCGCGATCGCCGACGACGGTGGCCGCGTCGAGCCGCATCTCGATGGTGACGTGCTTCTGCTCGGCGAGCGGCCGCACGATCGCGAGCGCGTCGCCGACGACCGGCGCAAGGCCGACCGCGGCGCGCTGGAGCGACATGGCGGCGCTGTCGGCGCGCGCCAGCGTCAGCAGCCGCTCGACGACGCGGCGCATCCGATCGGCCGCCCGTTTCGCGGTCTCGAGGCACCGGCGGTACTCCTCGCCCGACCGCTCGCGCGCGAGCGCCCATTCGATCTCGGCGGAAATCGTGGCGAGCGGCGTGCGCAGCTCGTGGGAGGCGTCGGCCGTGAACCGCCGCTCGTTCTCGAGCGCCAGGTGCAGGCGGTCGAACGCCTGGTTGAGCGCGAGCGCCACCTGCTCGAGCTCGTTCTCCGTCCGCTCGACGGCAATGCGCGCGGTCAGGTCGCCGGCCGCCATGGCGGCCGCCGCCTGGCTGATGCGGCTGACCGGGGCGAGCGCGCGGCCGACCAGAAACCAGCCGCCGACGAGCGACAGGACGAGCGCCGTGACGCCGCCCGCCGCGGCCGTCCACGCAAACGCCCGCACGTCCCGGCGGGCGTCTGCGAGGTCGCGGCCCACGAGCACGATGGCGTCGTCTGCGCCCCTTACCACCAGCTCCCGCCGCCCGTCGCGCGTGCGCGTGGCAGGCGCCGCGGGCACCGGGACCTCGAACTCGCCGGCCGATCGATCCACGAGCTCGCCCCCGCGCGTCCAGACGGCGTAGTACGTCTGCGGCAGCGCGGCGCCCTCCACCTGCCGGTACTCCGGCGGGAGGACGAGATCGAACTCGCTGGAGGCGGTCGGCCGCAACCCCTCGACGAGCGCCGCGGCGCTCGCCTGCAGCTCCTCGTCGATGTCGGCGACGAGCGAGCGCCAGAAGAGGAAGCAGACGGTCGCGGCAAAGGTCGCGATGATGACCGCGAGAATGAGCGTGTACCAGAGCAGCAGCCGCGCCCGGAGCGAGCTAACCATCGACGATGTACCCCTCCCCGCGGCGGGTGCGAATGACGTCGGGCCCGAGCTTCCGGCGCAGCGCCGCCACGTGCACGTCGACGACGTTGGAGAGCACGTCGGTGTCCTCGTCGTAGATGTGCTCGCAGATCGTCGATCTGGCCACGACGGCGCCGCGGGAGCGGGTCAGGAGCTCCAGGATCGCGAACTCGCGCGCCGTCAGCTCCACAGGCGTGCCCGCGCGCCACACCTGCCGCGCGGCCGTGTCGATCGTGATCTCGCCGAGCTGAACGGTGGAGGCGGGATTACCGTACACGCGCCGGATCATCGCGCGTACGCGCGCCACGAGTTCGACGAGCGCAAACGGCTTCGTGAGGTAGTCATCCGCGCCGAGATTGAGGCCGCGGACGCGCTCGTCGATGGTGTCGCGCGCGGTCAGCACGAGGACCGGCGTCCGAATGCCGGCGCCGCGCGCGGCCTGCAGCACGCCCCAGCCGTCGAGGCGCGGCAGCATCAGATCGAGGATCACCGCGTCGTACGACAGCTCGCGGATCTTGAAGAGGCCCTCTTCGCCGTCTTCCGCGAGGTCGACCGCAAACTCCTCTTCCTCGAGCGCGCGCCTCAGCGTCTGGGCGAGATCGCGTTCGTCCTCGACGACGAGAACCCTCACCGGTTGCGCCTCCGGTCCTCTTCCGGCTCGACGCGGAAGTCGTCGAACCATGCCGTCGCGCCGCCGCCCGACCAGACGCCGGCGCGCCCGCCCTCCGTGAAGGTCCGGTCGCGCACCCGCATCACCCCGATGCCCCCCAGCGACACGCGGATGTCGTCGTCATCCTGGACGACGCGGAGGCTGTGCCAGGCCGAGTCGTCGAGCTCGAGCTCGTCCTCCTCGTCGAGGCGGATCCGGTTGCCGCGGACGACGCGGTACAGGGCGAGCTCCTGCGCGCGCAGGTCGAGCGCGGCGACGTAGAAGTTCTCGGCGTCCTGGTAGCGCCAGACGAGGCCGCCGACGCGCTCGCCGCCGGTCAGCTTGAGCCGGACCGACGCGCGCATCTGCGCGGGATGCGGCGTCTCGAGCACGGCAAGCGCGAAGCCGCCCGCACCCGCCGGGTCGGCCAGATGCGTCAGGTAATGGTTGGATCCTTCGGCGCGGACGAGCCAGCGCCCCGGCGTCTGCTGCCGCGCCACCGCGAACGCAAAGCCCTGTGGCGGTGCGCCGATCGAGTCATCGTCGAACGTGCGCACGGCGACCTGCGCGCTCGCCGCGGCGATCGCCAGTGCCGTGGCCGCCACGATCGTCAGTGGCGTTCGAAGGTGGGTCACGGGATCGGTCGATTGTAGCCGACCTCACGGGCAACGGCAGCGCGGGCGTCTCTTCATCGTGCCTTCATGTTCGGTCGACTACGCTGAGGCGTCCCTCGATGATCAGGTCCCACTGCCGCCGCCTCCTGTGTGCCTGTGCCGCACTCGCTGCCCCTGCACTCGCGCTCGCGCAGAACCCCGCGCCGGCGCCTCGCACCATTCAGGCGCTGCGTCTCGGCGAAGACGATGTCATCCGGCTGGACGGCGTGCCGGATGAGACGGTATGGGAACGCGCGCAGCCCGCCACCGGGTTCTTGCAGCGCGATCCGAACAATGGCGAGCCCGCCACTGAGCGCACGGAGGTGCGCCTCGCCTTCGACGTGGACCGGCTCGTCCTCAGCATCATCTGCTACGACGGCGAGCCCAATCGCGTGCTCGGCAATCAGATGCAGCGTGATCGCTCGTTCGAGGCCGACGATCGCTTCATGTGGACGATCGATACGTTCCTGGACGGGCGAACCGGCTACTACTTCGAAATCAATCCCGCCGGCGCGATGGGCGACGGGCTGGTCGACCCGGCGGCGAACCAGGGATGGACCAATGACCTCGGCGCCGGCATCAACCGGTCGTGGGACGGGATCTGGCTTGCGCGCGTGCGGCGGACGATGACCGGGTGGACGGCAGAAGTCGAGATCCCGTTCGGGACCGTCAACTTCGATCCAAACGCGGACGCGTGGGGGATCAACTTCCAGCGCACCATCCGGCGCAAGAACGAAGACGTGCTGTGGAGCGGACACGCGCGGAACCAGGGGCTCGCGCGCATGACCAACGCGGGACGCGTCGAGGGGCTCGGCGGGATCTCGCAAGGCCTCGGGCTCGACCTGAAGCCGTACGCCGTTGGTAACGTGTCGTCGGCGCCGGGGCGCGGACGCCCGGATTCGCTCTCGACAGGCGACATCGGCGTCGACGCGTTCTACAACCTGACGCCGGCGCTGCGGGCCAACCTCAGTGTGAACACCGATTTTGCAGAGACCGAGGTCGATCAGCGCCGCGTCAACCTGACGCGGTTCCCGCTGTTCTTCGAAGAGAAGCGCGACTTCTTCCTCGAAGGGTCGAGCTTCTTCGACTTCTCGCGCGAAACCGGCCGGGCGGTCATGCCGTTCTTCTCACGGCGCATCGGCCTCGACGACCGCGGCAGGCCGCAGGGCATCGACGCGGGCGCGAAGCTGACGGGACAGGCCGGTGCGTTCGACATCGGCGTGCTGCAGGTCCGGACCTCGTCCGCCCACGCGATTGGCGAGGACTTCTCGGTGCTCCGGGTGCGGCGGCGTGCCTTCGAGCAGTCGTACGTCGGCGGCCTGTACACGCGCCGGTCGGCGCGCATCAGCGGCGACGTGGACCGCCATACCGCCGGCCTCGACTTCGAGCTGGCGACGTCGCGGTTCCGCGGCGACCAGAATCTCGAGCTGAGCGGGTTCTACGTCTGGACGAGCAGCCCCGAGCGCGCCGACGACACCGCGGCCTATGGCTTCCGCCTCGCGTATCCGAACGATCCGTTCTCGGCGGAACTCGCGGTGCGGGAAATACAGCCCGGCTACGCCCCGGCGCTCGGTTTCGTCGAGCGACGCGGCTACAGGCGGATGGCGCCGAACGCAGAATACTCGTGGCGGCCGCGCGATCATCCCTGGCTGCGCTCGCTCGGCTGGGAGGTCGAGCTCGACTTCATCAACGACCCGCACAATCGCCCCCTCACCCGCGAGGTCTCGCTGTCACCGCTCGAGATCAACTTCGAGGATGGAAGCTGGCTGGGGTTCCAGATCGCGCCGCAGTACGAGCGGCTCGAGGAGGACTTCGAAATCCACGACGACGTCGTGCTGCCCACCGGCGCGATCTATCGGTTCACGAGATACGACCTCCGTGGGTCGACGGCCGACCATCGGATGCTCAGCGTCGGCTCCAATATCTCCGTGGGCTCGTTCTTCTCCGGCGACCGCCGCGAGTACGGCGTGGAACTGGGCATCCGCCCGCGCCGCGGTGTGGCGCTGACGCTAGAGGCCGAGCACAACGTGCTGGAGCTCGCCGAGGGCCGTTTTGATACCGACGTCTTCCGCATGCGTGCGGACACGCAGTTCAGCCCGTGGGTCTCGCTGGCCAACAATCTTCAGTACGACTCGGTCAGCCGTCTGCTCGGCTGGCAGATGCGGTTCCGGTGGATCCGGCGGCCCGGCAACGACCTCTATCTCGTCTATACGCACAACTGGCGCGAGGTGCTGGAGACGGGGCTGCGCCGTCTGACGACGCTGGACAATCGCCTCGCGACGAAACTGGTGTATACGCTGCGGTTTTGAGAGTTCTGGGGTCAGACCCCGGTGACGAGTCCTGCGGGGGTCAGACCCCGGTGACGGGGCGACTCAAGGTTGGGTTGATCCAATATCAACTGCAGTGTAATATTCCATCCGGATAGACGGATACATGGTCGCGATTCTCGACCACATGTCGGCGCTGGCCGACCCGACGCGCTGCCGCATCCTGCTGCTGCTCGAACAGCATGAGCTGACGGTCTCAGAGCTCTGCGCCGTGTTGCGGCTGCCGCAGTCGAGCGTCAGCCGGCACCTGAAGACCCTGGCCGACGACGACTGGGTGGTCTCGCGCCGCGACGGTACGAGCCGCTTCTACAGCATGCCGCTCGACGATCTCGACTCCGGGGCGAGCCGGCTGTGGCCGCTCATCCGGGAGCAGGTGGCCGGCACGGCGACTGCCGGCCAGGACGAGCAGCGACTTCGCGGCGTGCTCGCGCGGCGGCGCGCGCGGTCGCAGGAATTTTTTGCGAACGCCGCAGCCGGATGGGACCGGCTCCGCGGCGACCTGTTTGGCGACACGTTTTATCTGTGGGCGCTGCTGGGCCTCATCGATCCCTCGCTCACCGTGGGCGACCTGGGATGTGGAACGGGGCAACTCGCCGAGACGCTCGCGCCGCACGTCCACCGCGTGATTGCGGTCGATGCCTCGCCCGACATGCTGACGGCGGCGCGGACGCGGCTGGGCGGATTCCCGAACGTCGACGTCCGGCAGGGCGAGCTCGAGACGCTGCCGCTCCAGGCGGGGGAGCTCGATGCGGCGCTGCTGTCGCTGGTGCTGCACTACTCGCCCGATCCGGCGCGCGCGCTGGCCGAAGTGGCGCGCGTCCTCCAGCCGGGCGGCCGCGTGCTCATCGTCGACATGCTGCCGCACGACCGCGAGGAGTACCACCAGCAGATGGGCCACGTGTGGCTTGGGTTTTCGGAGAAGCAGATCTCACGGTTCCTGACAGGAGCGGGGTTCGGCAACGTGCGCGTCCGCGCGCTGCCGGTCGATCCCGATGCGAAAGGGCCGGCGCTGTTTGCAGCAATCGCGACACGGCACCGGTGAAAGCACAATGCGAAATGCCCAACGCACAATGCAAAAAGCCAAAAGCGTCATCATTGGCCTTGAGCATTGGGCATTGAAGGAGAAGAGATGGCGACTCTAGCAACGGAAAAGATGCACGCGTTCGAGGCTGCTGCAAGGGCGGGCCGGCCGCCCTACAAGGTGGCGGACCTCAATCTGGCCGAATGGGGGCGCAAGGAAATCCGGCTGGCCGAGCACGAGATGCCCGGGCTGATGGCGCTGCGGACGCGCAACGCCGCAAAGAAGCCGCTCGCCGGCGCCCGCGTCATGGGCAGCCTGCATATGACCGTGCAGACCGCGGTCCTCATCGAGACGCTCACGGAGCTCGGCGCGGACGTCAGGTGGGTCTCGTGCAACATCTTCTCGACGCAGGATCACGCCGCCGCGGCCGTCGTCGTCGGGCGTCCGGAAACGGGCGGCACGGTGCAGTCGCCGAAAGGGACGCCGGTCTTCGCGTGGAAGGGCGAAACGCTGCCCGATTACTGGTGGTGCACGGCTGAAGCGCTCGTCTGGCCCGACGGATCCGGTCCGACGCTCATTGTCGACGACGGCGGCGACGCGACGCTGTTCGTGCACAAGGCCGCGGAGTTCGAGAAGGCGGGGAAGGTGCCTCCGTTCGATCCGGAGAAGGATCCGGAGGAGTGGGGCGTCATCCTCGACACGATCCGCCGTGAGCTGGCCGCCCATCCGGGCCGGTGGACCGCGGTCGCGCGCGGCATTCGTGGCGTCAGCGAAGAGACGACAACGGGCGTGCACCGGCTCTACCAGATGATGGAAGCGGGCACGCTGCTGTTCCCGGCGATCAACGTCAACGACTCGGTGACCAAGAGCAAGTTCGACAACATCTACGGCTGCCGCCATTCCCTGCCCGACGGCCTGGCCCGTGCCACGGACGTGATGCTCGGGGGCAAAGTGGCGGTCGTGATGGGCTGCGGCGAGGTCGGCAAGGGGTGCGCGCAGGCGCTTCGCGGGCAGGGGTGCCGCGTGATCATCACGGAGATCGATCCGATCTGCGCGCTGCAGGCCGCAATGGAAGGCTTCGAGGTGAAGACCCTCGGGGACGTCGTCGAGACGGCCGACATCTTCATCACCGCCACGGGCAACAGGAATATCGTGACGGTCGAGCACATGGCGCGGATGAAGGACAAGGCGATCCTCGGCAACATCGGCCACTTCGACAACGAGATCGACATGGCCGGCCTGAAGAGGGTGCCCGGCATCGAGCGCATCAACATCAAGCCGCAGTACGACGAGTGGCGCTTCCCGGACGGCCACAGCATCCTGGTGCTCGCCGAGGGACGGCTGCTCAACCTCGGGTGCGCCACGGGGCATCCGAGCTTTGTCATGTCCGCGTCGTTCACCAACCAGGTGCTGGCGCAGCTCGAGCTGCACGCCAACGCCGAGAAGTACGGCAGGACGGTGACGATGCTGCCGAAGAAGCTGGACGAGGAGGTGGCGCGGCTGCACCTCGATCATCTGGGCGTGAAGCTGACGACGCTCACGCCGGAGCAGGCCGACTACATCGGCGTGCCAGTGGAGGGGCCGTACAAGCCCAATCACTATCGCTACTAAATGCGACATTTCACCAGAGCTCGGTTGGGTGGCGCAGCAAATCCCGGTTCCGGTGGCCGGACCGCGCTGCGAGGGCGCCGTGGGCCGCGTGACGCTCGGGTCGCGCCGTACGCGTTCGCTCCGCGAACGCCGCTTCGTACGATTTGCCCCACCAGCTTCGATTCGAGCGGCGCTCAACCTCGGGGATCCCCTGAGCCTTCTCGCGCGGTCAGGCGATCCCTGTCGGCCACCTCCACAGGGTTTTGCTGCGCCACCCAACCGAGCTCTGGAATTAGATCGTTTGCCAGCGTAGATCATCGGTCCTTAGACTGCACGCACCCATGCGACAAAGGAGCGTGCATGGTTCAGCGCCGACAGCGCGAGCGCAGTGTGTTCGAAGTGTTGTTGTCCGATGGTCACAAGCTGTGGCCGGATTGGTTGCGACGGATCGACACCTTGCTCGAGGACCAGGCGCGCATGAGCGCCAGCGCTGGTTATTTCTGCGCGGTCATTTCTTCACCAGAAAGTAGCTAGGCCGCCTGTCAAGCAGATCGTTCAGGCGATTAACGCGGTGCCCCAGTCCCGCGGCGGGGCCCGGGTCGGAGATCGCGCCGGTGAGACGACGACCGGCGCCGCCAAGGCGGCACGCAGGGGGCATCGACCCGCGGGGCAAAGGGATGATGGGAATGGTCGAGCATCATCGTGCGACAGCGGCGCCTCTGCTGCGGTGAGCTCGGCAGCTCCACGCCGATCGCCCGCGCGCCGGCTTCAGTCTCGCCGTCCGCGAGGTGTTGCGGCAGGCGTTGGCCCTGCGCGAAGCCGTACCTCGACGACGACGTTGTCCTGCTGTGAACGGTGCCCCGGCGCCCAGGTGAAAGCGGCGACAGCCCTCAGAGGAGATCAGTGTCGGGGCGGCCTCGTGAGAATCCCCGTGACGTCTGGCCTGTCTGGGGGACCGGTCGAATAACCCCGCCCCACGCTGGGAAAAATTTCGCATAAGACCGACGAGAATGAAAAAGACGACGGCTTCTGACCAGCTTTTGTGCGAACATCCCTGTGTCGAAGAGGAAATGGTACCGAAGTCCTTTGAGTACTTTTCACCTGGCAGCCTCAGTGAAGTCCTATCGTTGCTTCGCAAGTATAAGGACGATGCCAGACTTCTCGCTGGCGGCCACAGCCTTATACCGTTAATGAAGTTGCGCTTAGTTTCACCAAAATATGTCATCGACCTCAGGAAAATACCGAATCTTTCGTACGTCAGGGAGAAAGGTGGAAAGCTCCTCATCGGGGCTATGACCACACATCGCCAAATAGCAACCTCACCGTTAATCCGGTCTAAATCCGAAATCCTGGCCGAGACTGCCGAGGTAATCGGAGACCCTCAGGTTAGAAACCTTGGCACCATTGGGGGTTCTATTGCTCATGCGGATCCGGCCGGAGATTACCTACCAACCCTGCTAGCCGCAGGCGGGCAATTGAAGGCTATCAGCGTTAGAGGTCAGAAGACGTTCAAGGCTGAAGATTTCTTTCACGACATGTTCACAACCGCTCTCAAGCAGGACGAAATCCTCACGGAGATTAGCGTTCCGATAGCACCAGCTCTAAGTGGAGGCACATACCTGAAGTTGGAGCGCAAATCAGGAGACTTCGCAGTTGTCGGGGTAGCCGTTCAGCTCACGTTAGACGAAAGTAACGTTTGTAATCGGGTCAAGATCGCTTTAGGAGCCGTTGGTCCCACGGTTATTCGAGCCTTCGAGGCGGAGAACGTGTTACGAGCCAATACTGTGGATGACGCCTTAATAAATGAAGCGGCTAAAAGGACTTCCGATGCCTCCGAACCGATTTCGGACCTGCGTGGGTCGGCCGAATACAAGAAGGAGATGGTACGGGTGTTTACTCAAAGAGCCTTGGTTAAAGCTCGCGATAGGGCCAGAAGCAATTTGCACAAAATCTCAGGAACACGGTAGTCGAATGGTGTTCTGGTAGTGTGCAAAGGCGCAACGTGGTGGTTATGGCTTATGCGCTTTGAGGGGCAATCTGAAGTAAAAGCGCCTCGAGAAAGAGTGTGGGATTTCATTATAAACCCACACTTAATCTCCCAATGTTTCCCGGGGCTTCAGAAGCTGGAGATTGTTGACGCAAACAGATTTAACGCCACGGTGGAGGCGGGGGTATCCTTCATAAAGGGGACTTTTAAGGTGCAATCCACTATGGCGGAGTCATCCCCACCTAGTCATGCAAGGATGGTTGCGCGAGGAAGCGGTGTTGCGAGTTCCGTGGATGTGGATACAACGATACATCTTGAGGAGCGCGGCGCCGCGGCTACTGTGATGATTTGGAAAGCGGACATTCTCCTAGGAGGCCTAATTGCCAGTGTGGGCTCCCGGCTTGTAGCTGCGGCGACTGATAAGGTAACGAAGGAGCTCTTTGAACGCATACGGCTACATGTGGAGAGATGATATGGGATTGTCAGATTGGTCACTTGCTGGATGTGAATTCGAATGAAACGAAAACGACTGATCTCGCAGGATAAGCCTCACCTCTACCCGATTCGAGTGAAGGTGAACGGCCTCGCATTTGAAAGGGAGGCTGAGGCACGCATGCTCTTGGTCTATTTCCTTAGGGATATTCTGGGCCTCAAGGGAACCCATGTGGGGTGTGACACAACGAATTGCGGTGCGTGCACGGTCCTACTTAACGGTGTGAACGTCAAGTCTTGTACAATGTTTGCCGTTCAGGCAGATGGTGCTGAGATTCTAACAATCGAGGGGTGTGCCAAGAACGGCAGGTTGCATCCGATCCAAGAAGCATTTTGGGACAATCATGGTTTACAATGTGGGTACTGCACTCCCGGTTTAGTCTTATCCGGTTACGCGCTTCTCAGAGACAATCCCGATCCTACCGAGGAGGAGATTCGGAAGGGAATCTCCGGACACCTGTGCATCTGCACGGGATACGTCAATATTATTAATTCCATTCGAGCTGCGGCAGCTAAGATGAAGCAGTAGGTGGGGGCACACCTACGTGTGGTTGGTGCAGAATGCGATCTAACTTTCAAGGATGGGTCGGTAAATCGCTGAAGAGGAGGGAGGACCTGAGGCTGCTGACCGGTGACACGGCTTTTGTTGATGATATTGAACTGAAAGACACATTGCACGTCGCTGTCCTCAGAAGCACTTACGCTCATGCGAGGATTACGAGACTGGAGGCAACTGAAGCTTTATTGCGTCCAGGGGTTGTGGCCATCGTCCACGGCGAAGACGCCAAGAGTATGAGCAAACCGCTACCCGCTTACGCTGTGGCTCATCTGAAGCCGGAGGAATATTGCTTGGCCGTCGGGAAGGTTCGATACGTGGGTGAGCCGGTGGTTGCGGTTGCGGCTAAGGACAGAGGGTTGGCCGAGGATGCCCTGGAGTTCATAGACGTTGCGTACGAACCTTTGGAACCGATCCTGGATCCGGAGAAGGCTATGCAGCCAGCGGGTCCCTTGGTGTACGACTCTTTCGGAACGAATGTTGTAGCCCAGTATAAGGCTACGTGGGGCGACGTGGATCAGGCCTTCACGGAAGCCGATCTAATCGTTACAGAGAGGCTCAAGCTGCACAGTTACAGTTCAACACCGCTGGAAACCGTTGCTTGCATTGCGAGCTACAACATGGTCTCGCGAGATCTAACGATTTACAGCAACACCCAGATGGTTGGACACGTGATTCCAGTCCTTTCGGATTCGCTAGGAATACCGACGGAGAGGATTCGATTCATTGTACAGGATATAGGTGGTGGCTTCGGTCTGAAAACCCGCCCTTGGAAGCCGCTGTTGATCGCATGCCTGCTATCGGTCAAGACGGGACGTCCAGTGAAGTACGTTGAGGATAGAAGGGAGCATCTTCTGGCAGCGGGTCGTACTGCTGCAGCGATTTTCGATTGTGAGGTCGCGGTCAAAAACGACGGCAGCATTTCGGGTTTCAGGTTGCGGGACATTAACGACGACGGTGCCTCTCTGACCTATGCCGGTACCTACGGATCCATGCACGCGACTCTTATCAACGGATGTTACCGCGTTAGAAATGTGGCGTGGGAGAGCTACTCGGTTCTTACGAATAAATGTCCTTCTATGCCGAACCGGGGAGTGGGCAAGCCCGGCATATGTTACGTCGTTGAAAGGATGATCGATATCGTCGGCAGGCGGTTAGGTATTGATCCAATTGAGGTCCGTCGCCGAAACTACATTGAACCTAACGAATTTCCGTATGCAACCCCGAGCGGGCGCGTATACGACAGCGGCAATTACGAGGCGACGTTGAGGCGAGCCCTTCAGATTCTAGACTATGAAACAGTCAGGAAGGAGCAATCTAGACTGCGGGGAGAGGGAAGGTACATCGGCGTCGGCCTGTCAACCTATGTTCACGGCGCGTCGGCTACGGCTCAGGAGATAGAGGGAACGACCATCAAGATGGATTCGAGAGGTCGTGTTACCGTCCTCGCCGGCTCACCTGATATGGGCACCGGCCACAAAACAGCCCTGTCCCAAATTATCGCCGACGAGCTGGGGATTACGCCTGAGGATATCAACGTCCTCGAATTCGATTCGCAGGTCTCCCCTTGGACTCCGTATTCCGGCACTCACGCCAACAAGTTTTCTGGCCCTGATGTGGAGTCGGCAGTTGCCGCCGCTGGAGTCATTCGTGACAAATTGCTGAAGTTGGCTGCTCATATGCTCGACTCTGAGCTAGGTGACTTAGTGCTCAGGGACGGTCGGGTATACGTTAAGAGTAGACGAGAGCGATTCACGACGGTGGGTGAAGTCGCGAAGATGGCTTACCAAAATCCAGGATTCCTACCTCCAGATACGACGCCGGGGCTTGCGGCGACATGTATCCTTAACAGTCCTAGAGCACTGGAGTCTTTCGTTGCCGACGAAAAGTACACGGTCGGCGCGATTCATCAACTCGTTGCCGGAAGAGGTGGTTCACCTACGAGCTTCATGACGTATCCTAACTCAGCCCATATCGCTGTGGTAGAAGTAGACATCGAGACAGGGCAGGTCGAGATATTGCGGTACATCGTGGTACACGACAGCGGGAAAGTGATCAATCCAATGCTAGCTGAAGCTCAGGTACATGGAGGCGCCCTCCATGGCATAGGAGCCACACTTTTAGAGGAATTCGTGTACGACTCGAACGGTCAGCTGTTGACTTCGACATTTATGGATTATCTTAAGCCTACCTCTCTGGAGGCGCCGCACTTCGAGGTTGAGCATTTAGAGACACCTTCCCCGAGATCGGTACTCGGCATCAAGGGGATAGGGGAGGGAGAAGCATTGGGTCCACTGGCGGCGATCGGAAACGCCGTGGATGACGCCCTATCTCCCTTCAACGTGAAAATCACAGAGCTCCCAATAACTCCTGAAAGAGTACATAGGCTCATAAAACAAAGCAGCTTACTACCTATCCCATATTCCTTATTCCCCGCGCGACGCTGTTGATCGTCGGCAGCAGCGCCGCCTGACCTGCGGGTCGGGCCGCTGCCGCAGACGCCGCCGCAGCTCGATCTGCGCCAGATTGATCGGATCGACGTACGCCGATCGCGCGCGGCAAGGGTGTGCGCGAGGCGGTTGTACTGGTGGACGAGCGTGCGACGCGCCGCTTCCGTCGGATGCGCTGTGAGCACCCGCTCGATCCGCAGCCGGCAGGCCGCCGCGTGCAGCCGCTCGGGCTGAATGCCCGCGGCCACCAGACGAGGGAAAACCTCTTCGCACGACCCACGCTGCGGCGGCGCCTGGGGATCCCGCCGATGGACCCGGCGTCGCCGGATCCGGTGGTGCTGCTCGGCGATATTGGCAGGCTGAGAAAATGGGCAAAGGCGCGCGCCACCGGCAGCGCCGCATCGACGGGCACGTGCAGCCGCACGTCGTCGCGGAGCGGGTTGTTGGGATCGGCGTCCATATCCCGATCGTAGACACGTTGCAGGACGCAGGTATCATGAGGACTCAGCCGTAGGACCATGTTCGATCCCGGCTCCCGTGTCGGCCCGTACGAAATCACCGCGACCGTTCGCCTCGGGACGGGTGAGGCCTACCGTGCGTACGACCACGAGCACCGGCGCGAGGTGCTGCTCCAGGTGTTCGGCGCCGAGTTCGACGCGCATCCGGGTCGGCTCAGCCGCTTCGAGCGCGACGTCTGGTCTACGACGACGCTCGCGCATCCGAACATTCTCGACATCTACGACATCAGCACCGACGCGGCCGCTCCCTACATCGTCTCGGAGCCGCTCACGGGCGATACGCTTCGCGCGAGGCTCGATGCCCGCGCGATGCCGCTGGTCGACGCGGCGCGCTGCGCCGTGCAGATCGCGCGTGCGCTCCTCGCCGCCCGCCGCCGGCACGTCCGCCACGGTCATCTCAGCGCCGACAACGTGGCGTTCGCCCCGGACGGGCGCGTAGTCGTGCTCGGGTTCGGCCTGGCGTCGCTGGCGCCGCCGGAGCGCGTCGTATCCGATCTCCGGGGATTTGCGGCGCTCGTACGAGCCCTGCTGCGCGCGCGCCCGCCCGCGGCGCGCGTCGGCCGACGGGTCGCATGGACGGCGGCCATGCTCGTGGGCCTTGCAGTGATCGCCGCGATGCTGACCTCGACGCGCGATGTCGAGGTGCTGGAGCCGCCGCCGACGAGCCCGGCGGAGCGTGCCGGCAGCGCCGCAACGCCTTCGACAGCGGGCACAGGTGACACCGGGAGGCCGGCCGATGAATGGCACCCCAGCGCGCAAAGTCCGCGCGCTGGGGACCCCGCCAGACGACCGGACACCGCGGCGGCCGTGGGCGACCGAAGCGTGGAGAAGCCAATCGCGCCTGTGGCCCCGATCGCGCCGCCTGGCAGCGCCGCTGTGGACCTGAGGCCGCAGCCGGATGCCGCGGCGCCATCGGGCACCGGCGCGGCCGTGCTCCCGCCGCCCGCGCCCGCACCTCCGATCGCGGCTGCCGCTGCCGCGCGTCCCCTCTCTCCCGTCGTCGCCGACGGTCGCGATGCTGCGAGCCTGATGACGGAAGCCTCGGTGAGGGCCACCGAGTTCGATCTTGCCGGCGCCGCGGAGCTCCTCAAGGCGGCGGCGGGCCGCGGCGATGCAAGTGCGCGCGTCGCGGCGCTCTATATTGGCGGCCTCATCGACGCCCGCGAGGCGTTTCGCGAGGGCGGGCCGGCGGACGCGCTCGCCCCGGTGCGGCAGGCGATTGCGGCGCTCGAGGCGATGGCGCAGGGACGACCCGGGTCGGCCGAGATTGCGCGACTCACGCTGCATGCGGCCGCTGCCGCGGCGCAGAGCGAGCGCGATGAGATGAGCCTGTACCTGGAGACGGCGCTCGAGATGGAATCGCTCCAGCAAGTAGCGGGACTGCCGGGCGCGCCGCTCGTGAGCGCCGCCGAAGTGGCGGGCGATCTCTGGCTGCAGGTGCACCGCTATGACGATGCCCGGCGCGCTTACACCGAGGCGGCCGATCGGGTCGGGGCCACGCTGCGCATCCTGTCGGGCCTCGCGCGGACGGCGCGCCGCCTCAACGACGCGGCCGCCGCGTGCGCCAGCTATCGCCGGCTGCTCGACGCGTGGGGCGAACGGCCCGGCCTGCCGGTCGAGATCGCGGAAGCCCGCGCCTACATCGGTGGATGCGCACGGTAGCGGGGTCCCCAACCGGGGTCCCCATCGCGCCCGCGCGATGCGGGGTCCCCACCGCGCACCTTTGCGCTGTGGCGTGCAGGTGGGGTGGCGTCGCGCGGACTTTGCGCGTTGGGGTGCAGTAGTGGAATACCGCTACAAGCCGGACGTGCTCGATCAGCTGGCGGCGCACGGCATCAGGCCGACGCCCGCGACGCCCCCCGAGAAGGTCCACGAGCTCCTGAACGACCTCTATCGCCACGAGCTGCGGCGCCTGCGCGATCGGCTGCTGAGGCGCGAAATCCGCAAGCCCGACTACCACGCCCGCGTGCTGGAGGTCCGCCGCCGCTACCCGCTGCTCTCGCTGAAGATCTGGGAGTGGACTGAATAGGTAAGATACCCACAGTGTCGTCCACGCAGACCGTCCAGTCGAAGCTGCCGGCCGCCGGCGTCACCATCTTTTCGGTGATGTCGCGTCTTGCCGAGGAGCACGGCGCCATCAACCTGGGGCAGGGGTTTCCCGACTTCAACTGCGCGCCCGAGCTGGTGGAGACGGTCGCGCGCTGCATGCGGGACGGCTACAACCAGTACGCGCCGATGCTCGGCGCGTATCCGCTGCGCGAGGCGCTCGCGCGGAAGATCGAGCTGCTCTACGGGCGCCGCTACGACCCGGCGACCGAAATCTGCGTCACGGCCGGCGCCACCGAGGGGATCTTCAGCACGCTCACCGCGCTCGTCCGGCCGGGCGACGAGGTCGTGCTGTTTCAGCCCGCCTACGACTCGTATACGCCCGCGGTCCAGCTGAGCGGCGGCACGCCGATGTACGTGACGCTGCGGCGGCCCGACTACCGCATCGACTGGGATGAGGTCCGGCGCGCGGTCACGCCGCGCACGCGGGTGATTCTCGTGAACTCGCCCCACAATCCGACCGGCATGGTGCTCGACCGCAGCGACATGCGCGAGCTGGCGCGCCTTCTGCAGAGCACCGATGCGTTCGTCGTCTCCGACGAGGTGTACGAGCACATCGTCTTCGACGGCGCGCCGCACGAGAGCATGGCCAGATATCCCGAGATCGCCGAGCGGGCCGTCGTCATCAGTTCGTTTGGAAAGACCTATCACACCACCGGGTGGAAGATCGGGTACTGCGCGGCGCCGCGGCCGCTGGCTGCCGCGGTCGCCGAGGTCCACCAGTGGGTGACCTATGCGGTCAACACGCCGATTCAGCGCGCCTACGCGGAGGTCGTGAGCCGGGATCCGCGCTGTGAGGTGGTGACGGCGTTCTACGAGGCCAAACGCGACCTGTTCCTGCGGCTCCTCGACGGCTCGCGGTTCCACCCGCTCGCATGCCGCGGTACCTTCTTCCAGATGGTGGATTACTCCGCGATCACCGACGAGCCCGACGCCGCGTTTGCCCTGCGCCTGCTGAAGGAGCATGGCGTCGCGTCCATCCCGATCTCCCCGTTTCTCTCCGGCGCGGATCCGGGGCCGGTGCTGCGGTTCTGCTTCGCCAAGCGCGACGAGACGCTCGAGGCCGCAGCGGAGCGGCTCCGAAGGGTGTAAGTGTCGTGATCAAGAGGAAGAAGGAAGGAGGAAGGAGGAAGGAGGTGCGGGCTCTGCCGTCGATCCTCGTCGTCTTCTTCCTTCTTCCTCCTGCCTCCTACTTCCTGACCGGATCGCAGGATCTGCCGGATCCCGACACGTTCTACCGCCGGGTGCGCGAGAATCTCGCGCGCGCCGAGCGCGCCAACCACCTCTATGTCTACCGCGAGCGTCGCACGGACGTTCACACGAATCCGTTCGGGCGCATCGGCACCGACGGCGTCAGCGTCTTCGAGGTGTATCCCTCCCCCGTCCGTCAGCTCGTCTACCGCCGCCTCGTTGAACGGAACGGCGAACCGGTACCCGCGAGCGAGCTCGCCCGTCAGGATCGCGAGTACCGCGAACGGGTTGACGAGATGCTGCGCGAGCGCGGGGCGCGCGGTCCGGACGAGGAACGCCTCGCCGAAGAAGAATCCGAGCGCGCGCGTCAGCGCCGCCAGCGCGCCATCGACGACGTGGTGGACGCGCTCGAGTTCACGCTGACGGGCCGCACCGTGTACAACGGCGTGCCGGCGATCGTGATCACGTTCAAGCCGAGACCCGGCGCGAGGCCGACCACACGTCAGGGACGGACCGCGCAGAAGTTCGCCGGGACGGTATGGGTCGACGAAAAAGCCGCCGAGGTGATGCATCTGGAGGCGACCTCCATCGACGACATCTCGTACGGCCTCGGGATCGTCGCGCGACTCGGCGAGGGGACGACCGCCACGGTCACGCGGGCACCGGTGGGCGACGGCCTGTGGATGCCGACGAAGCTGACGCTCAGCGGCCGCGGCCGCGCGGTGGTGTTCCGCCGCCTCGTCGTCGATTATTCCATTGAGTGGTACGACTACCGGCGTCTGGGGGACGACTCACTGGCGCCGTTCCTGGACGCGCGGGTACAGGGCCAGGCCGGCGGCAGCCCATAGCAGCGCGCGGATGCGGCGCGTGAGCGCCAGCGACCCGCCGCCGCCCAGCCCGAGCGCGGCGACCACGGCGGCGTTGGACGCCTCGAGCGCGCCGATGTTGCCCGGGATCGCCGCGGACGCGACGCTCGCCAGCCGCGCGAACGTCTCGACCGCCAGCCCCTGCATCGCGCCGATCGGCTCGCCGATCGCCCAGAACACCAGCCAGATTTCGAGCGCCATCAGCAGATAACAGATCGAGGCGAGCGCCGTCAGGGTCACGAGCCGGCGCCGGTCGCCGCGCAGCAGCGCGAGCAGCACATCCTCGACCTCGAGGACGAACCGGACGGCGCGCGAGGCCTCGAGGTGGCGGCCCGTCACCCGGTCGATCAGAAGGACCAGGCGTCCCAGATAGTCGCCGGACCGGCGCCGCGCCATGACGCCGAACACGCCGAGAACCATGACCGCGCCGACGATGAGCAGCGTGAACACCGTGTCCCACGCGCCGGGCATCGACAGCCGCGTCACCGCGAAGAAGGAGATGAGCGCCGCGATGACGGTGCCGATCACGGCGAACGCCAGCCGCTCCAGGGCGACGGCGGCCGTGGTGACTTCAGGCTTCACGCGGTCGTAGAGCAGCAGCACCTTCAGCGGCTCGTTTGCCACGCCGCGCACCGTGAAGAAGCCGACCGCGTCGGCCGCCAGCCGTACGCGGAAGAGCCGCGTAAACGGCGGCCGCGTCTGGTCGGGGAACGAGATCGCCCACCCCCACGTGCGCAGGAGGTGCCACGCGGTGCCGGGCAGGAGAATGACGGGCAGCGCCAGGCCGAGGCGGTTCGCGCTGGCGAACGTTTCCTCGAGATCGATGTAGAACAGCGTCACGATGAACAGCGTGATGCCGAGGACGACGGCCGCCACCGACACCAACTGCGGAACCGATCGGCGCACTTACTGATTCTAGCGGGGTCCAACCGGGGTCCCCATCGCGCTCAGCGCGATGGGGTGGCGTCGCGCGGATTTTGCGCGTTGGGGTGCATTATTGCTGATCGTCGCTGTCGTCGTCCTCGGCGCGCGTCGCGACGTCGTCGAAGTCATCGGGCGCGCCTGTGGCGAAGTTGTCGACCTCGATCGACGACGCATCGTCGTCGAGGTCGTCGACCGCGTAGATCCGGCCGCCGGTCCGCTCCTTGATCGGGCCGCGGGGCTTGTATTCCTGCTGGTGGTTCTTCTTGGTGCCGCGCAGCCGGCGGGGCGGCGCGGGCGGCCCGAAATTCGCCGACCGATCGCGGGCGCCGGGAGGTCCACTCGGCCGCGAGGGGAAGCCGCCGCCGAACCCGCCACCCGGCGGACGCGGCGCGCCCATGCCCGACGGCGCACCCGGCGGACGCGGCGGCCGATCCTCGCGCGCGCGCGCTTCGCTGACGGCGAGCGTCCGCCCCTGGAACGGCTGCGCGTCGAACTTCCGGATGACCTCGTCCGCCACGGCGCGATCGGGAAACTCCACGAACGCGAAGCCGCGCGGCCGACCGGTCTCCCGGTCGACGGGCATCACGACGTGGGATGGTTCTGCGACCGGCGCGAAGTGGGCCCGGAGATCCGCCTCCGTTGCGCTGTAAGGCAGGTTGCCGATGAACAGACGAACTCCCAAGGTTTCCTCGAAGGCCTACCGATTCTATCTCACAAGGTCAATAGGGGTTTCCAGGGCGGCGAGAAAGTCGGTGTAGGGCATGAAGAAGTGACGCTCAAAGGCTACGGCAAACGTATCGCCGCGCGCAATGTCCTGCAGCATCGCACCGACCGCCGCGGCGCCGCCCCGATCGAACAGCGCGGCTACGATTGCGGCGCTCTGTGCGTACGCCAGACGGGCTTCTGCCGTCGAGAACGACCCGAAGCTGCCGGTCAGCCGCGCGAGCGGCAGCCGCGCGGTCGAACCGGCGAGCTGGCCCTCGGCCCACCCGCCGCCGCCGGGCTCGAACGTGACCGCCAGCCCTTCGTGCAGCCAGACCGGTACTCCGCGCGGCGCCACGGCCTGGACGAGTGCGTGCGTGAACTCGTGGGCGAGCACGCGCTCGAGCTCGTACGAGTCGGGGGTGGTGCCGCGCACCGGCACGCGGATGCGGCCGTCGTACGCGCCGGCCGCCCACTGCGGCGAGCGCGTGATGTCGCGGAACTGGTCCTCGGTGTAGAGGATCACGGTGATGATCTGTTCCGGATAGGTGGCAAGGGCCGTGCTCACGCGCCAGTACGCCGCCTCGAGAATTTCGAGCGCGCGCGCGGCCAGTGCCTCGTCGGCAGGCCCTTCGAAGAGCACCGTGAAACGCGCGCCGTGCGAGGCGAAGTAGCTGCCGTGCAGCTCCGCCTCGCGCCGGAGCCGTTCGAGGCGCGTCTGGAGCGTCCGGTCGGCCGGCGCATACTGCAGGGCGGCCTGATACACGCGCAGCGCGCCGTCGATGTCGCTGCCGCGGTAGAGAATGTCGCCGAGCAGCAGCGAGGCCGGCGTGAGTCCCGGCGCCAGAATGAGGGCACGCTCGAGCGCATGCCGCGCGGCGGTCGGCTGGCCCAGCAGAAACGCGGCGAGGCCGCCACCGAGGTGCAGCGACGGATCGCGCGGCTCCGCGTCGATCGCCGCGGCGAAGGCGGCGGCCGCCTCCTGGTGACGGCCGTCGCGCAGCGCCTGCCATCCTGCCTCAGCGGCGCGGGACGCCGGCGGGCCCGGAAGGCCCTGCGCGGCCGCAGACGCGGTCCACACGACGGCTGCAATGAGCGCGGCACCGGCGCGAGTCATGCGGCCAATGGTAAACCACAAGTCACAAGTCACAAGTCACAAGTCACAATAAAGCCCAAGTCACAACGATTTCTGATTTGTGACTTCTGATTTGTGACTTCTGATTTGTGACTTGTGATTTGTGACTTGTGACTTGTGACTTGTGACTTGTGACTTGGAGTTGACCCGGTTTCGTGGACACCGAACCCAAATGTGGGATAAAGGGGTTCACGATGCCGAAATCCCATCGTCCGTATCCAGCGGAATTCCGACGCCGTATGGTCGAGCTCGTACGGAGCGGGCGGTCGCCGGAGTCGCTCGCGCAGCAGTGTGAGCCGACGGCGCAGGCCATTCGCAACTGGGTCCGGCAAGGCCGATCGCGATGAGTGGGTCGCGGATATCACCTCCATCCGGACCTGGAGCGGGTTTCGCTATCGGGCCGTGGTGCTCGACGCCTGGAGTCGGCGCGTCGTCGGCTGGGCGCTGGAGACCCCGCTGCGCCCGGCGCTCGTGCGCGCGGCGCTCGAGAGGGCTGTGCGCCAGCGGCCGCCGCGCACGGGGATCCATCACTCGGACCAGGGCACGCAGGACACGGCGCTGGCAGGCGGGCAGCGGTGTCGCGCGGCGGGCGTGCGGCCGTCGAGGGGATCGGTCGGCGACGGCTCTGACACCGCGCTGTGCGAGAGTGTCTTCGCGACGCTCGAATGCGAGCTCCTCGATCGGTCCTCGTTCCGCACGCCCGCGGCGGCCC
>JACPTI010000092.1 GCA_016192845.1 Acidobacteriota bacterium
GGCCGCGACACCCGCGCGCGGGGCGACTTTCAGTCGCGCGCGGAGTCTACCGCCTTTCAGGCGGTAGTCGTTCAAGAGGCCTCGACCGGCCAAACAGCTCACCGCCGTCGACAACCGTTGCCCCGGTCGGACCGTAGCCTCCGATCGCGACCAGCACCTCTTCGTCGAGTGCACCATCGAAGTGAGGTCCGCCCGCCGGATGGCGCATGTAATCGCCCGGTTTCAGGCCGACGGTCTTTTCGGGCGCGAAGTCCTTGCCCTCGCCCGTGTACCACGTGCCCCTGAGCACGATCCCCCACCGCTCGTCCGGGTGGTAGTGGGGTCTGCTCATGACGCCTGGAGGGAACCTGTTGATCGTGATGTAGAAGCCCGGCTTGGAGGGATCGCCTTCGACGACTGCCGTCTGCACGCCAAGGGTGTTCCCTTCGGTGACGCGCCACTCGAGCGTATCGAGATTCCTGCGGATGAACTGTCGATCGGGAAACCGGCCGAATTCCGCCTGCCGATCCGCAGCCGCCGGCGCGGCCTGTTGTTCGGCTGCCGGCGTTGCCGGCTGCGAGCCACAGCCCATCGCGACGGTGGTCAGTGCGCAGATCGCCCACGCAAAAATTGTAGAAACCTTCATCAGGAACCTCCCTGCGGCAAGTCTGCCTCCGCGTGCTCCACAAGGCTTTGGTGAAATTCGCCTGAGCGCGACAGGCTCGGCAGGACCCACCCGAAGCACCGACACCGCGTCGGGCTGAGCACCTGAGCGCAAGCCCGGTACCCGGAGCCCGCAGGAGCCGATTTCACTCGAAAGACTTCCGAGTGTCAAGAATCGGAGAATCGTTTTACGCCGTGCCGCAGGTTGGCGCTGTGCGTGTGCCGGTGACTACCGGCGGATGAGTTCGAGAGCGTTGCTACCACGAACCCAACCCAACGCCCAACCACTACCCACCAACCAGCAGCCTCAGCAACTCCCCTACCGTCCGGCCGGTCACCGGATCGCGCCAGTCGCCTGCGATTTCCGCCAGCGGGGCCAGCACGAACCGGCGCTCGCGAAACCGCGGGTGCGGCACCTCGAGGCCGGCCTCGGCGATCACCGCATCCCCGTACAGAATCAGGTCCAGATCGAGGGTCCGCGGCGCGCCCGGGTAGGGGCGCTTGCGGCCGAACCGTCGCTCGACGTCGAGCAGCGCGCCAAGAAGGTCGCGCGCGGCGAGCCGCGTGCGGCCCGTCGCCGCCGCGTTCAGAAAGCGCGGCTGGGGACCGACGCCGGCCGGCTCGGTATCGTGGAATGTGGACAGGCGCAGGTCGCAGATCGACCTCTGGAGCGCCGCCGCCGCGTCGCGCAGCGTCCGCTCCCGATCGCCGAGGTTGCCGCCCAGCGCGATCGCAACGGGAACCAACTTAAAGCTCAAGAGTCAAAACTCAAAACCGAACTCAAGACTTTTTGAGTTTTGCGTTTTGAGTTATTCCAGCCATCTGACAGGAAGGACACTCCCCTGCCGCGGCACGCCGCCCGTGCGGCGGCCGAGGACGTCTTCGATGCCGGCGGCCGCCTGCTCGAAGATTCGCTGATGCTCGCGCGACTCGCCGAGGACGACGTCGAGCATGAGGCGGTGGCGCGCGTCCGTCGTCGCGTCGACGCGGGGCCGCCACCGCTCGACGAACGCCGCCAGGTGCCGCGCATCGTCCTCGAGCACGGCCCGGAACGCGCCCGCGTCGATCTTCTTGCCCCGCCTCGGCACGTCGGGGACTGGAAGGGCGGCCGAGGCCGGCGGCAGCGGCGCGCCGTATTCGGCGAGCGTGGTCTGCAGCCATCCGAGCTGCGTCTCCTCGCGGTTGATGACGTACTGGTAGGCGTTGTTGAAGTCGTAATGGCTGACCGCCCGCGCGCCGGCCTCATGGCGCTCGAGGAGCGCCAGCCGCTCGGCGGCGAACTCGGTCAGGATCTGCTGCAGCTCCGCTGGCTTCACGCGTTCTGCTTTTCTTTGCAGGTAATGCAGACGCGGGTCCACGGAATCGCGTTGAGCCGCGCCTCGGCGATCGGCTCGCCGCAGTCGCGGCAGACGCCGTACGTGCCCTGCTCGATGCGTCGGAGCGCCTCTTCGATCGCCTGCAGGATCTTGGCGTCGGTCTGCTTCAGCTTGAGCTGGATGTGGACTTCGTTGTTCCCGCTCGCCTGGTCCGCCATGTCGCCCTGGCGGCCGGAGTTGCTCTCTATCGTCCACTGCAGCGGTTTCGCGGTGCTGCCGCCCAGCAGCTCGCCGCGCTTCTGCAGCAACGCGGTCCGGTATGTCTCCACGTTCATTGAATCAGGCTCTCCCGATCCACTGATCTTAGCTTATTCGGCGCGGAGCGCGGCAAGCGGCTTGTGCCGGAGCACGTCGATGCTGGCGACGACGCCGATCGCGGCCACGAGGACCGCGGTCGCCGCGATGCCAACCAGGGTGAGGCCGGGCGTCGCCTCCCACGGCAGCTCGAGCCCGTAGCGCGCGATCGCCCAGCTGAGCGCGATGGCACCCGTCGCGCCGACGGCGCCGGCGATCGCGCCGAGCACGCCGTACTCGAGCACGAGCATCGCCGCAATGCGCCGGCTGCTCGCGCCGAGCGTCTTCAGGATCGCCGCCTCGTAGACGCGGCGGAATTTCGTCATCGACACGGCGCCGACGAGAATGAGCGCGCCGCTGAGCAGCACGAGGACGCCGACGACGGTCACGGCGAGCGTGACGTTGCCGACGACGTTCTGAATGATCTGCAGGATTTCGCGGAGATCGATTACCGAGACGTTCGGGAAGCGGTTGGCCAGCGTCGCCTGCATCCGGGCGCGCGCCACGGGACCTGGCGGCGCCTGCAGCGCCGAGATAAACGTGTGCGGGGCGCCGTCGAACGTCCCGGGGCGGAAGACGAACATGAAGCCGCCGGCGCGGAAGTCCTGCCAGTTGACGCGCCGGACGCTCGTCACGCGCGCGGTGATCGTGCGTCCCAGCACGTCGAAGCGCATCTGGTCGCCGACCTGAATCCGCGAGCCGAGCCGGAAGTTCCCGTCATCGTCGCGATCGGAGAAGCGCTCCTCGATCGACACCTGCGCCTCGCCGCCGGCAGGAGCGTCGTCCCACCACGCGCCGTCGATGAGCTCTTCGTTCGCCTCGAGGTGCGGGCGGTACGTCACCGTGTATTCGCGCGACAGACCACGGCCGCGCGTCTCGCGGTAGCTGTCGAGGTCCATCTCGCGCCCCTGCACGGCGACGACGCGCGCGCGCAGCGTCGGAATCATCTTCGGCCCGGGCGCGCTGCCGTTCGCCTCGTCCAGGAACGCGGCGAGTGCGTCCCGCTGATCCGGCTGGATGTCGATGAGGAACATGTCGGGCGCGTCGGGCCCCGCCTGAATCGCGAAGTCGCGCAGCAGGTTCGACTGCAACGACCGGACGCCAAGGATGAAGAACGCGCCCAAACCGACCGCCAGCAGGATGACGCGCGTCTGATTGCCCGGACGGGTGATGTGGAGCACGGCATGGCGCAGCGCGAAGTACGGGGAATTGCCGAGCGGCTGCACCGCGCGCACGAGCGCCGCGCCGGCCAGGTGGAGGACGAGCGCGGTCGCCACGAAGCCGCCCGACAGCAGCAGGCCCACCTCCACCGAACCGGCCTGCCACGAGGCGACCGCGACGAGCGCCGCTGCGACACCGGCCGTCACGCTCCACTTCAGCCAGTCGAAGGTTGCCGGTTGCGGCACGTCCTGCCGCAGCAGCAGCGACGGCTTGACGTGGCGCACCTCGAGCAGCGGAACGAGCGAGAAGAGCAGCGACACGAGCAGCCCGATCGCGAGCCCCTGCACCACGGCGGACGAGGTCAGGCCGATGTCGACCTTGAGAACCTCCGTCAGGTCGCCGACGAAGGCCGGCACCGCCGCCAGCACGCCGCCTGCAAGCGCCACCCCGAGCACGCTGCCGCCGATGCCGAGCACCAGCACCTGCGTCAAGTAGACCGCGAGCATCTGCGCCGAGCTGCTGCCGAGGCATTTGAGAATCGCGATGCTCCGGACCTTCTGCTGCACGAACACACGCGTTACGCTCGAGACGCCGATGCCGCCAAGGATCAGCACGACCAGCCCCACGAGGCTCAGATAGTTCTCGGCCCGTGTCAGGTTCTCGCCCATCTGGTCCTCGGTGCGGCGGTACCACCGCACGTTGACGAACTCGTCGGCGAACACCTGCCGCAGGTCGAAGGCCAGCTCGTCGGACAGCTCGTCCGGCGCGCGCAGCAGCTGCTGGTACGACACGCGGCTGCCGAACACCAGCAGGCCCGTTGCGGGCAGATCCGCCCGATCGATGATCACGCGCGGGCCGAGCGTGAACGCGCCGATCCGGCGGCCCGGCTCGGTCATGATCACGCCGCGAATCTCGAACGTCTCGGACCCGATCTGGATCGCGTCACCGACCTCGAGCTCGAACTGCGCCAGCAGCTCCGGCCGGACGAGCGCGCCGCGGCCGGCGAGGCGGGCGTGCGCGTAGACGCCGTCGCCGAGCGCGAGCGTGCCGTAGAGCGGGAACTCCGGACCGACCGCCCGCAGCTCGACCATCCGGGCCGCCGGCTTCGCCGGATCGACGGACCGGACCATGGTAGGGATCTCGATCGTTTCCGTTCGGACCGTGATGCGCCCGGCGCGCTGCTCCGCGTCGAGGCGGTCCAGCACCGTGCGCGTCCACGGACGGTTCGTGCTGACGACGAGGTCGCCGCCGAGCAGCGTCCGCGCCTCCCCCGCCAGCGCGATGCGGACGGTCTGAATGAGCGACCGGACCGCGACGATCGATCCGACACCGATCGCGATGCAGATGAAGAAGAACAGCAGGCGCCGCCACGACGCGCGGATCTCGCGAAGCGCCATCCTCAGCACGAACGTCATCGCAGCGCTCCCGCGGGAAGATCCACCGGCCGGCCGTCCCTGAGCGACAGCCGGTCATCGGCGAGCGCCGCCAGGTCCGCCTCGTGCGTCACGAGCACCAGCGTGGCGCCCCGCGCGCGCCGGACGTCGAGGAGCAGCTCCATGATGTGCCGGCCTGTCGTCGAGTCGAGGTTCCCCGTCGGTTCGTCGGCGAGGACGATGGGCGGATCGTTGGCGAGCGCCCGCGCAATGGCGACGCGCTGCTGCTCGCCGCCGGACAGCTGCGAGGGATAGTGGTGCCCGCGGTCCGACAGGCCCACCTCGTCGAGCAGCGTCCGCGCCCGGGCGACCGCGTCGCGGCGCCCCGCGATCTCCATCGGCACGAGAATATTCTCGAACGCGGTGAGCGACGGCACCAGATGAAAGAACTGGAAGACGAAGCCGATCTTCTCGCCGCGCAGCTTCGCCAGCGCGTCTTCGCCGAGCTTCGTGATGTCGGTTCCGTCGATCAGGATCTCGCCGGTGCTGGGCGCATCGAGCCCGGCAATCAGCCCGAGCAGCGTCGACTTGCCGCTCCCCGACGGGCCGACGACCGCCAGGAACCGCCCGGACGGAATCGCCAGGTCGAGCGAGTGCAGGATGGTCAGCGGACGGCCGCCGCTCTCCACGGTCTTGGACACGCTCCGGAGCTCGATCATCGATTCGTGTCGAGCACCGGCTCGAGCGCGCGCCAGATGGTCCGTTCGATCATCCGGGCACCCTCGGCGTTCGGATGGATCCCATCGACACTATTCAGCGCCGGCACGCCGGCGACCCCTTCGAGGAAAAACGGCACGAAGACCGCGTCGTGCTCCTCGGCGACCTCGCGAAACGCGCGGCGAAATTCCGCCGTGTACAGCGGACCGTAGTTGGGCGGCGCCTCCATGCCCGTGAGGACCACGGTGATGTCGCGCGACCTGGCGCGGTCGACGATCTCGCTCAGGTTGCGCTTCATCTGCGCCACCGGGAGCCCGCGCAGGCCGTCGTTGGCCCCAAGCTCGACGACGAGGACGTCGACGTCGCCCTCGAGCGCCCAGTCGAGCCGGCGCACCCCCCCTGCCGACGTGTCGCCCGAGACGCCCGCATTGACCACCTCGTAGCGATAGCCTTCCGCGTCGAGCCGTGCCTGAATCAGCGATGGCACCGACTGCTCGCGCGCCAAGCCGAGGCCTGCGGTGAGGCTGTCGCCCAGAAAGACAATCTTCGGGCGCGGGACAGCCGAGGATGGCTCCGCCGCCGGCTGCGCGGCGGCCGACTCCACCGCCGCGAACGACCGCGGCGTCTCGGGCTGACCGCACGCGATCGCCGCGAGTGGCAGCGCAACCAGCAGAGAGCGTAGGATCCAGCGCATGTCCGTCCATGTCATTGTAGCCCCGTGACACTAACGCGCCGAACCTTGTCTTTCTGCACGAGGCGCGTTAGTGTCACCACGTGACAGCATCTGGGTCACAGCGCGGCCTTGATGGCTGCGGCTCGGCCGCGCTGTGACACTAACGCGCCAGACTTTGTTTTTTCGCACAACTCTCCGGCGCGTTAGTGTCACTAACGTGACAGGACCTGGGTCACAGCGCGGCCCGTTTGGTTGCGGCTGGGCCGCGCTGTGACCTTTGCCATCGATCCCGGCCCGCTCGATCGCGCCTTCGAACACGCCTGCCGTCGCCTCGAACAGCGCCGCTTCGCCGACGCGCTCTGGTCGCGCCGCCTGGACGTGTGGACGAACGACGTGGTGGCGCAGCAGTCGATCGGACGGCGGCTGGGATGGCTGCGCGCCGTCGAGGCGGCGCAGCCGCACGCCGCGCGGCTCCGGACCTCCGCACGGCGCGTCGCCGACGCCGGCTTCACCGACGCCATCCTGCTCGGCATGGGCGGGTCGAGCCTGGCGGCGGAGGTGCTGCGCGCCGTGATGGGCGCCGCGCCGGGGTGCCCACGGTTCCAGATGCTCGACTCGGTCGACCCCGACGCGGTCCGCCACGTGATGGCGCGCGCCGCCACGTCGCTCTTCATCGTGGCGAGCAAGTCGGGATCGACGATTGAGGTGGACGCGCTGGCCGCCGAGGCAGAGCGGCGCGTCCGCGCCGCCGGCGTCGCCGATCCGGGATCGCGCTTCGTCGCCATCACCGACGAGCACACGCCGCTGCACCGCCGCGCGGTCGAGAGCCGGTTTCGCGACGTCTTCCTGAACGCGGCGGACGTCGGCGGACGATTCTCGGCGCTGACCTTCTTCGGCCTCCTCCCCGCCGCGCTGATGGGCATCGACATCGACGCGCTGCTCGCGTCCGCGCGGTCGATGGCCGAGGCGTGCCGCGTCGCGGATCCGCGGCGCAATCCCGGCCTGGCGCTGGGGGCCGCGCTCGCCGCGGCGGCCATGGAAGGACGCGACAAGCTGACGCTGCGGCTGCCGGCGGCGCTTGCGCCGCTCGGCCTCTGGATCGAGCAGCTCATCGCCGAAAGCACGGGGAAGAATGGGAAGGGGATCGTCCCAATCGTCGGCGAGCCGGCCACGATCGCGCCGGGCAACGATCGCATCATCGTGACCGTAGGGGCAACGCACCCGCCTTCGCGCTCGCGCTCCGGCGAGGTCCCGCCGAAGCCGAAGGCGGAAACGGATGCGTCACCCCTGCACCCCTCCGTCAGGATCGACATGCCTGACGTCTACGACCTCGGCGCGGAGTTCTTCCGGTGGGAGGTTGCCACCGCGACCGCAGGGTTCTTGCTCGGCGTCAACCCGTTCGACGAACCCAACGTGCAGCAGGCGAAGGAGGCGACGCGCGCGCTGCTCGACGCCTATGACGCCGAGCGGCGCCTGCGCCTGCCCGAAGTCGACACCGCTCCCGACGGCATGGGAGCGACGCTGACGACTGCGGCCAGGGAAGCGCTGCGCGGCGCGCCGCCGCTGGCGCTCCTCCGCGTGCCGCGGCCCGGCGACTACGTCGCGCTGCTCGCGTACCTGCCGCCGGCCGACGAACGCTTCACGCCGATCCTCGACGGGATCCGCGTGGCGGTCGCGGCGGCAACCGGCGCCGCGACGACGCTCGGGTTCGGGCCGCGCTACCTCCACTCCACCGGACAACTGCACAAGGGTGGTCCGAACACCGGCGTCTTCGTGATCGTCACGGCCGATGTCGCCGAGGACCTTGCCGTCCCGGGACAGCCGTACTCGTTTGGCGTGTTGCAGATGGCGCAGGCCGTGGGCGACTTTGGGGCGCTCGACCGGCTGGGCCGGCGGGCGCTGCTGGTGCGTCTGCCGAGGCGGGATCCGGCTCTGTTACAACAACTTGGCGACAGTCTCGTCGGGAGGCGGGCCTGAAGGCGCGACCCAGAGGCGGACCCCCGGGTCCGCCTCTGACGCTGTATACCAGGTATACTCCCGCCGAAAAGCTATGGCAGTGACGACGGGAGCCGTGCAGTCGGTCGTCGGCCGCGCCAATGCCGCGCTCGAACGGGGCCGCGGCGCCGAAGGGGTTCAGCTGCTGGTACCACTGCTCAAGACGGGAACGCTCAGCCGCGAGGATGAGATCAGCGTCCGCGCCGCGCTGGCCGAGGCCTGGCTGCTGCAGGACGAGCTGACGCAGGCCGCCTCGGCGCTCGGCCGCGCGCCCGACACGATCCGCGAGCCGCTGAGCGACGCGCGCCTGTCGACGCTGTGGCGCCTCCACGGGCGCCTCACGTTCGCGCGCGGCGAGCAGTCGCGCGCGATTGCGCTGCACGCGCGCGCGCTCAAGCACGCCGAGCTGGCCCACGACTCGCGCGCGATCGGGCTCGCCCACTACGAGCTGGCGCTCTGCTACAAGCAGGTCGGCGATTCGGGGATCGTCCGCGAACACCTGACCGAGGCGGCCTCCGCGCTCCATGCCGCCGGCGACCGCCGGCATCTCGCGCTCGTGCACTCGCTCTCGGCTGTCCTGCTGGCGCAGTCGGGCCGGTGCGAGGAAGCGACCGCCGCGCTCCGCCAGGGCGAGCGTCTCGCCATGACGACCCGGGCCGACGACGTGCTCGCCGGCATCGTGCACAACCAGGCGAACGTCGCGCTGCTGCGCCACCACTACGACCAGGCGCTCGCGCTGGCCGAGCGCAGCGTGGCGCTGCACCAGAGCCTTGGCTCCGGCCACGGGCTCGCCGTCGCCCTGGCGACGCTCGGCCAGATCTACGTGCAGCTCGGCGATCTCGAGCGCGCGGAAGCCGTCCTGACGCGGACCCTCGAGGTCCGCAGCCAGGTGCAGTTCCACGAGACGACCGGCGCGGTGTTCGACACGCTCGCGCAGATTCACCTGATGCGCGGCTCGTACGAGCGCGCGGGCGAGTACCTCCGGCAGGCGAGCGAGGCGTACGGCGCCTACGGCACGCAGACGATGCGATGGTACGAGTGGTCGCTCCGTGTCCTCGGCGTCAAGCTCGCGATCCGGCGCGGCGCCTACGACGAAGCGATCGCACTGGCCGAGGAGATGGTGGCGACGCCCGGCGTCCCGCCCGCCGAGTCGATTCAGGCGGAACTGGCCGCGTGTGAGGCGCTCGTCGCCGCCAATCGCATTGGCGAAGCTGAAGACCGGCTCGAGCGATGCGAGGCGCGGCTCGATCCGCGTGCCGCCCCGGGCTCCTGGGGCGAATTCCTGCGGATCCGCGGCGCCGTGCACGAGCGATCGAACCGCCCCGCGGCCGCCCACCACGATTTCGCGCAGAGCGCGAGCGTCTTCGACCTGCTCGGCGAGCGGTATCACGCCGCCCTGAGCCACTTGACGCTCGGCCGGCTGGCCGTCCGCGCGGGCAATCGCGCGGCGGCCGAGCGGTATCTCGACCACGCGGGCGCCACGTTCCGCGCGCTCGGCGCCGAACGCGATCTCACGGAAGTCGAGGCCGCCCGCGCGGCGCTGAACGCCGCGCCGCCCCTGCAGCCGTTCGTATCGGTCGCCGACGCCGACGAGGCCGTGGTGCGGCGGCTCGTCGAAGCCGCCATTCTGCCGGACCTGCTGGCGCGCGAGACCGCCACCGCGCTCGTCGAGACGCTCGAGGCGGACGCCGCGATCGTCTTCGGCGCCCCCCCGGGAGGCGAGGTCCGCGTCGTCGCCGGCGTCGGCTGCGACAGCGACGTGGCGCGGGCGCTGGCGCGCGCGGCCGCGCAAGGCAGCCGCGAGTACGGTGAGGGGCTGCTGCTGACCGAGCCGCTTGGCCGCGATAACGACGGCCCGCGCAGGTGCACCATCGTGGCCGCACGGCGGCTGACCGACGCCGCGGCGCGGCGCCTGCGCATGTTCGCGGCCATCGCCCGCCAGGGGTTCGAGCTGTGCGGCGCGCGCGAGCGTCCCCCGCAGGCGATCGAGCCGATCAACGAGCGGCCGCTCGAGCCGCTGCTCCCGGGCTTCATCTGCGCCAGCGCCGCGATGAACCGGGTCGTCGAGCAGATCCAGCGGCTCCAAGGGAACGACCTGACGGTGCTGATCACGGGGGAAAGCGGCACGGGAAAGGACCTCGTCGCGCGCGCGATCCACGTCGGATCGCCGCGGCGCGCGGCGATGTTCCTGCCGTACAACTGCACGACGACGACGCGCGAGCTCGCCGACAGCCAGCTCTTCGGGCATCGCCGCGGGAGCTTCACGGGCGCCGTGACCGACCAGCCGGGGCTGATCCGGTCGGCGGCCGGCGGCACGCTCTTTCTCGACGAGATCGCCGACCTGCCGCTCGACATCCAGCCGAAGCTGCTCCGCTTCCTCGAGCAGGGCGAGATCATGCCGGTCGGCGAGCCGCGCCCGCAGGCCGTCGACGTCCGGGTGCTGGCCGCCACCAACGCCGACCTGGAGCAGCGGGTCGCGGAGGGAAAGTTCCGGGAGGATCTGTACTACCGCCTGAGCGTCATCCGGATTCACGTCCCGCCGCTGCGGGAGCGGCGCGAGGAGGTTCCGCACCTCAGCACGTTCTTCCTCCGCGAGGCGTGCGATCGCCTGGGCAAACCGGACGTGCAGCTGGCGCCGGCCACGCTCGACCTGTTTGCCCGGTACTGGTGGCCGGGCAACGTGCGCCAGCTGCGGAACGAAGTCCAGCGCGCCGTGGCAATGAGCACGCCGGGCGGAGCGGTCGAACCGCACCACCTGTCGGCCGACCTCACCGCCCCGCCCGCCGGCACCGACGCCGCGGTGATCGCGCCGGCGCCCGCCACCCGGCCGCGCAACCTCGCCGCCGCCATCGAGCAGGTCGAGAAGGAGCTCATCGTCGCCACGCTCGATCGCACGCGCGGCAACATTTCCGAGACCGCGCGGCTCCTCGGACTGACTCGTCGCGGCCTGTACCTCAAGATGCGTCGCCTGCGCCTCGACGTCGTCGCCGTGGATACCTAGTAATCAGGTATACAGGGCTCTGGATACGGTGTATCCATCCCTCGAGTACGTCCCTCCTTGGCTGATCGCCAGTAGCCCTTGTTGATCAATAGCTTGCGGCGTGCGCAATCTCGCCAAGTGACAGCAGCGACACCGGCCTCGAGATTGGATCACATGACTGCACACAACGTCTTTCCCAGGGGGCTCAGGTGATTCACAGGGTCGCGAATGCACAGATACCGCAGTTCGGGTGCCGGCCGCGCATCGGCGACCGTCGCAAGCTCCGTGTGCCGGGACGCCTGACGTGGCGTGATGCCAAGGGGGCGCTCCGGTTCGTGTCGGTGATCACGCGCGATGTCAGCGAGGTGGACGCCTTCGTCGAATGCCAGGCGCCGACGTCGATCCCGCTGTACCGGCTGGTGCACTTCCAGGTGGAGCGCAGCGGCCGCGACTGCGCCGATCTCCCGGCGGTGCTGCAGCACGGCAAGGTGCTGTCGGCGATCTACCGGGTGGGGCCGTACCGCTCCTCCACCGGCACGCCCCAGGGGTACGCGCTCCGGCTGCTGATCGATCCGGCGCGCCTCGCCGTCGCGCCGGACCGCGCGAGCGTCGCGGCTGTTTAGGCTTTGGGCCTTGGACTCTGGGCTTTGGGCGTTAGCCGAAAGCCCGAAGCCGAAAGCCCGAAGCCTAAAGCCCATAGCCTGCCTTACGTCCGCTGGATGGCGGGGATCCACGGATCTGCCGTCCAGCCGGGCCCATGCCGCGCCACCTCGACGTCAAGCAGATACGGCTTGCCGTCGGCCAGCTTCCGGCGCGCGCGGCCGAGCGCCTCTTTCAGCTGCGTGGGCGTCGTGGCGCGCTCGCCCTCGACGCCGAAGCCCCGCGCGATCGCCGACATGTCCATGTCGGGCTTCCCCAGATAGTCGTGCACGAACTTCGTCGCGTCGACGGCGCGGCCGCCGCCGCCCAGGTTGGCGATGGCGCGGTTGTGCGGGCCGCCGTACGCATGGTTGTTGTAGACGACGGTGAGGACCGGCAGCTGGAGGCGCGCCATGTTCCAGAGCGCCGTCGGCCCGAAGATGAACGAGCCGTCGCCCACCAGCAGGACGACCTGTTTGCCCGGCCGCGCGAGCTGCACGCCGGCGGCCGTCCCTACACCCGTCCCGAGATGCGCCGCGTAGTAGAAGAACAGCTCGCGGCCGCCGCGCGGGTCGAACTCGAAGCTGTGCGAGATCTCCAGCGACCCGCCCTCATGGACGATGATCGCGTCCTTCTCGGCCCACTGCGCCAGCTCCCAGGTGACGCGGTCCGCCTCGAGTGGGCTCGCGTCCCACAACGGGTTCCGTGACACCATTGCGCGCAGCTGTCGCGCGCGCGTGCTGAACGCCCGCACCTCCTCGGAGCGCGCCGCCACACGCGCCTTGAGCGCCGGCGTCATCACGTCGCGCACCGCGGCCAGCAGGTCCTCGGTCCCGTACGCGACGTCCGCAACGAGGGGCGCAGCGGTCGTCATCACGTTGCCGATGCTCGCCGCGTCGTTCCGCATGTCGATGAACGCGGTCCGGCGCGAGACGATCGGCGCCGGCGAGTTGTGCTGCAGCTTGTTGCCGATGTTGATGACGACGTCGGGCTGCGTCGGAAACGCGAGGGAGTCGACGCGTCCGCCCGGAATGCTGCCGACCCACAGCGGATGCTGCTGCGGGAAGCTCGCGTGCACCTGCCGCGCCTGGGTGACCGGAAGCGCCAGCAGCTCTGCGAGCTCGACGACCTTGTCGAACGCCTTCGCCTTGTAGACCTCGTCGCCGACGATGAGGAGTGGGCGCTGCGCGTCGACCAGGAGCTTCGCGGCGCGCTGCACCTCCACCGGGTTCGGCCGGACGCGCATCCGCGGGTCCACCTGATCGTGCCGGATGATCTCGGCCGTGAACCGCTCCTCCGTGAAGTCGGAGTGCCAGTTCATGTAGGTCGGGCCGTGCGGCGGCGTCCACGCGACGCGGAACGCGCGGCGGACCGTCTCGGGAATCTGCTCGGGCGCCCTGGCCGACCACGTAAGCTTCGTCATCGGCTCGGTGAGCTGCTCCTGTCCCGGCAGCTCCTCGAAGCCGTCGCGCCCGGCGGCCAGCGAGTCTTCTGTGCGGTACGAGTAGAAGACGAGCGGCGTCTGCTCCTTCCAGCAGTTGAACATCTGGCCGAGCGCGTTGGTCAGCCCCACCACCGCCGCCTGCATGACGATGGTCGGCCGGCCGGATGCCTTGATGTAGCCGGCGGCCATGGCGGCGCCGGGCCCTTCGTGCGGCGTGAGGATGTACTGAAGCTGCGGCCGATCGACGAGCGCCTCGTAGAAGAACGCGTCCTCGCTCGCGGAGTTGCCGAAGATGTACTTCACGCCGGATGCAATGAGCTGCTCGGCGAAATGCTCCGCGCCCGTGCCGGTGAAGAGGCGGACGGCCTCCGGAGAGACCGGCGCGCCGGGCGCCTGCGCGAAGGCGGTCACCGATTCGGCGATCCGGTTCGCGGCGGCGGCGCTGACGCCGGTGGCCACCAGGCGGCGCACGAAACCGCGCCGCGAGATCCCGTTGGACAGCAGCTGCGCTACGAGTTCTCTCATGACGCCCTCATCAAGTCACAAGTCACAAGTCACAAGTCACAATGACCTTTTGTGACTTGTGACTTGTGACTTGTGACTTGTGACTTCATTTTTGCGGCCCCCGCATCTGTGCGAGGTAATCAGCCATCGCGTTGATCTCGTCGTCGGTCCAGAGCGCGCCCCGCCCTACCATGCGGTAGATCACCGACAGCCACTCGCGGCGATCCTGGCGCAGGGCGCTCCACATGCTCGCCTGGTGGCACTGGAAGCACCGCTTCATCAGCACGTCCTTGCCGCGCCCTTCCGGCAGCGTCAGGCCGCCGGCCGCAGCGGGCGCTCCGGCGCCCGCTGCGCCGGACCCGAAGTGCTGCCCCAGATAGGCGGCGATCGTGGCTGCGTCCTGATCGGTAATGGCCGCGCCCCACACGACCATCGTCTGCACGATGGCGCGCCACTCCTCCGTCGTCCCGCGCCGGCTGAGGCTCACGTCGAGCGTGTGGCAGCCGACGCAGCGGGTGGTCACCAGCGTCTTGCCGGGACCCTCGGGCATCGCGGCGGCCGGGTTCGTCGTCTGGGCCCGAAGCGGCGGCGAAACGGAGGCGACGAGCACGCACCCGAACAGCACGGCGGCGCGGATGACGATCGACATGCGTGAAAGACTACAACAAACCAGCCGAGCGGCGCTGCCTTTGATATCCGCCGCGCCCCTCGGCTGGTTTGCCAGTGTCTGTTCCACCCCAACGCGCAGCCCGTTATGCGGTTGGGGCAAAGGAGTACAAAACTCGCGTTTGGGGCCGCGAAACGGGCTAAACTCTCCGGCCATGCCGATGCAATATGCGCTGCTCGTCCTCCTGCTGGCCGCCGCTGCCGGGAGCGGGGTCCCCAACGCGCGGATTTTGCGCGTTGGGGTGCAGATGGCGCAGACCGCCTCCAGCGGTCCGCTGCCCCGCGACATCCATCCCGATTCACGCAACCGGCTGCCGCTCCCGAAGCCCGGCGTGGAGGGCGTCGCGGCGATCCGGCTGCACGCCTCCGGCGTCGACGTCCGGTGGTCGTCACCGCTCGGGCGCAATCTCACGGAGCTGGCGATTCTCACCGCCGCGCGCGCGCACGACCAGCCGTACGAGTGGTCGCTGCACGAGATGGAAGCGCTGGCGGTCAGCCTCGACCCGAAGACCATCGATGTGGTCCGGCACAACCGGCCGCTCGCGGGGGTGCCGGAAAAGGCGGCCGTCATCGTCGCGATGGGACGCGAGATTTTTGGCAGACACGCGCTCGGCGCCGACACCTACGCGCGCGCCCTGAAGGTCCTCGGCACGAGCAACCTGGTCGACGTCGTGATCCTGATGGGCAACTACGCGGCGACGGCGACGCGCCTGACCGCGTTCAATCAGCAGATGCCGCCCGGCTGGAAGCAGCTGCTGCCGCTCCCCTTCACGCCGCCCGACGACATCCATCCGGACACGCGCAGCCGGCTGCCGTATCTCAAGGCGCAGGCGGGCGCGACGCCCGGGCCGCTGTATAGCCGCGGCCTCGCGCCGGAAGGCACCGGTCCTGGCCTGATCAATCGTCACGGCTCGGGCATGAAGCTGCTGGAGGCGGGTGTGGGACGCCGGACGATGGCGCTGGCGGTGCTGGTGACGTCGCACGAGCATCACCAGCCCTATCACTGGGCGCGCAGCGCGGCGGCGGCGCAGGGCGACGGCGTCGAACCGGCGGTGATCGACGCCGTGCGCCAGGACCGGCCGCTCACGGGCCTCGATGAGAAGGATGCGGCGGTCGTGCAGTTCGCGCGCGAGCTGTTCCGGCGCCACACGGTCGCGCCGGCGACCTACCAGCGCGCGCTGAAGATCTTCGGCGAGCGCAACCTCGTCGACCTCGTGGACCTGATGGCGCGGACGGTCAACGACCTCACGCTGCTGACCGCGTTCGATCAACGGTAAGCTCCGGCTTTGGGCTTTGGGCTGCGGGCTGTGGCCTCAGGCCAGAAGCCCGAAGCCCGTCAGCCCGCCTTCTTCTTCCAGTACCGCGCCAGCGCGAGCCAGAGGAGGTCCGGCAGCGCCGACGCGACGTACGCGGCGATTTGGGTCTGGAGATGCGGCGGGGCAGCTCGGGCCGTGCAAAGCGCCGCATCTTCTCTCCGTCCGACCCCGGCCCGGCGATTCGTACCCTCACCCCGACCATGGTCCTCAAAAGTCGATGAGCGGACACGGCTTGGATCCAGGATCCTTTTCAAGGACCCTCCAAACGCGCCGTCAAGGGCACGGCGATACGGCCTTCCCGGCGAGGGATTCGGGATAGAATGTAACTAAATGCGGCGGCTCAGGCGGACACCCACGGAAAATCTGGCGACTACCCAACTCCGGAACGCCATCTTGTCGGGATCACTACCTCCCGGCGCGCGATTGAGGCAGGTGGATCTCGCCACCCGCTTCGGCGTCTCACGCATGCCAGTGCGTCAGGCTCTGCTGGCTCTCGAGCAAGAAGGATTGGTGAAGATCGATGCCTGGCGGGGATCGATTGTTGCGCCCTTGGACGCAGACACCATTCGTGACATGTACGCCGTCCGGGCCATTCTCGAGCGACTCGTGGCCAAGACGCTGGCCGAGCGCAAGACCCTGGACATAACGGCGCTCCGGAAGGTCATCGTCGCCGGGCGGCGAGCAACGGCACAGGGCGATTATTCGCGCCTGATCGACTTGGACGTCAAGTTCCACACGCAGCTCTACGAGGCGTTCGGCAACCGAGCCTTGCTCGAAATCATGCACGGAGTCTGGACGCACATCCGGCGCATTATGGCCATGATGCTCAGGCTCGTCGAGTACCGCAGCCGGCTTTGGGACGAGCACGACGCAATCCTCAGTGCCATTGAGGCGGGCGATCCCGATCGAGCAGGCGCTCTGGCAGAGGGACATATCAACAACGTCGCCGCGATCGTCATTCGGCACCTTGGGTCGCTCGTGGAACAGAACGCAAGCGAAACTAGCGTCCCGTCCCGTGGCCTCAAGAGGCCGGTTGCTCAAATGTAGCTGCCGGACACCGTCCTCAGGCGCTGACCTATCTCGCCATCGACGCGCGTTCCTCCACCAGCGCGAGGCATCAAGTTCACAGTCGGATCTTCCGCTTCATGGGCAAACTGGTCGGCTCCTCTCCCCTGAACATGGGCGTGGCCCGCAGCCGTCCGTTCGTGCCGCCGACTGTCCGCGGACGTTGACAGCCGTCCCGTGGGCCATTAGACTCGGGGCCTGGATACTGGATCCAACGGATCAGACGCGGCGGTCGTGCGGGCCATTGCAGCGCGCGGACTAGTGCCAACGCGCAGTGAGTGGCACCGATGACCAGCCTCGCGCCTCCGCGCGTTGTCACGATCGCCGATCTGCGGCGCCTGGCTGAGCGGCGCCTCCCGCGCGTCGTGTTCGACTACATCGACGGTGGCGCCGAAGCGGAGGTCACGCTCGGGGAAAATTGCCGCGCGTTCGATCTGGTGACGTTCAGGCCGCGGCACGCCGTCGCCGTACCGGCTCCGGACCTGAAGGCGACGGTGCTGGGCACCCCACTGGCGCTCCCGTTCCTGCTTGCGCCTGTCGGCAGCAGCCGTCTGTTCTATCCGCGCGGCGAAGAGGCCGCAGCCGCGGCGGGGGGGGCCGCAGGAACCGCCTACATCCTTTCCTCGCTCTCCGGCTGCGCACTCGAAGACGTGAAGCGGGCGACGCGGGGGCCTGCGTGGTACCAGCTCTATCTGGTCGGCGGGCGTGATGCGGCCCGCGCGGCGATCGCACGCGCCAGGGCAGCCGGCTTTTCGGCCCTGGTCGTCACGATCGATACGCCGGTTGCCGGGCTACGCGAGCGCGATGTAAGGAACGGGGCCAGAGAGCTCGCGAAGGGTGGCGTCGCAATGATGCCCCATCTCCGGCAGCTCCTTGCGCGTCCGCGCTGGCTCATCGACTTCCTGCGCGACGGCGGACTGATGAGCTTTCCAAACATCATACCCGGGGGCGGAAACGGACCGCTTCCCTACCTCGAGGTGACGACGGCGCTCGAGCAGACGACCGTGACATGGGACGACCTTGGCTGGATTCGGCAGGCGTGGGACGGCCCGCTCGTCGTCAAAGGGGCGCTGACGGCCTGCGACGCGAGGCGGGCAGTAGATGAGGGCGCCGAAGCCGTCGTCGTCTCGAACCACGGCGGCCGGCAACTCGACGGCGTGTCGGCCACGCTGCGAGCGCTGCCGGAAGTGGTCGGCGCGGTCGACGGCCGCGCCGAGGTGTTGATGGACGGCGGCATCCGCCGCGGCAGCGATGTCATCAAAGCCCTGTGCCTCGGCGCACGCGCGGTGCTGATCGGACGTGCCTATGCCTATGGCCTGGGAGCTGCCGGCGGACCGGGCGTTGCGCGGGCCATCGAGATCCTCCGTGGCGACATCGTTCGCACGTTGAAGCTGCTTGGGTGTCCCTCGGTTGCGGCGCTCGACACCTCCTACGTCGACGTCCCAGCAGAATGGAGCCGACCTGAGGGCCGACTCCTGCATTCGTTGTAGGAGCCGTCTGTACTTGTAAGAGCCGAACCGCTTACTTCGCGCCCGTCTTTCCGTCCCTGCCGAGGCGCGTAAAGTCGAAGTTGATGTTCCCCTCGTGGCACGCATGCTCGATGAACTCATAGTCCGATTCCTGTGGAATGAGGTCGATCCTCATCTTCCAGGGTCTCGTGTACACGATCGGATCTTGAATTGTTACCTCGTACACAAGGGAATCGGACGTGACGCGGGTCCATCGCTCCACAACCGTGTACTGATCACTGTGGAAATCCCCCGCGACGTCGAGCCAATTGCGTCCATTGTTGTTCTTCACTTCGACTACGAGCGTGTTGCCTTCCCAGCGTCCCCGGGAATCGCCCATGAACAACATGATCTCATTCGGGAGATGTGGCCGACCGTCGAGCGGGATCACCCGGTAGACATGCGCAAACTCCGACACCATCACGACGTGCCCGGGATATTGGAAGATCTGAAACGGGAACTGGTACGCCATCCGTGGAGGGCCGCCCGGAACGCAGAACGCCTGAGGGTCCATTTCCTGGAGATGCTTTGGAGCGAACGCCGCCTGGTAAAGCTGTTGCCGTTTCTCACGCGCCCACGGCTGGTATGGGATTTTCCCATCAGCAGGGTCCACGATGAGTGGCTTGAAGGTCTTCTTAAAAGCCTCACCGCGACCGGGATACGCTACATCAGGCGCGGGGTCTTGGATGTCGTAGGAATACACCGTAAGGCCGGGGGTGATACGCCAGATTCCCTGCAGGTCCGGCTGGCCGTCGCGCGTTTTCGCAAGCCACGGACCCGGAGACTGCGCTCGGGACTGTGCGACGACTGTCGCTGGAAGGAACGTGAGCACTGCCGTCGTCACGAGCAGCATCACCACGATCCCCACGTATGCTCTGGAAGTTCGCATGGGCCCATTCACCTCACTCGGTTGTCTCACTTCAGGTATCGACACCGGCACGGCACGAGAACGCACGGTCCGTCAGTTTGACCGCGCGGGAGCGGTTGGCGGTTCGAAGCCAGGGAATGAATAGCATTCGTATTCGAGCAGCTGGAGATTCGGCTCCCTTCGCCTATAGAGTGGCATCGAGATCGTCCATGGCCGCGTGAAGACTTTCGGATCCTCGATCCGGGCTTCGTACATGATGAGGTTGGGTTCCGTCTTCGTATAGCGCTCCACGACTCGAAGCGCCTCACTGTGGAAGTTCCCAGCCCGGTCAAACCAGGTTGCGTCGTTGAAATTACGGGTCTCAACGACGAGTGAGTTTCCTTCGTATCGCCCTCGGGACTCACCCATCCAGAACTCAGCGCCGTCAAACGCGAAGGGCTTTCCGGTTGTCGGGATCGTGCGGACCGTGTGAGCGTATTCATAGAGCATCAGCACCTGGCTCTCGCTCTGGAAAATCTGAAATGGAAATCCCATGTACGTGGCCCGCGGCACGCCGGGCAGGTAACATTTCGACACCGGGTCTTCCGTCTCCCGGCGCTGGAGGTTCTCCTGCCGCTTCGCTGCAGCCCAGGGCTGGTACGGGATCAGACCCCCTTCCACGACGCTCATGCCTGGCGGGATCCCCGGCCGGCCTTCATGCGGCTCGAGGTTCCATTCTGCCGTGTTGAGCGCCTGCCAAATCCCCTGCAAGTCCGGACGACCGTTGGACAGCTGCGCGCCACCGGACGTTTGCGCCTTCAGTCCCGTCAAGGCGACGAAGCCCACCAGCCCCACAACCGTTACTGCACCCCGAATCCCGATTCCCACTCTGCGCCTCCGCTCGTCAAGGTCAGAACGTCATGCGGAATCCGAGCTGAAGCATCCGCTCTCTGAACGCCACGTTGTCGTTGCCTTCCGGCTTGCCGTAGTTGCGATTGGTTTCCACGCCAACCCAGGAACCGAAGTTCGCGTGGTTGAACACGTTGTACACCTCGAAAATACCGTCAATCGCTGCGCGGCCCGGAAGGGCAAACCGACGCTGGACGCGCAGGTCCACCCGGTGGATCGGTTTTCCAACCAGTGCATTGCGCGGCACGATCGTGCCGTCCGGTCGCAAGCGCCCCCCCGTGGTGCCGGTGTTCCGCAGGTCGGCGCCGTAGGTGGTGGCGAATCGCTGTCCCGAGCCGAAGAAGTACAAGCCGCTGAGCTGCAAACCGTAGCCAGCCTCCCACACGCCGTTGACCACCGCCCGGTGGCGCTGATCCGTCGCGGCCAACGTGTATTCCTCGCCGACATCCTGCGCGAGCGGGAACGTCGCCGCGGGCGTGGTCTCCAATAGCAGCGGGGGAAGGGTGCTGTCCCAGAGCCCGGACAGGGTGTAGGTCGCCGACGCCTGCCACCGGTTGCTCATGCGCTTCGTGAGCGCCGTCTGCAGCGAGTGCAGATTCGACCGCGCTTCCGAAAAGTCCATGATCACCTGGCCAAAATTCGGATACGGCCGCCGGGAGATATCCGTGAACGGATAGTTCGCCCCGGTGGCGGGGTTGTAGCGCAAATTGAGGTTCTCGTTGGCGACCTCGTGCCGGCCACCGTTATACGCGTAATCGGCTTCGACCGCCATCGTCTCGCCCAGCTGGCGCTGCACGCCGATCGACGCCTGATAGCTGTACGGCACCTCGAAGTGCGGGTTGATCAACTGGCTGTTGATCGAGCGCCGCAGGCAGCCCGGCACATTTGCCGTCGAGCAGTACCGCTGCTCGACCTGCTCCTTCGTCGGCTGCGGGCCGTTGTAGGGATTGATCGGGAAGTCCGGCCGGCCATCGTTCAGTACCTCGGCCTGTGCCTGCTGCGCCCACGCGGTGATCCAGTGATGCTGCTGGTTGGCGATGTCGGCGTAGTAGGTGCCGGCTCCACCGCGCAACACCGTCCGATCGTCGAGGCTGAACGCAAAGCCGATTCTCGGCTGGATGTTGTTCTTGTCCGCGGACCGATCCGCCGGCACAAACGGCAGCAGCTCCACGCCTTCGCCCAGCGCCCCGAGCAGCAGATCGTACCGGACGCCAAGATTCAACGTGAAGCGCCGTGTGATCTGCCAGTCATCCTGCAGCCAGAAGGCCCAGACGTCCCGCGGGCTGATGATGTTCATGTCACCCACGCTCTGCCGGAACAGCCGCGTAATCGGCGCCAGCGCCGCGATGTTCCACGTCGTCGCATCGTTCCACACCGGAAACAACTCCGGAAGATTGGCCGGTGACGGCCCGCCCGTAGCATCGATCTGCCCGTTACAGAAATTGCACCAATACAACGTGTTGTAGTGGTACAGGTACTCGCCGCCGGTCTTTACCGTGTGATTCCCCCGCGCCGTAAACGTCAACGTGAGGTCGTCGCGGAACGAGTAGTACTCCTGGGTGTTGTACTGCGGGTTGTTCGTCCGCGTGCCGATGTTGTAGCCGCGCAGCACGATGAGCGGATAGCCAATCCCCGGCTGGAACGTATCGAGCGAATTCGGATTCTTTACGGAGCTTCTGAGATTGAAGTAGATGTTGTTGTATCCCGCCTTGACCTCATTGACGGCCCTATTGCCGAAGACGCGTGTCAGCGTGACGAGCAGCGTGTCGTTGTTCTGGGTGCTGGCGATCTGAATCGACGGATGGAACGTGGCGCCGCCGGTGTAGCTGGGATGGAACGGGTTCAGACTGCGCCAGAGGGCGTACCGCGCCATCAAGCGCGTCTGCCCGGAGAACTGCGCGTCAAACCGCGTCGTGGCCAGATGCTGCCGCCGCGTGTCGGTGAACGTCAGGTTGAACTCCGGATAGGGGCCGTTGTACGTCGGCGAAAACGGCTCTCGCTCGTATTCGTAGTTGCCGAAGAAGTGGATCCGATCGCGCCGGATCGGGCCGCCGAACGTGCCGCTCAATTGCTGGTCCGAGTACGGTTGCACGTCGCCCGTGATGTGGTTGGCCGCATTGAATGCATCGTCCCGAAAGTACCCCGAAAAGCTGCCCGCGGGCGTATTGGTCCCCGACTTCGTGATGGCGTTCACCTGCACACCGGACGACCGCCCCTGCGTGGCGTCGAACCGGTTGGCGATGAACTCGAACTCCGCAATCGCGTCGCGGCTGTAACGGGCATTAACGTTGCCATAGGTGAGGATCTGCGTCACCTGCTGACCGTCGACGTTGACGTGATACGCACCGCGGGAACGATCGACAGGCGTCTGGGTCACCGAGTTTGCCCGGTTTCCAGCGGCCAGCAACACCAGGTCCGTCCAGTTGCGGCCGTTGACCGGCAGTTCGGAGAGCTGCCGCGGATCGACGTTGCCGCCCAGAGACGACTCGGTTGTGTTGATGAGCGGGGCCTCCGCGGTGACCGTTACCGTCTCCTGCACGGCCGCGGGCACCAGTTCCAAGTTCAGGGCCACCTGCTGGCCAACGAGTAGCTCCACGCCCCTTCGCGTGACCGTGGCAAACCCGGACAACTCGACGGTGATGGTGTACCTGCCGACGCGCATCGGAATTCGATAGGCGCCCGTCTCGTCAGTGACCGCGAAAAACGTATTGCCGGTGGCTTCGTTCGTCGCGGTGACGGTCACGCCCGGCAGAACGCCGCCCGAACTGTCGGTGACTCGGCCGCTCATGGCGGCCTCTTGTGCATCCGCCGTCGTCGTGACAGCGACGACGCAGATAGCCGTGAGTATCCTGTTGAGAGCGTATCTCGTCATTGCTCCTCGCTCCTCCTGCGCGTGCGGCTGACGGGCGACAGGCGCGGGGTTGAGTGGATCCAGAATCCACAACTTCGCCGGGAGGCTACACCGAGGAGACTCTGGGCGTCAAGTATCCGTATCGCGCCAAGATAAAGGTTCCCGAGCGGGGCATGGTCGCGCCAGAAATCGGGTTACCCGCGAAAAGACGAGGACAACGGAGACACCCGGTGGGACCCCGGCGAGCGCCCTCTATGCGGTCAACCCTATCGTCGGTCGGGCCGATTACTGGGGCGCGCCACCTGGTGTGTCGGCCGTCCCCAGGAAGAAGTTGCGGCCGACCTTCAGCGTAGCGCTCCGCCCGTTGGCTTTCGGACCGCCGCTCTTGGCCGAACGATGCGCCTGCGCCGGACGCGCCGCGAGCACGAGAGCGCCCGCGAAAATCAGGACCGACGCTGCCACGATGGAACTAGGTGGAAAACGGCAAGCGTGGATCCAGAATCCAGAACTCGGCCCGGGAGCCTACACCGAAGGGAATTTTGGCGTCAAGTGCTGACGAGGTCGTCCACAAGTGCAGGCCGGCCGTTGCATGGCGCGGCGCAGCGCCGCAGGTCTCACCGCTCACCGCCTCCCTGTGGGTCCTGCATCGCCCGGCCCAACGAACACTTGCCCGGTCGAGGTGTTGATGCACATGGGCGAGCGATACAACAGCGAATAGGTGCGCGTGCCTGGAAGCCCGTCGCGTATCGCCATGAAGAGCGGCTCGGTCGCCAGGTCGGGGAACGAGCCGCCGGTCTCGTCATGATGGTTCGGCACCACGATGCGAGGCTTGACGAGCCGAATGAGCGGCATTGTCGCCAAAATCTGTGGCTCGCTCAGATAAAAGCCTTGGTAGGGAACGATCGCAACGTCCACGTTGGGAATGGTCTTCATCAGCTCCATCTGCGCCTCGGTGAGCGGGCCCGCACTGTCCTGGTAGTACACGCGAAATCCGTTGTCGAATGTAAAGAGGTATGCAATCGTTCCCTGTTTAGCGAGGCTCGGATCTCGACTGCCACGCGCGCCGATCGCGGTGGCGTGCGCCTGCTCCTCAGCAGTCCGCGGCCGGATCAAGGCTCCGGTGATCTGGCGAAACCCTTCTCCGGCCTGTCGGAATTGATCGCCGGGTCGATCGCTGTGGTGCGCGAGGATCGCCTGAACGGTGACGCCGTTGAACTTGAACGTCTCGCCGCCTCGGGTCAAAACGGCCTGTTTCTCTGGGAGACCGCCGGCGCGCACGAAGTCGTACGTCGGTGGCCCCCCGAACACCCGCGCCCCTGTCTGTTGTGCCACAGCAACGGCATCCGAGGCGTGATCCGAGTGCGCATGGCCGACGAAGATCGCTGTTGCCTTGTTCATCCGCTTGAAATCGAACCCGAGCGGACGCGCCGGCGCCGCCCGATCGTAGTACGTATCGAGGAGAAAGACGTTGTCGCGATATGCGATCTCAAAGTTCGACGTGGCGAGCCACCGGAGCACTACCACGTTGCGATCGGCCGGCAACGGGCCGCCAGTCGATGCGAGCTCCAGGGTCCGGCACGCCGCCTCTCGCGAGAATGGATTACCGCTGCTCTGCTGAGCGGAAGCCGACATCATCGTCGGGACGAGACAAACGACCAGGCTGATGGTCCATCTGGTGATCTGCATGATGACGCTTCTCCTCTTGGCTACTCGGTCGATCAACGTCCTGAGCAGCTTCTGTGGCCGTCACCGCCTCGAGTGGGCCAGTACAGCCTCTTGCCATCTCGGGCTCGCCGCTCCGCCACTCAAAGGAACGCGGGATTCTCGAAACGCTCGACCAGAGGAAGGGCGCGAGCCCAGCGGCCGGGGGAAACCCGGCAGCTGGGTGTTTCTTCGTTGCTTCCTGCCTGTCGGCGATCGGTTGACTATCTCGCAGCCGTCTGCTGCGTCGCCGCGGGTCTTTCCTGCAAGCGAACGATCTTGTTCGACCGGTTGTAGGTGAGCCAGATGCTGACGGGAGTCGTGTTGTCGTCTACCGTGAGCATCCGGATATCCGTGCCGCGTGTCGGCAGATGGAACGTGAACACCTGCCCGGTTCGAGGATCGATCTTGTAGACGCGATCGGCGTTCTGTGGAGGAATCCAGACATTGCCGTTCTTGTCCACCCTTGCGTCGTAGGGCTGGCTGCCGACAGGCAGCGGGAACACCTTCACCACCTGCTTCGTGCGGATGTCGATTTGCGCGATTTCGTCCGACTTGTTGAGGGCGACATACATGTAGTTGCCGCCGTTCTTCCCGGACGACCCGAGCCTGCGGGGGCCACGGCCGTTCGGCGGCCCCGCGTTCATCCCGCGAGCGACGGTACGATCCTGCTCGGTCAACCCCGGCATCACGATCGGCTCAAAACGCACGTGGCCGGTCTTGCCTGTCTTTGGTTCGACCCAGCCAACCATCTCCGCTCCTGGCCGGGCAAGCCATACGTTATCGAGTGCGTCGACGGCGATGCCGTATGTGCCCCGATCGCTCTCACGAACACCCTCAGGCCACGGGATCGGGAAGTAGGTGTACTCCCCCGTCTTCGGATTGAGCCTCAGAACGCCATTCGTGGCTGGCGCCCACCCATTCCCCTCCGAATCGACGTCGATATGACCGCCGCCGCGGGGCATTCCGGGTGGGACCGCGAAGTGCAGGAACTCTTCCCGCGTGGTGTCGAACGCCAGGATCGCACCGTCCGGCTGGCCACCCTGGAACAGGATCCCCGTTTTCGTGTGTCCGTTGAGCCCGTGCGAGCTCCTCGCAACGCCCTGTTCGTCGAAGAAAGCGTAATCGGTCCACTTGCCGGTCCGCGGATCGAGCTTTCCAGTGGTGCGCCCCATGCTGCGGTCGTCCGAAACCCAGAGCTGACCCTTGGCGTCGACCCAGATGTCACGCGCGCCCTTGCTTTCGTGAATCGTCGACGGGCCGTCCGTCCAGACCGTGCCGGTATGCACTGAGATTGACCGGCCCTGGCGCGGAATGTCATATTCGGTGACGATCGCGCGCGTCGCAGCTCCCGTCGTCTGCGGGCCCGGCTTGGGCTGCAGAGTCGGCGTGACGCGGCCCCAATACTCGGCGACCTCGTCCATGTAGGCCCGCCACGTCGGGTTCCCCCTTCCAGCCCCCGCATCGCTATTGCCAACAGGCGGGATGCCGCGCGCCATGAAATCGATGATGGTTCGCCACCCGCGCGCATCAAAACGAGCGCCCAGCACAAAGGACGCCGGATGGCACGCCGTGCAGTTATTCCGGAACCAATGCTTCATCCGGCGTTCCTGATCGTTGCTTTCCGGCAGCGCCGCATACCACTCGGGACCGTCCGCCTGGTTGGCGATCAGTCTCGGATCCGTCAACGGCTTGAGTGCGAAGTCTCCGGTGATCCGGCCCTGATTCGCCAGGCTGGCGTCCACCTTTGCGAGGTCGTAGCCCTTCGCCTGCGCCCACATCGAATACTGGCCGGCGCTCAGCGGCGGGAACTGGTAGCTCCCCTGCCGGTCGGTATAGACCGATGTCGTCCAGGTTTCATGGGACGCCCGCGCTGAGACGATGACGCCCTCTATCGGACTCCCGGCCGCGTCCTTGACCGTTCCTGCAATCACGCCGCTGCCGGCACTCGACTGCGTCAGGGCTGGCGCCGTCCAGAGGCTCCCCACGAACAGAATTGCTGCGAGGCCTGTAACCGACGTTTTCACTTTCAACAAGGTGCCCTCCTCTCGGACCCGGCGCACGCCCCCGCGCCAAGGTGCCAGTCGCACGTGAACTTAAAGGGTCTTGAGATACGCAATGAGATCATCGAACTGCGCCGGTGTAAACGTATGCTGGAAGCCCGGCATGTTCAGGCTTCCGCTCCGAATGAAAGTGCGCACGGCTGCTTCACGTGAGGCGTCTTTCAGGACGCCCGTCAATTGCGGGCCATACGGCTTGAGTTGTCCCTCTTTTCGCCAATCTCCCACGTGGCAGATGGCGCACCGTTGAAAGAACAGCCCTTCGCCTCTGAACTCCGGCGTTTCGTGGCGCACGGCCTGTTCTATCGGCACTTCGATCTTGACGGTCTTGACCGGGGTGCGCGGGACCTTCATCGTTGTGACTTCGCTCGGCGGTGGCATCCCGCGACCCCCGCCCTCCTGGGCCGCCACGGTGACTCCCATAACCAGGCTTGAAACGATCGCGAGCACCGAAAGTCCATGTTTCATGGCCGACACTCCTCAGTTACCGGACGAAAACTGTATCGTGACCGCCGGGAGCGCGTCAAGGATCCTGTATCCAAAAGACCTTGGTAAAGCTCCCCATTGTTCCGGCGACGATGCTTGCTGTCCGCATCATGACGCCGCCTCCCGTCGCTCCCGGTCAGAAGGACGTCTGGCCATCCAAGGTAGGCACTGGAAAATGGGAACAGGGCGCGGGTGGTCGCGACCGCTAGGCCCAGGGTCGCCGACAATCCTCCATAGTGCACACGTACGCGAGCGCCTCATTGCCGCACACGCCAGCTCGGCAAGGAGGAGCCGCCGAAGCGTACCCGCCGCAAGCGCCATGAATCGCTTAAGGCCAAGTCCGGTGAAAGCGGCGGCCAGCGCCGCCGCCGTGAAACAGACCGTCCCGTTCGCGCTCAACGAATTGAACGTAAAAACGGCGATGCGCCTTCAATGAACGCCCCGAAGGCGAACGCCACAATCAAGGCCTGAATTCTCATGTCGGGGCTCGCGGCGGCGAACGAGACAGGGATGTCGTGGTGTCGCGAGAAATGGCACGCCTGTGATCAAGGGCGAAATCGATGTGTCCCCGTACGGCGTGAAAGCCTCTGGGATCCTGGATCCATCTCGACAGAGCTGTCGATCGCTTCCCGGCGCGTACGGCAGTGTCGCGAAAAGCAAATCCCAGGGCTCCCCGACAACGGACCATCCTGCACATCGCAGCCCACAGTCTCTCTCGCCGGCGGTGAGAACGAGCGAGTGCGCCTCACGGTCGTTTGATCCCGAGGCGTTCGAGCCATGCCGCAACGCCGAAAGGACTCTTGATGAGGCCGCCATGCGGCAGTTCTCGGGATTCCTCGCGGTTCCTTCGACATCACCTGCACCCATCGCACTGGAACAGACGGAGGAATCGAGGTCGAGCCACGAGAGTCCGGGTGCGGGCACAAGCGAAAGATTATACTGAGCGATCACTCCGGTGCCTGTCATGGATCGTTCGTCCGTACTGCTCTACGTGGCGCGCCCGTCGGGCGAGCTCGACGTGACCGGGCATCGGATCGCCGCCACCGGATCCGCCGACGCGGCCGTGGCCGGCGGCGGCGTGCCGGCGCTCGACATCGACGCGCGGTCGCGACTCGTGTGCACGGTCGGGCGCGGCCCGAGCGTCTACGGCGCGCTCTGGGCTACCTCGAGCGCGCCCGACGCGTTCACCGACGCGCACGAGGTCCTGATGGACAGCGTGGCCGACCTGCTGTCGCTCGCGCTGCAGCACGACGCGCTGCGGAACACCGAGTCGGTCCGGCGCGAGCGCATCGACGCGCTCGATCGGCTGCTGTACACGATGGCGGAGGCGCTCGACATCCGGCATATCTTCGCCGAGGTGTCCGACGTCGTGCGCGGCGGCCTGCCGCACGACGTCCTCGTGCTGACCTCGTGGGCCGAGGACGGACGGTCCGTCCGCATCTACGCCATGACCGGCGCGCAGGTCGACGACCCGGATTTCGGCGCGCCGATGATGATTGCCGACAACGAACGGTACCTGCTGCACCGCGACCCGTACGTCGTGCGCGACGGCGACGTCGAAATCGCGCCCGGGAGCGTCCGCGGGCGTCTTTTCCGCCGGCTGAACGTCCGCTCGGCGCTGCGCGTGCCGCTGGCGCTCGATACAGGCGTTTTCGGCTCGCTGTTCTTCCTGGCCCGCGAGCCGGAGCAGTTCGGGGAGGCCGATCTCGATTTCGCCCGGCGCGTCGCCGACCTGCTCGCGCTCGCGCTCTCGCATCAGAAGCTGGCCGAGGCGGCCCGCCGCGACGCCGCCGCGCGCGAGACCGCGGCGCAGCTCGAAGCCAAGGTGGCGACGCTCACCCGCGAGCTCGACGCGCGCACGGGCAACCGGCGCGTCGTCGGCCACTCCCAGCAGTGGAAGGACGTGCTCGCCCAGGCGGCGCGCGTCGCGCAGACGGAGACCACCGTGCTCCTGACCGGCGAATCGGGGACCGGCAAGGAGGTGGTGGCGCGCTTCATTCACCAGGGATCCCGCCGCAAGCACGGGCCGTTTGTGGCGATCAACTGCGCCGCGCTGCCCGACCAACTGCTCGAATCGGAGCTCTTCGGCCACGAGCGCGGCGCGTTCACCGGCGCCGTCGCCGCCAAGCCGGGGCGGATCGAGCAGGCCGGCGGCGGCGTCCTGTTCCTCGACGAGGTCGGCGAGATGTCGCCGGCGGTGCAGGCCAAGCTGCTGCGCGTGCTCGAGGAGCGCGAGTACATGCGCCTCGGCAGCACGCGCAGCTCCCGCGCCGACATCCGGGTGGTGGCCGCGACCAACCGCGACCTCCACGCGGCGATGCGCCGCGGCGAGTTCCGCGAGGACCTCTACTACCGGCTCAGCGTCTTCGAGATCGCGCTGCCGCCGCTGCGCGCGCGGCTCGAGGACATCCTCGAGCTCGCCGACGCGTTCCTGGAGGAGATCGGCAGCGCGGTCGGCAAGCCGCCCGCCGGCATCGCGCGCGACGCCCGGGACCAGCTGCTCGCCTACGGGTGGCCGGGCAACGTCCGGGAGCTGCGCAACGCGATCGAGCGCGCCGTGATCCTGGCCGACGGCGGCTACATCCGCAGCGAGCACCTGCCGGTGACGATGCCGCGCCGGCCCGAGTCGCCGCCGGCGCCCGACGCGCCGGCGGAGTCGCTGCCCCCCGGCGGCGTCAACCTCGAGGCGATCGAGCGGGCGCTGGTGGTGAAGGCGCTCGCACAGGCGCGCTACAACAAGACGCGCGCCGCGAAGCTGCTGGGCCTCACCCGCGCCCAGCTGTACTCGCGGATCGAGAAATACGGACTGGCAGAGACGAAATCCTCATGACCGCGCATCGGAGGCTTGTCGTCGCCGGCATCGTGCTGCTCGCCCTCGCCGGCGCCGTTCATGTCACGCTCCGGGCGACGTACGGCGAACGCCTCGCGTACGTGCACGTCCGCTGGGCGCCATCGGTCGACCCGGCGACCCAGGAGCAGGTGGAGCGCGCGCACGGCCTCCGGCGCGTGGAGTTCCGCGAGCGTCGCACGTGGGGCTACTACCTGACGGACACGTCCACGGAGAACATTCGCGATCTGGTGCGCCATCCGGCGGTCGACGACACGCACCACATCGATCGCACCGACTTCGACGTCGCCTCGACCGCGCCGCGCGGCGAGTACCTCACCGACCGGCCCGCCTGGATCGCGCGAAGCCTGGAGTTCTTCCGCCGCGCGTTCCTGCTGCTCGGCGCCGTGGCGCTCGTGGTCGGTGCCTATCGCCTGTGGCGCGACCGGACGGCGACGCCGTCGCCGGCCCCGTGAATGATGACCTTGATCTCGCCGAGGGTTCGCCGCGCGCTGCTGGCTGCCGGCGCCGTCATCGTCTTCCCGATGCTGGCGGGGGCCACCTACCAGGGGGTGGCGACCGCGATCGAGCGCCGGCAGTTCCCCCATCCCGGTCAGCTCGTTGACGTCGGCGGCCACCAGCTGCACATCCACTGCACCGGCGAGGGATCGCCGGCGGTCGTGCTGGAGGCGCCCGCCACCGGCATGTCGGCGGCATGGGGGCTTGTACAGCCGGCCCTCAGCGAAACCACGCGCACCTGCAGCTACGATCGGGCGGGGCTCGGCTGGAGCGAAACCGGGGGTGAGGCGTTCGATCCCGCGGCCGTCCCCGACCAGCTCCACGCGCTACTCGAACGCTCGGGCGTGCAGGGGCCGTACGTGCTCGTCGGGCAGGGCCTGGGCGCCGCGTTCGCCACCCTGTTCGCGGCACGGTATGCGGGCGAGGTGCGGGCGCTGGTGCTCGCCGGTGCGCCGACGCCCGAGGCGCCCGGCACACCGCCGCAGGCCACGCGGCAGCTCGTGCACGCAGCGCCGTGGCTCGCGCGCGCCGGAATCCTGCGGGCGACGCGCCTGCTGTCGCAACACGCCGCCGGACTTCCTGAGCCGTCCGCCGGCGCCCTGCGCGCTTTCCTCAACCGGCCCGATCACCTGACGCGCGCCGCCGCGGAGCTCTCGCGGTGGGAGGAGACGGTCGCGCTCGCCGCGCAGGCGCCCGTGGCGGATCACGTGCGGGTTGTCCGCCTCGGCGAAGGCGGGCGCGAACGCCTCGGGTTCCTCACCGATTCAGCCGCCGCGAACGCGGCGATTGCGGCGATCCGCGACGCCGTCGCCGCCGGGCAACGGTAGCGCGGATTGCAGGACAGTGGGGCGAGCCTTGCCAGGCTCGCCACGCGAACCCGAAGGGTTCGCGCCACACATTGGCTAGCAATCCGCGCTACAGCGTTTCAAGAAACGCTGTAGCGTCAGTTGACGCGGACGCGCACGGTGAGCGGCGCCGTCAGCCGGGTCGTGACCGTCGCGCCGGGACCAAGACGTACTTCCTCGCCGCGCGTCGCCAGCACCGCGCCGGTGCCGGCCGCGCCGCCGATCGCGGCGCCCTTGGCGGCGCCGTCCCCGCCGCCGAGCAGCGCGCCAATGGCGGCGCCCGCTCCCGCGCCGACCGCGATCTTCGTCGCGTCCTCGCCCTTGGTCGCCTCCGCCTGATGCGAGACGGGCGCCGTGGTCACGCCGTAGCGCTCGCCCTCGTGGGAGATGGCGTTGAAGCGGTACGCGATCCGCGCGCGCCCTTTCACGCGTCCCGAGCGCTCGACGGCGGTGACGACCCCGGTCAGCTCCGTGCCGACCGGCAGCACGGTCGTTCCGTCGATGACCACCGCCTCGCGCAGCTCCGCGCGCACCGTGTCCTCGACCCGGCTGCTGTCGGAGGCCACGGCCGATTGGAGCCGCAGCCGCAGCGTGGTGCCCGCCGGCAGCGTGATCTCGCGGTACTGTGGTGCGGGTGGTGCCGCTGGCGCGCCTGTCGACTCGCCGGCTTTCGCCGTCGCTTCGGCGGCAGCCGCCGCCTCGGGATCAGGGGTTTGTCCGCCGCATCCGATGCACAGGCCGGCAACGGCCAGCATGCTCGCCCACTTCTTCACGTCTGCCTCCTTTTGAGCTAGCTGGTAGCTGGTAGGCGGTAGGTGGTAGGTGGTAGCTCCTTACGTCCTGCTACCAGCTACCGGCTACCGCCTAGCCCACGTATGCAAACCAGACACAGCATTTGCCCGTGCTGCACGCAATTCGTGCGTGAACCGGGCCTCTAGCTCGGCCAAACGCGGGCTACTGCGAGAAGCTTGCCCGCCTCCGCGCTCTGCGCTGCGGCGAGGCAGCCCCGCCTTTGCTCTTGCGCTTCGGCGAACCGGGCCCGTCTGCTACCGTGAAGGCATGTCCAGGCGTGCTTGCATGTTTGTCGCCGTCATTACGCTGTTCGTCGTCGTGGCGCCGGCCGCCGCCCAGCGTCTTTCGACGACGGTCGTTCCGGATCACTACAGCCTCTGGTTCACTCCGGAGCTCGAACGGGCCACGTTCCGCGGGCGCACGACGATCCGAGTCCAGGTGGAGGCGCCCGTGCAGGCGATCACGCTGCACGCGACGGAGATCGAGCTCGGTGAGGTCACCATCGCGGCAGGCGGCCGGACGCAGGACGCGCGCGTCACGCTCGACTCGCGCGCCGAAACCGCGACGCTGACGGTGCCACAGCCGATTCCGGCAGGCGCCGCGACGATCCAGATCGCGTATACGGGCATCCTCAACGACAAGCTGCGAGGCTTCTATCTGAGCCGCGCGAACGGCCGCCACTATGCGGTGACGCAGATGGAGCCGACCGACGCGCGCCGCGCGTTCCCGTCGTTCGACGAGCCGACGTTCAAGGCGACGTTCGACATCTCGCTCATGGTCGATGCCGGCGACGCCGCAATTTCCAACGGCGCGCAGCTCTCGGACGTGCCCGGACCGGAGCCCGGGAAACACACGCTGACGTTCGCGACGACCCCGAAGATGCCGACGTATCTGGTGGCGCTCGTCGTCGGCGACTTCGTGTGCCGCGCAGGCCGCGCCCATGGCACGACGATTCGCGTCTGCTCGACGCCGGACAAGCTGGGGCTCACCGCGTTTGCGCTGGAGGCGGCCGAACAGCAGCTCGCCTTCTTCAACGACTACTTCGGCGTCCCGTACGCCTTCGGCAAGCTCGACCTCATCGCCGTCCCCGATTTCGCGGCCGGCGCGATGGAGAACGCCGGCGCCGTGCTCTTCCGCGAGCGGCTCTTGCTCGTCGACCCCGGGACGGCGTCGCTCACGGCGCGAAAAAGCGTCGCGTCGATCATCTCGCACGAGCTGGCGCACCAGTGGTTCGGCAACCTGGTGACGATGAAGTGGTGGGACGACATCTGGCTGAACGAGGGGTTCGCGACCTGGATCGCGAGCAAGCCGCTGGCGGCCTGGCGGCCGGAATGGAAGATGGAGCTTGCCGACGCCGCCGACACCCAGTCGGCCCTCGGCCTCGACGCGCTGCGGACGACCCGGCCGGTGCGCCTCCGCGTCGAGACGCCGGAGGAGATCAACCAAGTGTTCGACGGGATCGCCTACGAGAAGACCGCAGGGGTCCTCCGGATGATCGAGGCGTTCGTCGGCCCGGAGCTGTTTCGGAAGGGGCTGGCGTCGTACCTGAAGAAGTATGCCTTCTCGAATGCCGCCGGCGAGGACCTGTGGACCGAGCTGGCGCGCGTCACCGGCCGGCCAATCGACGGCATTCTGAAAGGCTACCTCGAGCAGGCTGGCGCGCCCGTCGTCTCGGTCGGGACGCGGTGTGCCGCCCGGCAGAGCGGGGTCCCCGACGCGCACATCTCCACCCCGCGGCGCAGGCGTGCGCCGCGGGGACCCCGGGCCTGCGCGTCGGGGTGCGAGATGGAGCTGACGCTCGAGCAGCGGCGCTTTGTCGGCCATCCGGCCGCATCTTCCGCCGCCGCGCCGCAGAGGTGGACGGTACCGCTCTGTGTCAAGACCGACGACGGTCGGACGCGGTGCGAGGTGCTCGACCGGGCGCGCGGTACGTTCCGTGTCCCCCGGTGCGGGCCGGTATTCGCGAACGCCAACGCGCGCGGTTACTACTTCACCGAGTACGCGCCCGACGCGGTGCGGGCGCTCGCGCGTGATGCGCGACGGCTCGAGCCGGTGGAGCGCATCAGCCTGCTCGGCGACGAATGGTGGATGGTGCGCGCCGGCCGGCACGACATCGGCGTCTACCTCGACCTTGCCGCAACGCTCGCGGGCGACGACACGGCCGCCGTGATCGACGCCCTCGTCCCCCGGCTCACACAGACCGCGGAGGACGTCGCCGGGCCGGCCGTCCGGCCGCGGTTCGAGGCATGGATCCGCGAGCGGTTCGGGCCGGTCCTCCACGCGCTTGGTCTGCCCGGCAACCGCGACGACGGCGACGAGCGGCACAGTCGCCGCGCGCAGCTGCTGACGCTGGTCGGCGTAACGGGCAATGACGCCGTCGTGCAGCGGCAGGCGCGCGAGCTGGCCGTGCGGTACATCGCCGACCGCACCTCCCTGCCTGGCACGCTGGCGCCCGCGGTCCTGCGCGTCGCCGCCGCGGCGAGCGACGCTGCGCTCTACGAGCAATACGTTGCGCAGCTCGGCACGCTGTCGGCGCAGCCGGAGGAGTATTACCGCTTCTTCGGCGCCCTCCCCTGGTTCGGCGATCCCGCGCTCGTCCAGCGGACGCTTGCCTTCGCGCTCTCCGACGAGGTGCGCACGCAGGACACGGCGGCGCTCATCGCCGGGCTGCTCACACGCCCCGCGTCGCGCGAGGCCGCCTGGAGCTTCGTGAAGGCACGGTGGGCGACGCTCACGCAGAAACTCGGCACCTTCCAGGGTATTCCTGCCATCGTGAGCGCCACGGGGAGCTTCTGCTCCGCGACGGATGCCGAGGACGTGCGGCAGTTCTTCGCGGGCCACCCCGTGCCGGCCGCCGAGCGGCCGCTCCGTCAGGCGCTGGAGCGCATCGAGAACTGCGCCGCGCTGGCGGCGCGGCAGGCGCCGGCGCTCACGGTGTGGCTGAACTAGGCCGGCGCGCGCGAGCGCCCGCACGGCCGACAACCCTGTGTGGAAAAGGCCGAGCACAAACGCCGCACGCGGCCGCCCATCCGTTCCCATGGCGCCTCGACCGTAAGACCGTCCAGGCGCTTGTGCAGATGACGTGCCGAGCGGGGTCCCCAACCGGGGTCCCCACCGCGCACGCTTGCGCGGTGGGGTGGCGTCGCGCGGAGTTTGCGCGTTGGGGTGCCACAACGTAGACTCGCGCCTGATGCGTCTGGAAAGGAGCCACCGCTCGTGCCAGCCCGGATTGTTCTGCTGCTGATCCTGGCCGTCGCCACCGCCACGGCTCAGTCGGCGTTCGTCATCCGCGAGCAGGGTGCACGCCCGTTTGGCGGCCGCGTCATGGGCGATCCCGCGACCGGATCCCTGCACTGCGACCACGGCTACGTCGAATGGCAGATACCGGACAACCCGCGCCGGGTGCCGCTCGTCATGGTGCACGCCAGCAGCGCCAAGACATGGGACACGACGTTCGACGGACGCGAGGGCTTCCGGCACATCTTCCTGCGCCGCGGCTTCCCCGTCTACCTGACCGATCTGCCGCGAACCGGCCGTGCCGGGCAGGGATGCGCGCCAACGAGCTACACGCCGCAGCCGAACAACGACCAGGTGTGGTTCACCAACTGGCGGCTGGGTCTCTGGCTGCCCGGCGACCAGACGCCCGACTTCTATCCAGGCGTCCAGTTCCCGCAGTCGCCGCGCGCGCTGAACGAGTTCTTCCGCATTCAGTATCCCGAGTTCAACACGCCGGAAAACGAGGCCGTGGAGACCGACGCGCTGGCGATGCTGCTCGACGAGATCGGGCCGTCGGTCCTGCTCACGCATTCCTCCACCGGCATCCGCGGCTGGCTGACCGCCACCAAGACCTCGAACGTTGCCGCCATCGTCTCGTACGAGCCGGGCGACGCGGTGTTCCCCGAAAGCGAGATGCCGCCGCCGATCGCGCGCGTGGACGGGATGACGCTCCCGCCGGGGCGTCCGATCCCGATGGCGGATTTCCTGAAGCTGACGAGGATGCCGATTCAGATCGTCTGGGGCGACTACATCCCCGCGGCGATGGACAAGGTCAACACGGGGCCGCGCCTCTCGCTCGACAACCGCCGCGTCAACGTGCTGCGTGCAAAGCTGATGGTGGAGGCGATCAACCGCCACGGCGGCGACGCGGTGAACGTTCTGCTGCCGGAGATCGGGATCCGCGGCAACACGCACTTCCCGATGCTCGATCTGAACAACGTGCAGATCGCGGATCTGCTGTCGCGGTTCCTCGCCGACAAACGTCTCGACCGCCGGTAGGCGCCCCTTCCCGCTAACTTCAAGTCGGCCAGGCGCGAGCGGCGTCGGACATCTCGCGCCGCGTCGCCGCTCGCCGCGCCGGAAAACGCTCGGACGGCTACCCCCGACCGCGTAACCCTCGGGTCGCGCCCGGCGCGTTCGCCCACGGGCGAACGCCGCTGCGTGATACAGACGCACCCGCGCAGCCGAAACTCGCCGAAGCGAGGTCTGCGCGTCGACTTCGGTCCGCGCGATCCGTGAGGTGCGAATTGCCCGTGACGGTCCGCCGGGGTCCCCACCGCGCCTGCGCGGTGGGGTGGGGGTTGCGCCCGACGGACTCCGCCGTGAATTAGCTGATAGTCGACGCGCGGAGCGGAAGAGGGGCGAGCGGCAGGCGAGTTTCCGGTGTGCGGAGCCGGGAGGCGTGTGTCGACAGCCCTCCTCCGCAAACAGACACTACAGCAATCTGCAGAACAGCATCAGCGGGGAAAGTTCGCCAGGAGCTGTTCGACGTTGGTGCCGCCGCCGGTCGCGTTGTCCTGGGTCGCGGGATCCGGTCTCTGTCCTTTGGCGTGCAGCGCCTCGGCCGCGCGGGTGTTGGCGAGCATCCCGAGCAGGCCGTAGTTGCCCTCGTGACACGTGGACTCGTACACCCGGTTGGCCCTACGCCACCCACTTCTCGACGGCGGCCGCTTCCTCGGCGCTCAGCACGGGCTTGTCGGCCCACCGGGCGGGCCGCTCGAGCGGCGTGATCGTCTCGCCGTTCCAGATGCCCTGCAGATCCGGCTCGCCCCAGGGCGTGCGGAGCGTGGTTGTGCGCTGCGTCGCGTCTTCCGGCGTGCCGGCCCGGCAACTCACGGTCACGACGGCCAGCCCGCCGAGCAGGACAACCGATGCGAGAAGCACGAGAGGTCGAGAGGTCATCGCATCCTCCTCGCGCCGCCTGAATACCCCTGAATCGGGTGAGTGTCAACCGTCACGGCATGCGGTGTCACGGCATGCGGTCCGAAAGCCAGTTGAGGACGACGTTCAGACGCGCGGCGGTTGCTTCGTCCTTGACCATGATGAACCGCTGCCCGTCGCGCGTGACGTCGTAGTTTGCGATTGTGATACCAGGGCCAAACGCGTACGGCTGCTCGAACAGCAGCCGCGGCGGTGAGAGCGTCACGTCCGGGATCGTCGATACGTCGACCGCCATGATCTTGTTGCCGCTGCGATAAAAGATCTCTCTGCCGTTCGGGTTCCAGACGGCCTGCGTTCCGCCCTCGGTGGAAATCTGCCAGCGTCGACCTGGCCCTGGGAACGGGCGCAGATACACTTCGTTCTGTCCCGATTCGTTCGACACGTATGTCAGCCATCGGCCGTCCGGTGACAGCCGTGGTCCGCCCTCGTACGCGGCCGTGTTCAGAAGGGGCCGGACGCCGCCGTCACCGCGAAGGGGAACCGTATAGATGTCGAACAACCCTTCCTGCGAGCTGCGCAGGAACACGAGCGTCTCGCCGTCGGGCGCGATCGAGCCCGGGAAGTCGAATTCAGACGTTCCCGCGATCACCTCGCTCTGGCTGCCGCCATCTGCGTCTTGCAGGCGCAAGCCCTCGGCGGTTCGATACACCACGCCGCGGCCGTCGGGCATCCAGATCGGGAATCCGGCCAGGGTGGCATCTCTCGAGGAGATCCGTGTGAACGTGGCGCGCGCCACGTCCTGGATCGGGAGAGACCGCAACCGTGCGGGTCGCGGCCGTGTACAGCTCGACACCGGCTGGCAGATTGATCTCCAGGCGCACGACCGGCTGCGTTGCTGTTGTGCGAAGCCCCGATCCACTCCACAGCACCCAGGCAGCCACGGCAACGGCGAGCGTCGTCACGGTCCAGGGAAGGGCGCGCCGCCACTGCGCGGGGGCCGCCGGGCGCATGGCGGTCGTCGAGACGGCAGAGGCCGGCTCGCTCGATGCGTCCTCCAGCTCCACGCGCGCGTCGGCGATGTGATGGATGCGCCGCTCGGGATCCTTCTGCAGACAGCGCCGCAGCACCCGTCGCACATGCGTGGGGACTTCAG
>JACPTI010000107.1 GCA_016192845.1 Acidobacteriota bacterium
GCACGTGGGACTAGCGATGCGCGCGCCGTGGCGCGCGCCTATGAACGACTACCGCGTCGGGCTGCGACACCCGCGCGCGGGGCGACTTTCAGTCGCGCGCGGAGTCTACCGCCTTTCAGGCGGTAGTCGTTCAACCGGACCTCCTGTCTCAGAACTCCAGCTTCACCACAAGCTGGACGAGGCGCGGGTCGGTGTTGGTGCTGCTGATCCGTCCGAACGAGGCGCTGTTGATGTCGTAGTCGCCGACGAAGAAGTTCACCGTGTTGAACACGTTGAACACGTCGGCCCGGAGCTGCAGCGCCCACCGGTCCCGCAGCCGCAGGCGCTTGGCGATCGCCAGGTCCATCAGGAACTGCGAGGGGCCGTCGAACCCCAGGAGCTCGAGCGTCCCGACCTCTCCCGCCATCGGATTGAAGAAGACCTGCCCGTCGAAGCCGGCGGCGCTCGTCAGCGTGTCGGGACCGACCGCCCGGCCGGTGTTCGGGTCGATCACCTTCGGATCGATCCAGTAGATGTTCCCGTCGACTTCCCGCACGCCGAGCAGCTTCCGGATGTCGCGGGCGCCGAGCGAGCTCCGCGCCGTCTGAATGCCGGATCGGGCGGTCCGGTTGAACGTGCCCCGGCGGGCCAGGAGTGATATCGGGGAGCCGCTCTGCCAGTGCACGATCGCGCTTGCCTGCCAGCCGCCCGCCAGCAGGTCGGCGATCCCGCCGCGGTTGAGCCACCGCTTCCCCTGGCCGAACGGCAGCTCCGCGATCGCGTTGGCGTTCATGACGTGCGTGACGTGATACGGCGAGCGCCCTTCGTTGAGCTGCGGCCGCGCGTTGTCGAGGAATGGTTCGAAGCGCTCCTGCGTCGTGCCGAACGTGTTCGCCCGGCTGTCGGCCAGCGTGTAGTTGATCTGGCCGAGCACGCCGCCACGGAGCCGGCGCCGCAGCTCGAGCTGCAGCGCGTGGTAGTTGGTGAACCCGCCGTTGTGCAGCAGGTCCGCCACGTAAATGCCGGGGTTCGGCAGGAACATCTGGCGGGCGAGCGCCGCAATCGCCGGGCCGGCACTCGTCGTGTACAGGTCCGCGAGCGCCGCCACCTGGCCGGTCTGGACGAGCGAGCGCACGGTGGCATTGGTCAGGAACCCGCCGCCGAACCGCGGAATGACGGTGAGCGGCTGGCTCCCGGCAATCGCCGGGTTGAACGCGGGGTTGAACGCGCCAGTGGCCGCCAGCGCGAGAAAGCCGTTGGTGCGGGCGCGCAGGAAATCCTCGCGGAACGCACCGTGCGGGTTCATCTGGTTCAGATCGGCGCCGCGCCACAGGCCGCGGCCGAACGTACCGACGTACCGCGCCTCGCCCGCCAGGTACCAGGGGAGCTCGCGGGCGATGCCGATGCTGACCTGGTGGACCCGCGGCTGTTTGATGTCGGGATCGATCGCGAAGGCCGCCGAGGTCTGCGAGACATCGAGCTGGTCGGCATAGCTGCGGACGCGCTTGAACTCCGGCGTGGGCACCACCGGCACGCCCTGCGCCAGGGTCGTGTAGAGGTTCGGCAGCACGGCATCGGCCTCGAGGCCGACGTTGGCCCTCGTCGCGTTGATCGCCGCCGTGAACGTTTCCTCATTGACGAACGTCAGCGAGTAGCCGCCGCGGATGGCGGTGCGCCCGCTCCGGAACGGATCCCACGCGAAGCCGATCGACGGACCGAAGTTGTCGAGGTCGCGCTTGTAGAAACCACCGTCCACGAAGGTGACGCGTCCGTTCGGATCGAGCAGGACGTCGCGGATGGCGCGGCCGTCGAGGACCGGCTGCAGCGCCAGGTCGTCGTCCTCGCGCAGCGGACTGTAGTACTCCCACTTCAGGCCGGCGCGCACGGTGAAGTTCGGATGCCAGCGCCACTGGTCCTGCAAGAAGAGGGCGGTGTTGTTCAGGCTGTAGTTGGCGTCGCTCGGCACGCCAGCGACGAAGCCCGACGTCCGAGTGCGGACGCGGAACGTCTGGCCCACCGAGTCGATCGTGCCGGACAGAAACGCCAGCCAGTCGTTCGCGGCGGCGAGGTCGGCCGCGCTGATGCCGCCGGGAAAGTGCGCGGCCGTGAGCTGCACGGCGGCGGGCGCTGCGGCGCTGAACCCGAACGCGACGTCCGGTACGCGGCCGAAGAAGTTGGACGGATTGGCTCGGATCTGCTGCAACTGGCCGCCGAACTGCAGCTCGTGCCGGCCGCGGAGCCACGAGCCGGTGTGGCTGTAGTGATAGGTGCGCGTGTCGCGTCCCTGCGGGTCGAATCCCGTGGCCGGATTCGTCACGAGCGGCACGCCGAATAACGCGTTACCGACGTCCTCCCGGCTCTCGAAGGCGACCGGCGCCAGGTTGCCGCCGCCCCGTACCTCGCTGGTCAGCGTTGCCCGGCTCCACCGCCAGGCGCCCACGTAGCGCTGGACCGTCGAGTCGGTGAAGACGAGCGGGCGTTCATGAACGTCGTCGATGTCGCTCCGGTCGTCGATCTCCCGGAACCACGCGTAGTTCGCCTCGAAGCGATGCGCCGGCGTCGCCTCGTAATCGAGGCGCAGGCCCCACTGGTCCCGGTCCGTCAGGCTCCGCTGGAGAAACCGGTATCCGGCCGTATTGAGCCGCCGCGCCTCGGTCGAGTTGCCGACGTCGAAGTTGTTCACCAGGCGCGAGGACGGCAGCCGCGCGAGGATGTCGCGCTGGACCACCGGGTCGAGACGCAGCCCCGACAGCTGCAGCACGTCGACGGCACGGACCTGCCCGTCCGCGCCCGCGTAGCGGAAGACGCCCTGCAGCAGATCGTCGTGCACCGGGACGATATTGTTCTGTGTCACCTGTGTACGGAGCCGGAAGCCTTCGTAGTAGCCGTAGAAGAAGAAGCGGTTCCGCACGATCGGACCACCCAACGTGCCGCCGAACTGGTTGCGCCGCAGCTCCGGCGCGGGCAGGCCGCTCCGCTCGTTGAAGAACGAGTTCGATCCGCGCGCGTTGGTGCGATTGAAGCCGAACACGTTGCCGCGGAAACTGTTGGTGCCAGACGGCGTGACGAGCCGCACGGTCGTGGCGCCGCCAGCCGCGTCGGCGCCGGGCAGCGCGGTGGTGATCGTGAACTCGGCGACCGTGTCGGCCGTCGGCCGGTTCGGGACGAAATCGAGCGCGTTGAGGCGGACGAAGTTGTCCTGGACGTTGATGCCGTCGATCGTCACCTGCGTCCACGTCGCCCGGCCGCCGTTGATGGCGGTGGTTGTGAGAGTGGGGATGCCGGGCACGCCCGCCTGAAGACGGATCAGCTCGATCGGGTTGCGGCCGTCGAGCGGCAGGTCCGCGATCTGCCGCTGGACGACGGTCTGTGTCACCTCGGGCGTGGTCGTCTGCACGAGCGGGCCGCCGGCAATGACGGTGACCGCCTCCGTGACCGATCCGACCTCGAGGCGCACGGTCAGCGAGCGCTCGACGCCGACGTGGATCTCGACATCGGTGAACGTCGCCGGCCGGAACCCGGCGAGCGTCAGCGTGACCGTGTAGACCCCCGGTTGCACCTGAGGGAAGAGAAACGCGCCGGCCTCGCTGGTGGTGGTCGTCTGCGTCTGGCCGGTGAGCGCGTTCTGCAGTGCGACCGTCACGCCGGGCACAACGGCATCGGTGTTGTCGAAGGCGGTGCCCGCGAGCCGGCCGAATGCCGATTGGGCCGAGACGGTCACGGACCCGAGGACCACGATCGTCAGGATTGCAGCGGCGTATGTCATGAGGCGCATGGGCCCCTCCCTGCGGGCTCGTCGGGCGGGTCGTCTGGACCCGCCGCCGGGGTCAGTATCCGAGCACGAGCGCGAAGATGAGCGGCGCCACGATCGTGGCGTCCGACTCGATGATGAACCGCGGGGTGTCGACGTCGAGCTTTCCCCACGTGATCTTCTCGTTCGGCACCGCGCCCGAATACGACCCGTAGCTCGTGGTCGAGTCGCTGATCTGGCAGAAATACCGCCACCGGGGCACCGGCCGGCCGAGATCCTGCGCCAGCATCGGGACGACGCAAATGGCGAAGTCGCCGGCGATGCCGCCACCGATCTGGAAGAACCCCGTCGGTCGGCCGTCCGCCTCGCGCGTGTACCAGTCCGCGAGTGCCAGCATGTATTCCATGCCGCTTCGGACGGTGTGCGGGTTCCTAACGTCGCCGCGAATCAGCCGCGCGGCAAAGGCGTTGCCGAGCGTCGAGTCTTCCCACCCCGGGACGAACACCGGCACGTTGCGCTCGGCGGCGGCGACCACCCAGCTCTCGGTCGTGTCGATGGCGTACATCGGCGCCAGCCGCCGTTCGCGAATCAGCCGGAACGCGAACTCGTGCGGGAACCAGCGCTCGCCGCGCTGATCCGCCTCCACCCAGAGATCATGGAACGCGCGCTCGACCGTCCCTACTGCCGCCGCCATCGGCACGCAGACATCGGTGATGCGGCTCAGCCCCTGTTCCGCGAGTCGCCGCTCGTCGTGGGGCGTGAGATCGCGGTAGCCCGGCGTCGGGACGTACTGCGGGCGGCCGACCAGCCCGAATAGATCTTCTTCGAGGTTGGCGCCGGTGCAGGTGACGGCGTGGACCTTGTCGCGGCGGATCATCTCCGCGAGCGAGAGACCGAGCTCCGCGGTGCTCATCGCGCCGGCCAGCGTCACCATCATCCGGCCCTCGTTGTCGAGAAGCGCCCGCCATGCGTCGGCTGCCTCGATGACGACCGCCGCATTGAAGTGCCGGAAGTGTCGCCGGAGGTACGCGGAGACAGAGGCGTAGGTCATGACGTGGACATCATACTGGGGCAGGCAACCCGGCGGGCATCGTCCGGCATGCGGGTGTAGAATACGGCCCTTGATTTCCGGTGCTGGACCTCGGCAGCGATGGAGGGAGATGTGGCATCAAGACTGACAGTTGTCGCTCTGGCGCTTGCATTGGCCGTCACCGCGTCGGATCGCGTCGGCGCGCAGGCGGGCGGCGCCGTGCCGTTCAAGCTCGGGACGTTCGAGCAGAACGGCCGAACCTTCGTGGGAATGGTTCTCCGTGATACCCAGGTGGTCGACATCGCCCGCGCAAACGCCGCGTTCGAGGCGGCCAACGGTTCGGCGCCGCGGCTCACGGCGCCGGCCGATATGAAGCAGCTGATCGTGCGCTACGACGCCGAGTGGCGGCAGCGGCTCGGGGCGATCGCCAAGGCGGTCTCGAGCGCCGCCAGTCCGCCCGCCTATGTCGTTCCCGTCAACACGCTCAGGATTCTGCCGCCCGTACGCCCGTCCGTGCAGCTCAACGCCGGCGGCAACTACGTCGAACACACCGACGGCATCGCCGCCCAAC